>NZ_JADGES010000019.1 GCF_016744255.1 Maribacter sp.
AAAAAAATAGTTTCATCTAATATGATGTTAGACAAATATCAAAAAATGACGGTAGCAGATACTACAAGAATAAAATTTATAGCAACGGTTACCGATGTTTGTAATGCAAAGGGATGTTGGATGAAATTAAGCTTAGGGGATAATCAAGAAGCTATGGTTCGCTTTAAGGACTACGGTTTTTTTATGCCTAAAGATATAGAAGAGAAAGAGGTTGTGGTAAGTGGTCTTGCTTTTGTAGAAGAAATGAGTATTGCCGACCAACAGCATTATGCAAAAGATGCAGGGGAGTCAGAAGAGGATATTGCTAAGATTACAAAAACGAAAAAGACGTACGGTTTTACCGCAGAAGGGGTGTTGTTAAAAAAATAGTTTGAAAAGAGAAATAATTATTACAGCGGATGGATCTAAAACCATTCATATACCAGAGTGGAACGAACAATACCATTCTAAACACGGGGCAATACAAGAGGCATATCATGTTTTTATTAAGCATGGTCTTTCATTATTTTCCAATACTTCAATATCTATTTTGGAAATAGGTTTTGGAACAGGTTTAAATGCTTTAATTACATGTATAGAGGCAGAAAAAAATAATTTAACAATCGGTTATAAAGGAGTAGAGGCTTATCCTGTGTCTTCGGAAGAGCTAAATTCGTTAAATTACTTATCGGAATTAAAAGCAGAGACATATACAAGTGTTTTTGATAAAATGCATGCTGTAGAGTGGGGGAGTATAAATGAGATAACAGAAGATTTTAAGCTTGTGAAAGAGCAAAAAGATTTTAGTCAAATACAAGATAGCAATGCTTTTGATTTAATTTATTTTGATGCTTTTGGAGCCCGTGTGCAGCCAGAGCTATGGACAGAAGAGATTTTTAAAATTATGTTTAAAGCCCTAAAAGAGGACGCGTATTTGGTTACTTATTCTGCAAAAGGAAGTGTACGTAGGGCTATGCAAGCAGTTGGTTTTATTGTAGAAAGACTTCCTGGGCCTCCAGGAAAAAGAGAGATGTTAAGAGGGTATAAGAGTAAGGTGTAGGGTGGTGAAAAGTTAAAATATAGAAGAGGATTATGTGTTTTCTAATAAAGGATTAATAGCTACTGTTAAAAGCGTTTTAAAACTACATCTTTTAGGGATAAAAACCTATATCTTTGGTTTATGAAAGTTCTCATTACAGGCGCCACAGGATTAGTTGGGAGAGAGATTGTAGCACAGTGTCTTTCTAAGAATATTGAAGTCCATTATTTAACTACTTCTAGGGCTAAGTTAGAGAATGCAAAAGAATATCAAGGCTTTTATTGGAACCCCTCTAAAGGGGAGATAGATACTAATTGTTTCTTAGGCGTCACGGCTATTATAAATTTAGCAGGTAGTTCTATTGCTACTAGATGGACTTCAAGAAATAAAAAACAAATTTTAGATAGCAGAATTAATTCTCTTGCAACACTTCGAAAAGGGTTGCAAACAGTAGATAGTAGTAGCGTAAATTCTTTTATTTCAGCTTCTGCTATTGGTGTCTATCCAAACTCCCTATCTAATTATTATCTAGAGGACGAAAAAGAAATTGACTCTAGTTTTTTAGGAGAAATAGTACATGCTTGGGAGCAGGAAACGGATGCTTTTAATATCTTCGATTTTCCAGTTGCCAAAATAAGAATAGGATTAGTATTATCCCAAAAAGGAGGCGCACTGCCGAAATTAATGAAGCCAATCGAAAATTATTTTGGAGCAGCTTTTGGTACTGGATTACAATGGCAATCTTGGATTCATGTTAAGGATTTGGCAAGGATGTTTTTGTTTGTGAGTGAAAATAAATTGGCAGGAATTTTTAATGGGGTAGGTCCTAACCCAGTATCTAATTCCAAATTAGTAGGAGAAATAGCAAAAGCATTACAACGGCCTTTATTTTTACCTAATATTCCAGAGATAGTAATGCGATTAATCTTAGGTAGAATGTCTTACCTTTTGTTTGTTAGTCAGCGGGTTAGTAGTAAAAAAATAGAAGAAGAAGGTTTTGTTTTTTTCTTTCCAAATGTATGTTTGGCTGTAGAACGGATATGTGAAAGTGCCTCTATGGATTCTACAAATACTACAAAACACACTAAGGAATTTCTTTCTTAATACTTTGTTCTGCAAAAAAAATCATTCAAAATCTACATGTAAACTTCTATTTTTATAAAGTTGTGTGACATTTTGACATTTTTAAAGATTTGGCAGTACTTTTGCCACTTCAAATTTGGTAAATAAAAAGTGACTTAAAAAATGAGTGATAAAAATAAAGAAGAAGAGTTGGATAATTCTGTTTCTGAAGCACAAGAAAATACGGTTGAGAATGAAGAGGCTTCTGTGGAACAAGAAGAAGTATCTCCTGAGGACCAATTAAAAGAAGATTTGGTAAAAGAGAAGGATAAATTTTTACGTCTTTTTGCCGAGTTTGAAAACTATAAAAAAAGAACTTCAAAAGAAAGAATGGATTTGTTTAAAACAGCAGGTCAGGAAGTTTTGGTTTCTTTGTTGCCAGTACTTGATGATTTTGAAAGAGCCTTAAATGAGTTATCTAAATCAGATGATAAAGAAGCTTTTAAAGGGGTAGAGCTAATTAATGGGAAGCTAAGAGAAACGCTTAAATCTAAAGGCTTAAATGCAATGGAAGTAAAGCAAGGTGATGCTTTTGATGCAGATATGCATGAGGCTATTACGCAGATACCAGCTCCTAATAAAAAATTAAAGGGTAAAATTATAGACGTAATAGAAAAAGGTTTTACTCTTGGAGATAAAATAATACGCCACCCTAAAGTGGTTGTGGGTAACTAAAAACTAGGTATGAAGGAAGATTATTATGACATATTAGGTATTAGTAAGAATGCTACAGCTACTGAAATAAAAAAAGCATACCGAAAAAAAGCTGTTCAACACCATCCAGATAAAAACCCTGGAGATGCAAAAGCGGAAGAATTATTTAAGAAATCGGCAGAAGCTTATGAGGTTTTAAGTAACGCAGATAAAAAAGCAAGATACGACCAGTTTGGGCACGCAGCTTTTGAAGGCGGCGCAGGAGGTGGTGGTGGCTTCGGCGGAGGTATGAACATGGATGATATCTTTAGTCAGTTTGGAGACATATTTGGCGGCGGCGGTTTTGGCGGTGGCTTTGGCGGTGGCGGTGGTCAGCGCAGGGTTAAAGGAAGTAATCTAAGAATTCGTGTAAAACTAACCTTGGAGGAAATTGCTAACGGGGTAGAGAAAAAAGTAAAAGTCCGTAGAAAAAAACAAGCATCAGGAGTAACATATAAAACTTGTGGTACTTGCGGTGGACGTGGACAAGTAACTAAAATACAGAATACTATTTTAGGAAGAATGCAAACTTCTGCAGCATGTAGTTCTTGCGGGGGTAGCGGACAGATAATAGATAAACGTCCTAGTGATGCAGATGCACAAGGATTAAAAGTAGAAGAAGAAACAGTATCTATAAATATCCCAGCAGGTGTAGAGGAAGGAATGCAGTTAAAAGTCCCAGGAAAAGGTAATGAGGCACCAGGTAATGGTGTTTCTGGAGACTTATTAGTTGCCATAGAAACAGAAGACCATGCAACTCTAAAAAGAGAAGGAGATAATTTACATTACGATTTGTATGTAAGTATCTCAGAGGCTGTTTTAGGAACTTCTAAGGAAATTGATTCCGTAGGAGGGCAGGTGCGTATAAAACTAGAATCGGGTATTCAATCGGGTAAAATTTTACGTCTACGAGGTAAAGGTATATCTAGTATTAATGGATATGGTAGTGGTGATCTTTTAGTACATGTAAATGTTTGGACTCCTAAAGAATTAAACAAAGAGCAAAGAGAATTTTTTGAGCGTATGAGGGGCAATGATAATTTTGAGCCTAAACCTGAAAAATCTGATAAATCTTTCTTCGAAAAAGTGAAGGATATGTTCTCATAACTGCGTTTTATTAAGTATTAAATAAAAACGTATATTTGAGATAATATTGATTTTCTCAATATTAATTTCTTTTTCATAGCAATTTTTTTCCCATCCTTGATTTGTTTTAAGGGTGGGTTTCTTTTTTTAAATTAAAATTGAAGTAATAAATCTAAAAAAAAGGTCTTAAAGTTTCCTAAAAAAGAAATGCTTTTAAAGCATTTCTATATCTTTGGTAAAAAGCCCTACATGAATAATATTTTGGTTACTAAAGAGGTTACCAAACATTTTGGAAAACATATTGCTCTAAATAAGGTTTCCTTAGAAATTCCGAAAAATAGTATTTATGGATTACTTGGTCCTAATGGAGCAGGGAAAACAACACTAATTCGTATAATTAATCAAATTACCTATCCAGATTCGGGGAGTGTTTTTTTTGATGGAAAAGAATTAATGCCAGAGCATATTGCTCAAATTGGTTACTTGCCAGAGGAAAGAGGACTATACAAGAGTATGAAGGTTGGGGAGCAAGCGTTGTATCTAGCTCAACTAAAAGGCTTAAGTAAAGCAGAGGCTAAAAAACGACTAAAATATTGGTTTGATCGTTTTGAAATCGGAGATTGGTGGAATAAGAAAATACAAGAGCTGTCTAAAGGAATGGCTCAAAAAATTCAATTCATAGTAACCGTCTTGCACGAACCAAAGTTGCTTATTTTTGATGAACCTTTTAGCGGCTTTGACCCTATAAACGCAAATATAATTAAAGAAGAGATTTTAAATCTAAAAGAAAAAGGCGCATCTATTATTTTTTCTACACATAGAATGGAATCTGTAGAAGAGTTATGTGAGCATATTGCATTAATACATGAGTCCGAAAAAATATTAGACGGTAAGTTGTCTGATATTAAAAAAGCATATAAAAACAATATTTTTAATGTTGGTATAAATACAGTAAGCGAGGAAGCTTTGTTAGGAGAATTATCTCAAAAGTTTCAAATTATATCTTCAGAAATTAATAAGAATGATCAACAGTTGAATTTTAAAATTCAACTACCAGAAACAGATTCAGGAGAAATACTTACGTATTTGGCCTCTAAAGGAAACCTGAATAATTTTGTAGAAACAATTCCTTCTGCAAATGAAATTTTTATAAGAACAATACAAAGTAATGGTGTAGATGAGTAAACTTTCGTTGATAATAAAAAGGGAATACCTAGCTAAAGTACGCAATAAGTCGTTTGTTGTTATGACTTTTTTAAGTCCTATACTTATGGTTGGTATGGTCGTTTTAATTGCATATTTAACGAAAGTAAATGATAGCGAAAAGCGTGTAATAGCCTTACTTAATGAGAGCGATTATTTTTCTAATGAATTCTTAACTACCGAGGGTACTGCATTTGTTCATTATAATAATATTACATTAGAAGAGGCTAAAGATTCAACCATGCATATGGGGTACTCTGGGTTGCTTTATATACCTAATGAAACTGATTTAGAAAAAGTTACTGCGCATACTTTTTTTTATAGTAAAGATTCCCCTAGTACAACTTTAGTAGACCGTTTGGAATTAGTTTTTCAAGAACGGTTAAGGCAACGTAGATTGCAGAATCTTGGAGTTACAGCTAAGGAATACGCTGATATGGATGCTGCTTTTGAGATTAATATAGCAGCGTTTAATGGTAAAGAAAATGTTAAAGGGGTAAATGAGATAAAAGCATTTATTGGTGGGGCTTTTGGGTATTTAATAATGATGTTTATTATTATTTACGGAGGATTTGTAATGCGGAGTGTAATTGAGGAAAAAACTAGCAGAATTATCGAAGTAATTATTTCTTCTGTAAAACCCTTTCAATTAATGTTAGGGAAAATAATAGGAACTTCTTTGGCAGGTATTACACAATTTGTCATTTGGGTAATTTCGGGAGGCTTATTAATGCTAATTGCTTTTTCTGTTTTAGATATTGAATTATCTGCATTAAGTAATGGAGCTGATTTGGTAGCAAGTATAAACCCAGAAGTTCCTACTCCAGATCATAGCATGCAAATATATGCGCAAGAGATATTAGATATTCCTTGGTTATTATTAATTGTCTTTTTTCTAATTTATTTTATGTTAGGGTATTTAATTTATAGCTCTATATATGCAGCTATAGGCGCAGCTGTAGATAATGAAACCGATACACAACAGTTTATTTTTCCAATAATAATGCCCTTAATGCTAGCAATTTATGTTGGGTTCTTTTCTGTTTTTAGTAACCCACATGGACCAATAGCTGTAGGGTTTTCTATATTCCCCTTAACTTCACCAATAGTTATGTTAATGAGATTACCAGGAGGTGTTGGTGACGGTGGTGTTCCCCTATGGCAATTGATAACCTCTATCGTATTATTAATAGTAACTTTTATTGGAATTGTATGGATAGCAGCAAAAATTTATCGTGTAGGTATTTTAATGTATGGTAAAAAGCCTACATACAAAGAGTTGTATAAATGGCTAAAATATTAGTATGGATAAACTGCAAAATTTTTTTGGAACTATAAAGAATTTCTTGTCTATAGAAATTTATTCAAGCGATAGTGGGCATGTAACCTTAAGTACATTCTTGGTAATAATCATAGCAATAATTATTGTCACCTATTTACTTAAAATTATTCATAGAGTCGTAGCTGCAAAATTACCAGAAGAAGATAAAAATAAATTCGTAAGTATTTTTGGGTTCCTAAAGTATCTATTTTACATACTTGTAGTGTTATCTATTTTGCATTCTTCCGGAATAAATTTAACCGTACTGTTAACCGCTTCTGCGGCATTGTTTGTTGGTCTTGGTTTTGCATTGCAATATTTGTTTCAAGATATACTTTCTGGAATATTAATAATATTGGACCAATCTTTACATGTAGGAGATATTATTGAAGTTGAAAATAAAGTGGGACGTGTTTTTGAAATTAGATTACGAACCACAAGAGCGTTGACAAGGGATGATAAAGTAATTGTAATACCCAATCATAAGTTTTTAACGGATAGCATATACAATTATACACAAAACCATAAAACAACAAGAGAAACGGTGACTGTAGGAGTGGCTTATGGTAGCGATGTAAAATTGGTAACTGCTTTGTTGTTAGAAGTAGTTGTAGAACAAAAAAACATTTTAAAGAACCCAAAACCTTTTGTTTTGTTCGAGGATTTCGGGGATAGTGCCTTATTGTTTTCTGTTAATTTTTATATTAAAGATAGTTTTATAGACCCTATTTTAAAGAGTGAAGTAAGGTATGGTATTGATGCTAAATTTAGAGAGAATAATGTAAGTATTCCTTTTCCACAAAGAGATGTGCATATAATAGGAAGAAATAAAATATAGTTTTAAAAGGAAATAAAGTTTGGTATGTTTAGAGGATGGAATTTTATTGTTTTGTTTTTTGTATTGACCATTGGATTAAGTCAAACGCCAGATGTTTTTAGAGCAGAATATATGGTAATGCCTAAAAACGATTTGGATGTAAAAACGTCTAGGATAAAATTGGTAGTGAATGTGCCAATAAAAATTTTTAAGGACGATATTTTAGTGATAGGTGGAGAGTATAACCAGTATGATTACGAAATACCATCGACTCTTACCGAAGGAGCACAAGAAGCTTTAGCAAAATTTTATGTTGTAGATTTTAATTTGGGATATGTCTATAAATGGAACGAAGAATGGCGCCTTATAGGGTTAGTAACGCCAAGATGGGCTTCCAATTTTACGGATGAGTTTGATGAAAGAGCTTTTAAAATAAATGCAACTGTTGGTATTTTTCAGGACAAGAAAAACATAGAGAAGCCTTTTCGTTTGGTATTGGGGTTGTCTTACAATAGCTCTTCGCCAATACGAGTTCCGTTACCTGTAATATACTATGAAAAAAGATTTCATAAAAACTGGTCGTACACTTTAGGGGTGCCAAAAACAGGATTAAAATATATAACCAAAAAGGACCATTTTTTTCAAACAGAATTAATATTAGATGGCTATTATGTAAATATTCAGAATGATATTTTGTTGGCAGATAATAGTACGTCCACGGATGTATCTTCTACCTCCTTTTTAATTACTTTAGGATATCAATATAAATTTACTAAAGATGTTTCGTTTTATTTAATGGGTGGACATAGTATAATACAAAATGGATCGTTAAGAGATACGGATAGGAACAGTATTTTTACTTTAAATAATAAACCTGGATTGTATTTTAGAACAGGAGTAAGAATAGGAATTTAAATAAAGCATATGTCAAGAATATTAGTAATAGAGGATGAAGCTTCCATTAGAAGAGTATTAGTAAAGATACTTTCAGAAGAGAATGACACTTATACTGTGGAAGAGGCAGAAGATGGTTTACGCGGAATTGAAACCATTAAAAATAAGGACTATGACTTAGTGCTATGCGATATTAAAATGCCTAAAATGGATGGTGTTGAGGTTTTAGAAGCAGCAAGAAAAATAAAGCCAGAAATTCCTTTTATTATGATTTCTGGACATGGAGATTTAGATACAGCTGTTAATACAATGCGGTTAGGAGCCTTCGATTACATTTCTAAACCACCAGATTTAAACCGTTTGCTTACTACGGTTCGCAATGCGTTAGATCGTAAACAATTAGTGGTAGAAAATAAAAAACTAAAGAAAAAGGTAAGTAAAAATTACGAGATGATTGGGGATAGTAGTGAAATAGCTACTATAAAAGAAATGATAGAAAAAGTAGCTCCAACAGATGCACGCGTATTAATTACAGGTTCTAACGGTACAGGGAAAGAGTTAGTGGCACATTGGTTGCATGAAAAAAGCCCTCGTAGTACAGGGGCTTTTATAGAAGTAAACTGCGCAGCAATACCATCAGAATTAATAGAAAGTGAATTGTTTGGGCATGTTAAGGGCGCTTTTACCTCTGCTGTAAAAGATAGAGCGGGTAAGTTTGAAGCAGCAAATAAGGGGACTATTTTTTTAGATGAAATAGGAGATATGAGTCTCTCTGCTCAGGCAAAAGTTCTTAGAGCTTTGCAGGAAAGTAAAATATCTAGAGTAGGCACAGATAAAGATATAAAAGTGGATGTTAGAGTATTAGCAGCAACTAATAAAGATTTAAAAAAGGAAATAGCAGAAGGTAATTTCCGGGAAGATTTGTATCATAGATTAGCCGTAATTCTAATAAAAGTACCAGCTTTAAATGATAGACGAAATGATATTCCTTTATTAATAGAGCACTTTTCTAAAAAGATAACTTCGGAGCAAGGTATCTCTTCAAAAACTTTTTCAAATAAAGCGATAGCTCTTTTAAAAAGTTATGACTGGACAGGTAATATTAGAGAACTACGTAATGTCGTAGAACGTTTAATTATTTTAGGAGGAACAGAAGTTACAGAGGAAGATGTAAAACTATTTGCTAGTAAGTAGTTTTGTTACTTACAATTGTTAAGTTGCTCTATAGCTTGTGCCGTAATTTTTTTGGTGCGTAAGTTATAGTATTTTTTACCCTCAGATAAGTTTGGCTTTAGTAATTCTTGTTCACAATGTTCATAGATTTGTGTGGCATAGTTTAATGCATCTTTACAATTTACACTTTGTACAATTTTACTTAAAGATTCTTCGTATTTAATCAAAGTAGAATCAATTTTTTGTTGTAAATAAATGCCCTTTAGACCAGCTTTATTAGTTTTTTTTTCATTGTTAACTTCCAAAGTATTTATAGCTAAGACATCACTAGCATAGTTACTATCATGTAACTCATGTTTTTCTAAAGCTTCTAAACTACCAATAGTTTTTTCTAAAGAACGGTTCAATAAAATTCGAGCGCTTCTTAATGTGTTTGCTTTAGTCGAAAGAACTAAGTCTTTAAAGCTGTCTGCCATACTAGTAGCGGCATAATCGCAACCACAACTATTCAATTGCTCTTTATTGTTCTCAATTGCTCTTATGGCTTTGTATGTATAATATCTAGAAATATTAATGTCATTCTCGCTAATAGCTTTTTGTGTTTGTGCTTTTACAAAACCAATGTTAGAACCTGCATACTCGCATGGTTTAATAGACTTAAAAGAAGAAAACAAGGCAAAGGATAATGCAATAATAATAAAGTAAAAATACTTCATAGCTGAAAATTTAATAATGTAAAATTTGGGTTTATCTACGTGGTAAAACTACATATACTTACGTCATTATTAGTAGTTATTCGATAGAATGCAGGTTTATTTCGATGAGCTTGTTAAGGAGAAGTTATTACTAGATAAAGGGGCATTTCTTTTAACATTTAATACCTTTAAACAAAATAAAATATTTTTTTTAGTATGAATAAAATAGCACCAGAAACGTATATAGCTAAGAAACCTTTTACTCTTAAGAATAGGTCTACTGTTGAAAATTTAGATAAGTCTGATAAGGAATTAAAAAAAACATTGAAAGAAATTAGCAGAACCTTAGGAGGGCTTCAAGATGTTTTTTATGCTCACGATAAATATAGTGTGCTTATTTGTTTACAAGGAATGGATACCTCAGGTAAAGATAGTTTAATCCGAGAAGTCTTTAAAGATTTTAATGTTAGTGGTGTAGAAGTGCATAGTTTTAAAGTGCCAACAGAATTAGAGTTAAGTCATAATTATTTGTGGCGTCATTATATAGTGTTACCAGCTAAAGGTAAATTTGGAGTATTTAATCGCACGCATTATGAAAATGTTTTGGTCACTAGAGTGCATCCAGAATATATTATGGGAGAGAATATACCAGGTATTCATTCGGTTAAAGATATTAATCAGGAATTTTGGGATAAACGTTTTAAGCAAATAAATGATTTTGAAAGAACGTTAGCAGAAAATGGCACTATCATTTTTAAATTTTTTCTTAACCTTTCTAAAGAAGAACAACGTCTTAGATTATTGAGAAGATTAGCTATAAAAGAGAAACATTGGAAATTTTCTCCGGGCGATTTAAAAGAGCGTAAACTCTGGGATAGATATCAAAACTACTACGAGGAGGCAATTAATGAAACAAGTAAAAAACATGCACCTTGGTTTGTAATACCTGCAGATAATAAAAAAGCGGCAAGAGTAATTGTTGCTAATATTTTACTAGAAGAGTTAAAAAAATACAAAGATGTGGTAGAGCCAGAGTTAGATGATAAAATAATGTCTAATTTAGACACTTACCAAAAGGAACTAGATAATGAATAAAATAAAAATACTTTTTTGCGCTCTACTATTAACTGTTGCTATAGCAGGTGCACAAGATGCGGATGAGAAACAAATAAAAAGCATTTATGATGCTGCTTTAACTAAAGGACAAGGGTACGATTGGCTTAACTACTTATCCAACCAAATAGGAGGTAGATTATCGGGCTCTTTACAAGCACAACAAGCAGTGGAATATACTAAAGCAGAGCTAGATTCTTTAGGCTTGGATAGAGTTTGGTTACAATCAGTAATGGTCCCTAAATGGGTGCGCGGAACTCCAGAGTTTGCTTATTTTGAAACTTCACCTGGTTACACAACAAATGTTCCAATTTGTGCATTAGGTGGTTCTGTTGCAACACCGCAAAAAGGAATTAAAGCAAGTATAATAGAAGTGCAAGGAATAGAGGATTTAAAGACTCTGGGAAAAGAAAAGATTCAAGGAAAAATAGTTTTTTTTAATAGGCCAATGGAAGCTACTTTAATAAGTACATTTCAGTCCTATTCCGGTTGTGTAGATCAGCGCTATTCTGGTGCGGCAGAAGCAGGTAAATATGGAGCGCTAGGAGTAATTGTACGTTCTGTGAATTTACGATTAGATGATTTTCCACATACAGGTTCTATGGGTTATGGCGAAATTCCTGTTAATGAAAGAATACCAGCAGCAGCTATAAGTACAAATGGAGCCGAATTGCTAAGTACCACCTTAAAGCTTAATCCTGAAATTAAATTCTATTTTAAACAAAATTGTAAACAGTTTGAAGATGTAAAATCTTACAATGTTATAGGTGAAATAAAAGGAACTACGTATCCAGATGAAGTTATGGTGGTTGGAGGTCATCTAGATTCATGGGATTTAGGAGATGGTTCCCACGATGATGGGGCAGGTGTTGTGCAGAGTATGGAAGTTCTTCGTTTGTTTAAAGCAACTGGGTATAAGCCAAAACGAACCATAAGAGTAGTCTTATTTATGAATGAAGAAAACGGACTGCGTGGTGGTAATAAATATGCTGAAGTGGCTAAAAATAAAAAAGAAAATCATGTTTTTGCATTAGAGAGTGATGCAGGAGGTTTTACACCAAGAGGTTTTTCTTTTGATTGTTCCGATGCTAATTTTAAGCAAGTACAAAGTTGGGAAAAATTATTTGAACCTTACCTTATTCATATGTTTGTAAAAGGAGGAAGTGGAGCAGATATAGGTCCGTTAAAGAATGATGAAATGGTTCTTGCTGGTTTAAGGCCAGATTCACAGAGGTATTTTGACCATCACCATGCGGAAAATGATACTTTTGAGCATGTAAACCAAAGAGAGTTACAATTGGGAGCTGCAACTATGGCTAGCCTGGTATATCTTTTCGATACCTATGGTGTAAAAATGCCTCCTAAAATTAAAGGATAACAATTTTAAAAATTATAGAGTTTTAATCCTTGGGTTTAGATATACTTTAGGAAAAGGAGTAGTAGTAAAGAAATCTAAAAATTAGTATCTTTGCCGCTCATTTAAAAATAGCATTATGCAAGACGGCATTTACGCAAAATTCAATACTACAAAAGGTGAGATTCTAGTAAAACTCACACATGATAAAACTCCAGGGACTGTTGGTAACTTTGTTGCTTTAGCAGAAGGAAAAATGGAAAATACTGTCAAAGCTGCAGGAGAACCATATTATAATGGTTTAAGTTTTCACAGAGTAATCCCTGATTTTATGGTACAAGCTGGTTGTCCTTTAGGCACAGGTACCGGAGATGCAGGTTATAAATTCGATGATGAATTTCATCCAGAATTACAACACGCAGAGCCAGGTGTATTATCTATGGCTAATGCAGGGCCAGGAACTAATGGCTCACAATTTTTTATCACACATATTGCTACGCCTTGGTTAGATAATAAGCACACTGTTTTTGGACACGTAGCAGTAGGTCAAGAAGTAGTAGACGCTGTTGCGCAAGGAGATACAATTGATAGTTTAGATATTGTTCGTGTAGGAGCAGAGGCAGAGGCTTGGGATGCATTACAGGCTTTTAAAACTTTTGCAAGTTCAGGAGAGGAAAGAATGGCAGCGGAAAAAGCACGCCAAGCAGCGGAATTAGATAAAGTTGCTGCTGGTTTTGATGAAACAGAAAGCGGATTACGTTATAAAATGATTCAGAATGGTTCTGGAGCCCAAGCAGAAAGCGGTAAAAAAGTATCGGTGCATTATGAAGGTTCTCTATTAAGCGGTCAAGTTTTCGATTCTTCTTATAAGCGTAACGAACCAATAGATTTTCAATTAGGAGTAGGGCAAGTAATTCCAGGATGGGATGAAGGTATTGCTTTGTTAAAAGTTGGAGATAAAGCTCGTTTTGTTATACCATCTAATTTAGCATACGGTAGCGCAGGCGCAGGCGGAGTTATACCTCCAGATGCGACATTAATTTTCGACGTAGAGTTAATGGGTGTAGGATAGTAAAAGAATTTTTACAATATTAAAAAAAGGTGTTTTTTCCAATTGAAAAAACACCTTTTTTTATGAAAGTAAATGACAAAAAATATCTTTTACTTTTGATTTTTGAAACTTATGATAAAAAGAATAAAGTTTAGTAAAAGTAGAATCGATAGTATGCTAAAGAAAGTAGTCATAGGTTAATGTTTTAGGGATGCTACGCTAACAGCTGTTTGTATGTAGAACAACTGTATAAGGAGAAAACCCTACCATAACTTTGTAAAATGCAAATTATTTTTTAGCCTTACCTACACTAAAAAATAATAGTACCACATTTACAAAAAGTAAAACAAATAAAATACCAAAAAAGGTTATCATAATATAGGTTTAGTTCAGTTGGGGAACTTTTCTTGTTTATGGTTAGATAAATAAAACTCAAAAGGTTGCGTATTTATTTTACAAATTTACTAAAAAGTAGTAAAAAGCTTACGTATTTTAGTTTTTAATAAATATTCGAACAAAGAAAAGCCCAGACATGAGTCTGGGCTTTTACTATAAAAAAGTTAAATACGTTACCTAGTCAACAACTTTCACATTAACGGCGTTTAATCCTTTTTTACCCTGTTGTAGTTCAAATTCTACAACATCACCTTCACGAACTTCATCGATTAAGCCAGAAATGTGTACAAAATGATCTTCGTTTGAACCATCTTCAGTGATGAAACCATATCCTTTGGAATCGTTGAAGAATTTTACTGTTCCTTTACTCATAATACTAAAAATTAAATAATTATTAAAGTACAAATATAATTAATAAATTATTAATTGTAAGATTTTTAGTAGGTTATCTTTAAGTTAACTGTATTTAAAAACAAAATTATTTTGGTTTTATTTTATTTAGTGGAATGTATAGTTGTCTTTTTATTCATGTAAAATAAGTGTTAAACTCTTTTGTGAATTTTAATTTTTAAGCATTGTTTTGCTTTTAAGTTTTCATTATTAATTAGTTATGTTTTTTAAAGAAAAATAGTTCAAAAAAAACCTCCCGTATAAGAGGAGGCTTTTGCAACAATAGAATTGTTTAATTACGCTGTAGGGTCAGGTGTCATTCGTAAATATGGTTTTATTTCGTTAACGCCTTTATCAAACATTTTAATAGCCTCTGGTGTTGGTATAGCAGGGCTAACGACTACATCTTCACCATTTTTCCAATTCGCAGGAGTAGCAACTTTATGGTTGGCTGTTAATTGTAAAGAATCTATTACTCGTAACAATTCGTAGAAATTACGTCCTGTAGATGCTGGGTATGTTAAAGTAAGTTTTATGGTTTTGTCAGGAGCAATAATAAACACAGAACGTACTGTTAAAGTACTGTCTGCGTTAGGGTGAATCATGTCATATAAGTCAGATACTTTTCTATCTTCATCCGCAAGAATTGGAAAATTAACAGAGGTTTTTTGAACTTCATTAATATCCTTAATCCATTCTCTATGAGACTCTGCTCCATCTACGCTTAATGCTAACATCTTTACATTACGCTTGTCAAACTCTCCTTTAAAGTTAGATGCTGTTCCTAATTCTGTAGTACACACTGGAGTAAAATCTGCCGGATGCGAAAACAAGATTCCCCAAGAATCGCCTAAATAGTTATATAAATTAATGCTCCCCATGGAACTATCTACTGTAAAATCTGGAGCTATATCTCCTAATCTAAGTGTTGCCATTTTTATTTTATTTAAGGTTTAAAAAATTATCCTATAAAATTAGTAGATTAATAATTATTAATAGAAAAATGAAGTTAAAACTGTATTAAAATTTGCTTTAATTTTATATTTCATAATAAATAGGAATCTATTTTTTTGGTATAAAGAACTTTCTATCTTTAGCGTATGGAAGACAATATAAAACAGCTACAGTATCCCATAGGTCATTTTAAATTTCCAGAAACAGTTTCCGAAGAGGTATTGGAAGAATGGATTTCTCAATTAGAAAATTTACCCACAGATTTAATTGAATTGGTTAAAGATTTTTCTGAAGAGCAGCTAGATACTCCTTATCGTAAACATGGCTGGACAGTTAGGCAGTTAATTCATCATATAGCAGATAGTCACCATCATAGTTACACTCGTTTTAAGTGGGCATTAACAGAAGATAAGCCACTAATTAAGGCGTACGAAGAAAAAGATTGGAGTCAATTGTCAGATGCAAAGACAGCACCCATTCATTTGTCTTTGTACTATGTAAGTGCGTTGCATGCCAAATTAGTATATTTATTAAAAGGATTGTCTCCAGATGATTTAAAGAAAAGTTATTTGCATCCTGAAGGAAATGTTGAAGTTACTATTTTAGAAAATATTGGGAAATATGCTTGGCATAGTAAGCACCATTATACCCATATAAAAAGGTTAATACAAAGAGAGGGGTGGTAATATTTTTTAGAAGAAATCTTTATTAGACCCATTTAATATTACAACCAATACTTGGTTTTTGTTTAGGAGAAATAGGTTTTTCTTCTAATAAATTATTCATAGCATTTCTTAAGTCTATTCCCGTTACGGGAATTTTATTCCCTGGTCTAGAGTCATCTATTTGCCCTCGGTATACTAGTTTTAATTCCCGATTAAAAAGGTAAATATCTGGAGTGCAAGCTGCATTATAAGCTTTGGCTATTTTTTGAGTTTCATCATATAAATAAGGAAAAGAGTAATTCTCCGTTGCCGCAAGTTTTTTCATTAAATGTGGCGCATCTTGCGGGTATTTAACAGCATCATTGCTAGAGATAGCAATAAATTGAATTCCTTTTTTTTGATATTCCTTTGCCATCTTTACAATTTCTGAATTTATATGAATAACAAAAGGACAATGGTTGCAAATGAATAATATTACAGTACCTTCTTTACCCTTGCAATGAGAAAGGTTTTCTGTCTTATCAGAAATAGTGTTTAGTAAATTAAAATCTGGAGCTTCTGTGCCTAATGGCAGCATGTTACTTGGAGTATTAGCCATTTTGTCAAGGGAATAATGAGAGGATAAAGTTAAAAGTATTTTAATAATTTTTTGCTATATAATCTAGCAATTTTTAAATTCAAAAGATATTTACTATTCTTGGGTTATTATTAAATTAAGAATAATGTAATTATATATTGAATAGTGTTTTAGTGTATGAATAGAAGTTTGTTTAATGAAATTACTTAAAAAAATGAAAGATTTAATTAGTTGGGAGGATTTTTCTAAAATAGATATGCGTGTAGGCACTGTTGTAAAGGTGGATGATTTTCCAGAAGCTAGAAATCCTTCTTATAAATTAGAAGTAAATTTTGGAGGAGAAATTGGTATTAGAAAAACATCGGCTCAAATAACAAAAAAATATGGTAAAGAGGATTTATTAGGGTTGCAAGTTACAGCTGTGGTTAATTTTCCAAAGAAACAAATTGCAAATTTTATGAGTGAATGCCTTATCTTGGGGGCAGTAGAAGGGGAAGATGTTATTCTTTTACAGCCAACAAATATAGTAGCTAACGGACTTAAAATCTCATAATTTTTTTGATAAACCCTACGATAGATACCGTACATATAAATTTTGATTCGCAAGCTCTTTGGGCTATGAATTGTGCTTTGGCTCTAATAATGTTTGGTATAGCCTTAGAAATTTCAATATCCGATTTTAGGCAACTCTTTAAGAAGCCTAAACCTATTTTAGTAGGGGTTTTTAGTCAATTTATTGTTTTACCAGCCATAACTTTTTTACTCATATATATTACGAAGCCAATACCAAGTATAGCTTTAGGTATGTTTATGGTGGCAGCATGCCCAGGAGGTAATGTGTCTAACTTTATTACCCATTTAGCTAAAGGGAATTCTGCATTATCGGTTAGTTTAACAGCAATAGCAACGCTACTAGCGATAGTAATGACACCTTTAAATTTACAATTTTGGGGTACTTTGTATGAGCCAACTTCTATTATTTTAGAAGAGGTTGCGATTTCTCCTTTAGAGATGATAAAACTAGTATCTCTATTACTAGGTGTGCCATTAATTCTAGGAATGTGGGTAAATAAAATGTGGCCTACTATTGCTTTGAAAATGGCTAAAATTCTAAAAGTAGTTTCCTTGTTATTTTTTATTGCCTTAATTTTTATTGCTTTATCTAATAATAGAGACATTTTTGTGGAGTACATTTTCTATGTATTTTGGATTGTTATTTTGCATAATTTATTCGCATTCATTACTGGTTTTTCCTTGGCACGTATTTTTGGTTTAAGTACAGCAAACACAAAATCTATTACTATAGAAACGGGTATTCAGAATTCTGGTTTAGGGTTATTATTGATTTTTACCTTTTTTGATGGATTAGGAGGTATGGCTTTACTAGCGGCATTTTGGGGTGTTTGGCATTTGGTGTCTGGATTAATATTAGCTGGTTTTTGGAGTAAAAAAACTATAAAAAAAGAGGAGCTCATTTGAAAGAGATAGGATATAATTTTTTTAGGTTTTGCATAAAAATGGGTCTTCATCTGTTTCTAAAGAAAAGTAAGATTTATGGGTTAGAGAATATACCTAAAAATAAACCAGTGTTGTTTTTGCCTAACCATCAAAACGCACTTGTAGATGCCTTGTTGATTGGAACAAATTGTACTAGAAAACCCTATTTTTTAACTCGTTCAGATGTGTTTGTAAATCCTATTTTAAAAAGATTATTTTATTCTTTTAAAATGATTCCTGTGTATCGAATGCGAGATGGTAGGGATTCTCTAAAGAATAATGAAGCTGTTTTTAATACGTGTGCAAATTTGTTGTGTACCAATGAAGCTGTACTTATGTTCCCAGAGGCAAACCATAGCCTTGTGCGTAGAGTAAGACCTCTAAGTAAGGGCTTTACAAGAGTTTTGTTTGCGGCATTAGAAAAAAAACCAAAGCTAGATATATATATTGTGCCCGTTGGAGTCAATTATAAAGAGGCAATTCATTTTCCAGATAAAGCAGCTATTTATTATGGAAAACCTATCCAGTTAAAAGACTGGTATAATAAGGAGGACTTACCGAGTTCAATTTCTAAAATAAAAAATACGGTTTCTGTACGTCTTAAATTGTTAACAATACATATAGATGAAGAGGAAGATTATGAGCACATCATTTCTAAATTAGAAACAGAAAAAATAAATTTTTTAAATCCCGATGAGGCAAATCAAAGGGTGGGTGCATTACTACAAGAGAAAAGTTTGGATGTAGAAAAAAAGTATAAAAAAAATTCTTTAAATCTACTGAGAGGGTTGTTTAATTTATTAAATCTACCTGTAATTATATTGTGGAAAAAGTTAATAAAACCTAAAGTGCCTGAAGCGGAATTTATAGGAACGTTTAGGTTTGTTTTTGGGTTGCTTATTTACCCACTGTATTATGGTTTGTTGCTCTTTTTTATAGGTTTTTTTGGGGATTGGTACAGTGCCTTAGCCTTAGTGGGTATTATTTTTATGTATAACTATATATATGTAAAACTGGGATAGTACAAAATAAAAAAATCCCTCTTTAAGATTATCGATAATCTTAAAGAGGGATTTTTTTATTTAGAAAATGGCTACATTATTTGACCAAAGAAAATAGCATTCATTAATAACTTATTGGTACCATACCAAAAGGCTCTAAAATTGGTATTGTCTGTAAAAACAATAACACGTCCTTTTCCTAATCTTTTTACTTGGAAAGGAGCGGAGTCTTTAACTAATTCTAATTTTTCTTTAGAAATATAACCGCTTAATAAAGGGGTGTTGGTATATAGTATTGGGTTATTGTAACTTTCCTTATCTGGTTTAATAAAGGTATTTGTGTTTCTAAACATGGCTAGTTGCTTGTTTTTATAGCCAAAATTTATGGGATGAGAGCGGTCTAAATTGGTTTGGAAAATGGCTCCACCGGTTACTTGAGCTCCAAAAAAATCGCCTTTTTGATTAAAAGTAATATTTTTAGCAACTAGAGTATCACTTTTAAAGTTAAGTTTAATGATTTCATTTTTATTTAACCATTTTGCAACATCTCTGTAGCCAATTAATGTACCTCCATCTTTGACCCATTCTTTTAGCTTGTCTGCATATTTTTTATTTATTGGGTTTATTCCCCAAGAGCTCATGCTAGGTAAAATAATATCCGTATAACCACTAAGGTCTACCGAAGAAAAATATTCGGTATCTATTTTGGTAATAGGTATATTATAACGAGTGTCGAACAAATGCCAAATTTCACCAGCATCATAAGAACGGATACCGTTCCCTACAAGGATTGCCACTTTTTGTTTTTTAATAGGGTCAAAATCATTGCTGCCAAGGTCAATTCCTTTGGTAAGTCCAGTTTTAACACCCGTAATTGTTACATAGCTATTTGCTGCTACTTTTTGTAAAAAAGCATGTAAGGCGTTAGGATTTAGAGTTTGGTTCTGTACAGGAACCATTATTGTTCCGTAGTCATATGTTTTTCCTTCTACGGTAAAAGGGGATTTAGCAACTTTAGCTCTTATTCCTTTTTCTGTTATTTGATGTAATGCTTTGGGAGTATAATATTCATTCCATTCAAATAAATAGGCATAGTTACTTTTGTTGCTAACAGTACCGTTTAAAGGATTTAGTTTGGTTACTTCTGTTCCTGCATTAGATAGTGTATTTATTTCGGCATAGTCTACATTAAAAGCTAAAGGAAAAGTCCAAGCAGAAATATCGTAGAACAAGCTATCGCTAAATGTGGTTCGCTTCTCAAACATGGCTTTAATAAGCTTATTGTTTTTTTGATTCATCGGTACCACGTAGCTATTCCCTTGCTTGTAAGATTTACCGTTAATAGTAACGTCCTTTTTTAGTTGGTGAAATTTAATTTTTTGGCGTTGCAGTATTTCTGCTAAATGCCAAGTTTTTGCAGCATCCTTAGAGTCTCCAAAAACAATAGCTTTTGTTTTACTCTTTAAAGCATCAGTACGAGTGTTTTTGTAGAAAGTCTTTTGGTAATTTAGGATTTTAACGCGCATATTTTTAGCAGCTTCAATAGTGGAGCATGCAGTTGTAAATTGGTTGCGAATTGTAAAAGGGAAGGTTAGTATGCCATTTTCGCTACTCTGGGCGTGCCCTCTAGAGCTACCTTGTTCAAACAAAATGCCTATTCCGCCATTTGCATCTGGGAAGGTAGAACCTTTGCCATAGTAATAATCATCGTAATTTTCCTCGGAATAATATAGAGAACCTATTTTGTCTAGTGCTTTGGCGTGATAGGTACCAATTTCGGCAGTTAATTCTTGATTTAATTTTGGTGTTAATGGGTGAACTCTTGTAGGTTCTCCTGGCTGAAAAAAGAAAGTAGAGTTGGTACCCATTTCGTGGTGATCCGTAAGAATATTTGGTAACCATTGGTGAAAACTCTCTATACGTGCTCTGCTCTCTGGTAGTTGTACCGGAAGCCAGTCTCTGTTCATGTCGAACCAATAATGATTGGTTCGGCCCCCAGGCCATACTTCTCGAAACTCTCGGTCGTTATTATCTGTTATTACATTTCGACTTTTATTTGTGTTTGCCCAATAAGCAAAACGTTGTAAGCCATCAGGATTATAAGAAGGATCCATTAGAATTACCAAATTGTTTAATAATTCATCAATTTCTGGACCTTCTGCTGCTGCTAAATAATAGGCATAAGCCAAACCTGCATTGGAACCACTAGGTTCATTACCATGAATAGAAAAACCTTGGTAAACCACTAAGGGCATATTTTCGGTAGATGTCTTGTCGGAACCTGCTTCTGTTAAAGCAATATGCTCTTGTTGTATTTTTTCTAAACTCTGATGATTTTTGGGAGAAGTAATGGTTAATAGAAGAATTGGTCGCCCTTCAAAAGTAGAGCCTCTATTTTCTATACTGATACGGTTACTCGCTTTTGCCAAGGTTTGCATGTAAAATACAAGCTTATCATGGGTAACGTGCCATTCTCCAACTTCATGTCCAATAACCTCTTTTGGGGTGGGAATGTTTTTGTTATAGCTTATTTCTTGTGGGAGATAATAACTTAGGTCTAGGGAATCTTGTGCGTAACTTGCAAAAGTTACTAGTAAGAATACTAAAATGTTGATTTTTTTCATTTGTGTTTTTTCAATTAGTCATCTATAAAAATAAAAAACGGCTCTTTGATATCAAAGAGCCGTTTCATTTATTGTCGAGATATTTTTTGTTTAAATATCATCAAAACTTACGTCTGTAAAATTTTCAGGAGAAGTAGGCTCTTGAATGCTACTTACTTCCTCTTCTTTTTTAAAGTCTTTCTGGTGTCTTTCAGAGATAACTTCCAATCCTTTTTCGTTTATAATGAAGTCCATCATTTCTTCTACATTTTCTTTAAAAGCAGTAAAATCTTCTTTGTATAAGTAGATTTTGTGCTTTTTGTAATGAAAAGTTCCATCATCATGAGTAAATTTTTTACTCTCGGTAATAGTTAAATAGTAATCTCCTGCTTTGGTGCTTCTAACATCAAAAAAATAAGTTCTTCGTCCAGCTCTTAATACTTTGGAGTGTATTTCTTCCTGATCCATTAAATCTCTATCCGCCATTTGGTCTAGTGTCTAAATTATTTTAATAAGATAATTATTCTATAAAAATGAAAAAAAAAAGCGAAGCTAACAACTTATTTTTTAACTTTTTTTCTCTGAAAGTTGATTGCTGTATAGTTCTTTATAGTAACCTTCGGTGCTATTTAGCTTTTCATGAGTACCTTCTTGAATAAGTTGTCCGTCTTCTAAAACTAAGATTTTAGAAGCATTTTTTGCAGAGGATACTCTATGACTTACTATAAGAGTGGTTTTGTTTTGCGATGCTTTTTTAAGATTGTTCAATATTTCTTCTTCCGTCTCTGTGTCTACAGCAGATAAGCAATCATCAAATAGATAGATACTTGGTTTTTTAAGTAACGCTCTAGCTATAGAAACTCTTTGTTTTTGTCCACCACTTAATGTAATTCCTCTTTCGCCTAATATTGTTTCATAGCCATTGGTAAAGTCAATAATATTTTTGTGTACAACGGCATTTTTAGCAACAGTAATTACGTCTTCATCTGTGGCTTGGTCTTCCCCAAATTTAATGTTGTTTTTAATGGTGTCTGAAAAAAGAAAGGCATCCTGCGGAACTGCTCCAATATCTTTACGTAAGCTATTTAGGTTTAATTTTTTAATAGGTTTGTTGTCTACTAATATTTCTCCAGAAGAAACATCATATAGTCTTGCTATTAAATCTAAAATTGTAGATTTCCCTGAGCCCGTTTTTCCTATAATAGCAACAGTTTCGCCATTTTCTATAGTGAAAGAGATGTTTTTTAAAGCCGTAATATTGGTGTCCTCATATGTAAAACTTACGTTTTTAAACTCGATTTTACCAAGTATAGGGGTTTGGGTTTCTACAGAGTTTTTAATAGAAGGTTTTTCTTCTAGAAACTCATTTATTCTTTTTTGCGATGCCTCTGCACGTTGAATAATAGAAGTTAGCCAACCAACAATGGCAACTGGCCAGGTAAGCATGTTTACATATAAAATAAATTCAGCTATTAATCCTAAACTAATTTCCCCATTAATATATTGCTTGCCGCCTATATATATAACGAATAGATTACTTATACCTATAAGAAGGATCATAAGAGGAAAAAACCAAGCATTAACCTTGGCAAGATTCATGCTTTTTTCTTTTCCTTCGCCTGCAAGAACTTCCAAATCTGCATTGGTTTGTAGCTCCAGAGAATACGCTTTAATTACAGAAACACCTGAGAATATTTCTTGTGTAAAAGTCGATAAGGTAGATAGATAGGTTTGTACAATAGTACTACGCTTATGAATAACCTTACTAATCTGATATATTAAAACAGATAATATAGGTAGCGGAATTAAAGTATACATTGCCAATGTAGGAGCTTTAATGAACATTAAAGGTATAAGGCAAGTAAAGAGAGTTAGGGTTTGTATTCCGTACATTATAGCTGGTCCACTATACATGCGTACTTGGTTTACATCTTCACTAATACGGTTCATTAAATCGCCCGTTCTGTTTTGTTTGTAAAAATTTAGACTTAATAATTGATAGTGATCAAAAATTTCATTTTTAAGATCAAACTCAATGTACCTAGATATATTAATAATAGTTTGTCTCATTAAAAAAGTAAAAAAACCAGAAAGTAATGCCGCCCCAATAATAATAAAAATGTACTCTAATAAAAGGGATTCTGCTTTTTCGGCATTAATTAAATTAGCTGTAAAATCATCATAAGCAGATATAGATTTATTTACATAACTTGGTAAAACTAGTTGAAAAACTCTTGCAGCGATAGTAATGACAATACCTACCAAGAGTTTTTTTGAGTATTTCTTAAAATATTTATTTAAATGTTTTAATTCTTTCATTGGCAAAAGGAACCGAGATATCTAGGTTTTGGTTTACAATCAGCCAAAGATAACTTTTTGCATTCTAAACAAATGTTATAAAATACATAAGATAATTAGAAATGTTATGTCTGCAATTTAAAATAGATGCTTACTTTTACACGCTCAAAGTTTAACCTATTTATTATTAAGTTCTTTTAACATGCTTACACGAAGACATATTAGGGTAAAAGTAATGCAATGCATTTATGCCTTGATTCAATCTAAAGACGACTCTTTAGAAAAACAGAAAAAATTTCTAGACGTAAGTATAGAGGATATGTACAGTTTGTACCTATTACTTTTAAGCCTTTGGATAGAAATTCATCAGATGGCTGAAAATCAATTAAATCTTTCTTCCAAGAAATATTTAGCTAATGCCAGCGATAATTTACCGTTTAAAGAGAGATTTGTAGCGAACAAAGTGCTACAACAATTGGTTAATAATTCCCAGCTAAAAGAGGAATTAGAGCTTCGTAAATTAAATAATTGGTATTTAAATGAGGAATACGTAAAATTAATTTACAAAGATATTTTGGAGAGTGATATGTATTTAAAGTACATGCACACAAGTGAAAATTCTTATGAAAAAGATAAAGAATTAATACTAGGTTTATTTAAAGAGATTATTGCTCCAAATGATAAAATTTACGATTATTTTGAAGATGATAAGCTTACTTGGGTAGATGATATCCCTATTGTAAACACCTATTTATTAAAACATTTTAAGAAAGTTAAAGAGAATTCTAACGAATCTTTTTTCTTGCCTAATTTGGTTAAAGATGATGAGGATATGCAGTATGCTCAAAAATTATTAACAAAAACTTTGTTGACCAATGATGTTTTAGAAAAAGAGATAGAAGGTAAAACACCAAATTGGGATAAAGACCGTATTGCTGGGATAGATTCTATTTTGCTTAAAATGGCTATTTGCGAATTATTAAACTTTCCTTCCATTCCAGAGAAAGTTACAATTAATGAATATCTAGAAATCGCAAAAGAATATTCTACACCAAAAAGTAGCATTTTTATTAATGGTATTTTAGATAAACTTACAAAGGAGTATAAAGAAACAGGGAAACTTAATAAAATGGGTAGAGGTCTGTTATAAAATAATTTTCTAATTTTGACTCAAATAAAAAAAACAAAAACAATGAAAAAAGTAGTTCTAATGGTAGCTTTGTTTTCTGTAGTTGCATTTATTTCATGTAAAGAGAAAGCATCTAGTAAAATTAAATCTGAAAATGTAGCAATTGCAGCTGAAAGAGACGAGGCAGCAAAAGCTTTGCCAATTATGTCTTTCGATAAATCGGAGCACGATTTTGGGTCCATTATACAGGGTGCACCACAAGAAACAGTTTTTACTTTTACAAATACAGGTACTGGTCCGTTAATATTAACAGATGCAAAAAGTAGCTGTGGGTGTACAATACCAGAATATCCAAAGAATACTCCAATTGCTCCAGGAGAATCTGGTAAAATGGTTGTGAAGTTCAATGGAGCTGGTCAAAACCAAATAACTAAAACAATTACAGTTACAGCAAATACGGAGAAAAAATCAGAAATTTTACGTATTAAGGCATTTGTAAACCCTAAAGACGGTGCACCAATTGGTCCAACCGCGCATTAAGAATAATTAATATTTAAATACATACCCATGGGTGATATAGGACAGTTTCTTCCAATGATTTTAATTTTTGTTGTAGCATATTTTTTTATGATACGACCGCAAATGAAAAAGCAGAAAGATGAGCGTAAATTTGCAGCAGAATTAAAAAAAGGAGATCGTATCGTTACAAGAAGTGGATTACACGGTAAGGTAGTTGACTTAAACGATAAAGATTCTTCGGTTGTTATAGAAACTATGGCAGGGAAATTAAAATTCGATCGTTCTGCAATTTCTTTAGAAATGAGTAAAAAATTAAATACTCCGGCTATAGAAAAGAAATAGAAGTCTATAAGAGTAAAACAAAAAAAGCACTGACACATGTCGGTGCTTTTTTGTTTAGAATAATTTATAAAATATCTTTAGGAAGAACTTTTCTAGTCCATGTCTTAACCCTCTTATATGCACTTACTTTGGAGTCAGGGTTAAAATTCATCGTGATCTCCCAAGAATTTTCTGGTTTAAACTCTTCTTCCATACCTTTTAAAACATTGTCGGCTATCTTTTTAGAGTGGATAATAGAAATGCACTCTGTGTTTAAATTTGCGCTTCTTGGGTCTAAATTAAAGGTGCCAATTACGGTAGTTTTGCCATCTACAACCATAGACTTGGCATGTAAACCAAAAATAGGCTTGTAATCTAGCTCTTTTTGTAAATCGCCAGTCATTATTTTTAACCGTTCCTTGGCATCTGGTCTAAATTCAAAAATACGGATTCCTGTTTGTAATAATTTTTTACGGTCGGTTTGGTAACTGCTAAACGCTTCTACATTATCTGTAGAAGCCAGGCTATTAGTAAGGACTCTTACTTTTACACCACGTTTAATAGCTTCTCTAAAAAGATTTTTACTAAGATCAGATGTTATTAAATATGGAGTCTGGATGTTTATCGTGTGCTTGGCATTTTTTACCAGTTTTATAAGTTTACTTGTCGTAATTCCACCACCTCCAAGACCACTCTCACCATCATTTTTTCCAGGAAAATCAGAAACAAAAGAAACGGAATCTGTCCATACTAAATTCCCCGAATTTTTTAAGTCAGCAAACGTTTGCGGTAGATTTTCAATTTTAGAACGTACTTGCGGCCAAAAATTTTCTGGATTACAAGCATATTCATGTAGTTTAGAAAAACGATTTTTATCGGTTAGGTTGTTAGGTAATTCTGTTACCAATTTTGTTGCAGAGATACTTAGGGTGCTTTCCCAAAAGGTCTTAAAAGAAGCATTTACTTTTTTGGTTTCTTTGCCAAGTAAAAGGACATCACGGTCTCTAAAATTATAGGTATGATCATAATCAAAATATTCATCGGCAATATTTCTGCCTCCAGAAATAACTACTTGGTTATCTACTATAAATGTTTTGTTATGCATTCTTTGGTTAGCAGAACGAAAATCACTGGCAAACTTTCCTATTTTCTGAAAAAGATTCTTGCCCAAATTAACACCAGGATTATAGATTTTAATTTCAATATTTTTATGAGAATCTAAAGTGAGGATGTCATTAAAACCTGCATCTACCATAATATCATCTATGAGTAGACGAACTTTTACTCCGCGGTCTGCTGCGCGTACCAAATAATCACAGGCAATTAAGCCAATATTATCTGTGGAAAAAATAAAGTATTGAATGTCTATACTTTTTTCAGCATATTCGCACAACCAGGCTCTGGTTACCATTGCTGTGCCTCCGTCTTCTAAAACATAAACTCCTGTCTTTTTTTTCATTAGAGGTTGTATCTCTTCTAAAGCAGAAGAAAGAGACATAGAACTATCTCTTTTTATGTTTTGGCAGTAGTTATTATTTGTAGTGCTGGTACTATTCTTTTCTTTGCAGGAAAAAATGAATAGGGTAAAAAGGATTAAATAGAAGTATTTTATGTTCATGTAGTTGTTCTTGCTTAATTTTAGGATTAGCAATTACGGTATTTATCGTTTAATCCTATGCCTTTTTTTTATTAAAGGGATTATTTTTTCTAGTCTAGATGTTTTAGTTTTTTCTTGTTTTGTGCTAGCAATATACTCCATGTACTCTTTTTGTTTGTAAGGTGGTAAGGTGTGGAGAACTTGTTGCGTTTTGTTTTTTTTAACGCATCTGTTAGTAATGCGGGAGTTTTTAAAGTAAAGGAGGGCTTTTTTATATAGGCAAGTTTTAACCTTTTTTTTGTTAGCTATAGCTTCTTCACTATATGCTAATAGGATATCTAGATTTATAGTGTCTTTTACAGTAAATCTCCATTGTTGCATTGCTTTTGTTTTTTCTTCTTGTGCATTGAGAAGAACCTTATTTGGGTCACTTAAAAATACGCCATTAAAGAACCAGATTTCATAATGATTTTTAAACTTACCAAGAGCTAAAACATTTTTATGGTTTAAGGTATAGGTAGGTAGACTCCATTTAAAAGTTTTTTCTAAACTAGTTGTTAAAAATATATTACGTAATTCCTGATTTTTTGTTTTAAATGGATGTTCTTCGGAAAAATAGGTTTCTGATTTTTCGAAAATCTCCATAATTTTAAGCTTTATCAGCAGTAATTTCGCAAATTTTTACGATAACACCAACTGCTTGTACCATGCTTTGAGCAGGAATATATTCGTATTTTCCATGAAAATTATGCCCGCCAGCAAAAATATTAGGGCATGGTAACCCCATATAACTAAGTTGAGAACCATCCGTTCCTCCGCGAATTGGTTTAATTATAGGTTTTATACCAATAGATTCCATTGCTCTTTTTGCAATTTCTACGATATACATAACGGGTTCTACTTTTTCCCGCATGTTATAATATTGATCTTTAATTTCAATAGAAATACAATCCCCGTGAATAGAATTTAATTTTTCGGTTATTTTGGTAACTAATACTTTTCTTTCTTCAAATTTTTCTCGGTCATGATCGCGGATAATCAATTCAAATTGTGCATGTTCAATTTCACCTTGCATATGGTGTACGTGAAAAAAACCTTCCCTTCCTGTAGTGTGTTCTGGTGTTTCCTCCATCGGTAAAATGGACATAAATTCATTGGCAATATTAATAGCGTTTACCATTTTGCCTTTAGCATATCCAGGATGCACACTTTTACCTTTTATAATTACTTTGGCTCCTGCTGCATTAAAATTTTCATATTCTAATTCTCCAATTTGGCTTCCGTCCATGGTGTAAGCCCATTGCGCACCAAATTTTTCTACATCAAATTTATGAGCACCTCTGCCGATTTCTTCATCCGGAGTAAATGCAATTCTTATTTTTCCATGTTTAATTTCTGGATGCTTAATAAGGTATTCCATTGCTGTAATAATTTCTGCAATTCCGGCTTTATCATCAGCACCTAAAAGAGTTGTGCCGTCTGTAGTAATTAAAGTTTGACCTTTGTAAAGTAATAAGTCTTCAAAATAATCAGGAGAAAGAATTATATTTCTTTCTGCGTTTAATACAATATCCTTTCCGTCGTAATTTTTTATAATTTGCGGATTAACATTGAATCCGGAGAAATCGGGTGTAGTATCAAAATGTGCAATAAAACCTATGGTTGGCACGGGTTTATCTATATTACTAGGTAAAGTAGCCATAATATAGGCATGGTTATCTATAGTAACATCTTCTAGGCCTATGCTTTTTAATTCAGAAACCAATTCTAAAGCCAAATTCCATTGTTTTTCAGTACTTGGAGTGGTGTTAGATTCTGGGTTACTTTGGGTGTCAATTTTAACATAACCTAAAAAGCGGTCGATAAGCTGCTGCATTCTTATAATTTTTTATTCAAAAATAGGGTTTATAGTGTATAAATTATAATTTTGTATTAGCTTAAAAGAACATTCAAAGATGTTTTTTCAAAGGCTGGCGTAAGATAAGCCTGTCGGAACAAATGTATATTGTAGGCTAAATACATTTTTATATAAAATAAATGGGATGAAAATTATAAAATATAGTGCTGTTGTTGTTTTGTTTTTAACTTCTTTTTGTGCAAAGTCTCAGGATTGTACTTTAAATATCGGAGGGGGAAATGCGGAGGTTATGACTTCCGTATTTCAGTTAAATGCTAACCAGGTAGCAAAGTTACAGGCTTTACAAGGGGAATATATTATTAAGGCTAAAACTCTGCAAGATGAAATGGAGAAAGTCTTAGAGAAGCATCCGCAAAGTACACCTGATGAATTAACAAGCCTGGGGAAGAAGTACACGGTGTTAGAGCAAAATTTAGTGGGTCTTTCTAAGGCTACAGATAAAGAGTTTTTGGAGATTTTTAACGAAAAACAATATAACAGATATTTACAGTTGTGTAAGGAAGCTATTAGAAAACCAATAGTTATACAGCCAATAATATATAACGATAGTATTTCACCAAAATAGAAATGTAAAACTTAGTGTAAAAAAGAGGTTTATATAGCGAAATTACTCAGATTGAGTTTGTATTTTTGTGTAAAATTTCTCCAATTCCATGTATAAAATTCTAATTCGTCCCCTATTTTTTTTATTAGACCCAGAACGTGTACACCATATAAGTTTTAAATTGATAAAATTTACTGCTAAAATTGGGTTAGGAGGTATATATAGATCTTTGTTTTTAATAAAAGATAAACGATTAGAAAGAGAAGTTTTTGGATTAAAATTTGATAATCCAGTTGGTCTTGCTGCTGGTTTTGATAAAAATGCAGCTTTATATAATGAACTTGCAAATTTTGGTTTTGGTTTTGTAGAAATAGGAACACTAACACCAAAACCGCAAGATGGGAATCCTAAAAAAAGATTGTTTAGGTTAAAAGCCGATAAAGCAATTATTAACCGAATGGGGTTTAATAATAAGGGTGTTTTTGAAGCAGTTGAACAATTAAAAAAAGAACATAAAGTACTTATTGGCGGAAATATAGGTAAAAATAAAGTAACGCCAAATGAAGATGCTATAAAGGATTATTTACTTTGTTTTGATGCTCTTTTTGATTATGTAGATTACTTTGTAGTTAATGTTAGTTCTCCCAATACACCAGGATTAAGAGAATTACAAGATAGAGAACCCCTTACGGCATTGTTAAAGGAGTTAAAAACTCAGAACGAAAAATATACTAAGAAAAGAAATGGGGTAAATAAGCCTATCCTTTTAAAAATAGCTCCGGATCTTACAGACGCGCAATTATTAGATATCATTGATATTGTTGCGATAACAAAGATTGATGGGATAATAGCAACTAATACCACTATAGAAAGAGAGAATTTAAAATCTGATTTAGTAGATACCGAAGAAAAAGGAGGACTAAGTGGTAAGCCTTTAACTAAAAGAAGTACAGAGGTAATACGTTTCTTAGCAGAGAAAAGTAATAAGGCATTCCCTATTATAGGAGTAGGAGGTATACATTCCGCTGAAGATGCTATTGAAAAAATAGAAGCGGGAGCCGATTTAATTCAGCTATGGACAGGTTTTATATATGAAGGTCCTGCGTTAGTAAAGCAAATTAATAAAGCTATACTAGAGAAAGGTTTGTAGTTTAGTGTTTATTATTTCAATAAGCTAAAACTAAGACATCCTCCAAATAAAGGAGCTAAAAGAGTTCGAAAAACTCTTTATCTGCATGTGGTAGGTAGATTTCTCTATCTTCTTTACTCGATAATCGAGATTTAAATGCTCCGAGGCTTGCCTCGAAATTTTAAGGTTGTTTTTCTGCGAATGTCTCTTGGGATTGCCCTGAGGTACTTTACTAAATGTTACGAAAAAATAATGGAAAGCCTTTTGTTTAAAACTTCTGAGCTATTGTTAATTCCCTATTCGTAAGAGTCTGTTTCTTTAATTTTCCTTGGTAAGGCATTAAAAGCATTTTTAATTTCTTCAATCTGTATCTTCCTTAAATTTAAAAAGAACAACATGTCTTATAAATAGTCTCTGTCTGGGTTTGTGTATTGGTTTATATACTGGTCAATGAGTTTTCTCTGAAGGATAATAAACTAACTTAGGATAAATGTGCTAAGGATAATAAGAGTAGTGGCTGTTTGGAAAAGTTTCTATTTATTTTTTATGTAAGTTATAAAAAAGGGGATTAAGTTTAATTGAATTCGTATTTTCAGCGTAAAGTTTTAAGAATTGAATATAGATATTTTGTTAGGTTTTGTTGCTGCAACTTCTGTCTTGGCTATATCGCCTGGACCGGATAATATTTATGTATTAATGCAGAGTATTACAAATGGAAAAAAATATGGGTTAGCAACAGTAGCTGGTCTTATTTCGGGGTGTTTGGTGCATACTACATTACTTGCTTTTGGGGTTTCTGCTATTATAAAAGATAATGATAGCTTATTTTTTGTTATCAAGCTTTTTGGTGCTTTGTATCTCTTGTATTTAGCATATCAAGTATATATAAATGATTCAAAAATTAGCTTGTCTGCAAATGGAGTGCCTAAAAAAACGGTATTTCAACTTTTTAAGCAAGGATTTATAATGAATGTGTTAAACCCGAAGGTGACTATCTTTTTTCTAGCCTTTTTTCCTGGGTTTTTATTCAGTTCTACTTGGAGTACCGTGGTGCAATTCTATGTTCTGGGAGGGCTTTTTATGTTGGTGTCAGGGGTAATATTTAGTGTTTTAGCTTTTCTTTCAGGAACTATTTCTGGTTATGTTACTAAAAAAGAATCTGTTGGAGTGGTTTTAAAATGGTTACAAATAGTAGTTTTTATAGCCATAGCAATCTATTTATTGTTTTCAGATAAATAGTGGTAATTTTATACACCTTAAATTTATAAATGTCTAAGTCTGTAAAAATAGTCGAATGTCCTAGAGATGCTATGCAAGGCATTAAAACTTTTATTCCAACGGAAAAAAAGGTGAAATATATTCAGTCTTTATTGAATTGCGGTTTTGATACTATTGATTTTGGAAGTTTTGTTTCCCCTAAGGCGATTCCGCAAATGGTAGATACAGCAGAGGTTTTAGGTGAGCTAGATTTGTCTACAACCTCTAGTAAGTTGCTTTCTATTGTAGCAAATGTAAGGGGTGCTTTGGAAGCATCTAAGCACAAAGAAATACAATACTTAGGTTATCCTTTTTCTATTTCGGAGAATTTTCAAATGCGAAATACCCACAAGACTATTGCCCAATCCGTAGAGACGTTACAAGAAATACTACATATTGCAGACAAAGCCAATAAAGAGGTGGTAACCTATATTAGCATGGGATTTGGTAACCCGTATGGAGACCCTTGGAATGTGGATATTGTTGGGGAATGGACGGAGAAATTGTCCAATATGGGAGTTAAAATTTTATCGCTGTCTGATACTGTAGGTTCTTCGGATGCAGAAACAATCGATTATCTTTTTTCTAATCTAATACCTAAATACCCGCAGATAGAATTTGGAGCGCATTTACATACAACGCCAACAAAATGGCACGAAAAGGTGAATGCGGCATATAAAGCAGGGTGTAGGCGGTTTGATGGTGCTGTACAGGGATTTGGTGGTTGTCCTATGGCTAAAGATGAGCTTACAGGGAATATGCCAACGGAGCATATGTTATCTTACTTTACTGCAGAAAAAGTAGATACTGGTGTTAACTGGATGGTATTTGAAGCTGCTTATAATAAAGCAAGCGAACTTTTTAAAGCCTATCATTAAATATAATAGATTGATTTTTAGTTTTTTTTGAGTTGTATTATATTTACTTGCCTTAAGTTTATTTAGATTTATTACAAATAAATGTTGTGTATTCCATTTTTGGGATTATTTTTGCATTTCAATAATAATATTATTTGTAACCAGTCTAAATAAATATAGATTTAAAATGAAACGTATTTTTCTTTTATTAGTAATAGTTATTTCCCAAGTAACATTTGGGCAAACAGCTATAGATTCCATTACAATGGATCCTCAAAAACAATTGAATTCCGCACAAAGATTATTATCGGGTGTACATGGCTCTCAGGTTACTATCGGAGCTTATGGGGAAATGCTTTATAACCAACCAGAAGGCGATAATGGTGAGTTAGATGTACAGCGTTTGGTTTTATTATTAGGGTATAGGTTTAACGACAAAACCCAATTTTTTACAGAAATAGAATTAGAACATGTGGAAGAAGTTTTTGTAGAACAAGCATTTGTAAATTATAATGTAGCAGACAATGTTAATTTAAGAGGTGGTTTAATGTTAGTGCCAATGGGTATTATTAATGAATATCATGAGCCTACTACGTATAATGGAACAGAAAGACCAGCAGTAGACAACGTAATAGTCCCTACTACTTGGAGAGAAATGGGTGTTGGAGTAAGTGGTCGTTTAAACAGCCTTTCTTTAGGATACCAAGCCTATGTTTTTAACGGTTTTAAATCTACAACGGCAGATGGTGAAGGTGGTGTTTCTGGGTTTTTAAAAGGTTCTAATGGACTAAGAAGTGGTCGTCAAAAAAGTATTAAGTCAACTGTTGATTCACCAACATTTGCAACAAAAATTGACTATTATGGTATTCCTGGATTACGATTAGGCTTTTCTACTTATTTTGGAAAAACACAGGCAGCGGATGATGTAGAAGAAATTGATGGAGCAAATATCGGTATAGCTATGTTGGGTTTTGATGCTCGTTATGCGTATCAAAGATTTACAGCAAGAGGGCAATTTATTCATGCTTCACTTTCAGACACAGAAGCATATAATAATCTAACAGGAAAAGATTTAGGTAGTGCATTGCAAGGATGGTATATTGAAGGTGGCTATAATTTATTACCTAGAGATAAAGAACAAAAATTATTTGCTTTTGCTCGCTATGAAATGTATGATACACATGCAGATACAGCTGGGAGTTTAGCAAAAAATGAAGCATACGATAGAACAGATGTTACCACGGGATTATCTTATCATATAGCGCCTGGTGTTGTGGTAAAAGGCGATTATCAATTTAGATCTAATGAATCTGGAGGTAACGATGGTGTTAAGAATAGACTTAATTTTGGTATCGGAGTTTGGTTTTAATGTTATTAAGTAAGCTCACGAGGTATTAAATGTGCTAGTGAGAGTGAAATTTTAAAAACTCTTCCGATTAAAAAACGGAAGAGTTTTTGTCGGTTAATTATTATATTGGTTTTTAAGACCTAAACTAATTAAATACATTTGCACTTATGTTAGTTAAAAAAGTTAGTATTCTACTTTTAGGATTTGTTTTTTTGTTCTCGAGTTTTGGGTTACCTAAAAACGTAGAGAAGAAGGTTCAAAAAGAAGTGAAACATATTTTTAGTGTAGAAGAATTTACTAAAGAGCCTGTGCAAGTGCCCGAAACCTTAATGGTTAAACTTCCGTCGAAAATAACTACAGATAATTTTTTTAAAGTAAAATCTAATTCTGGTATTTTAGGGTATGTTTTTGTAGATAAAGCAGCAAGTAAAACGGCAATGTTTGATTATCTTATTGTTTTTAATGCCAATCTAGAAATTATTCATTCTAAGGTTCTCATTTATAGAGAGGAATATGGAGGAGAAATTGGTAGTAAAAGATGGTTAAAACAATTTTTAGGAAAAACAGGAGAAGATAGGGTGAATTACGAGACTAATATTGATGGAATTTCTGGAGCAACTATTTCCGTACGCTCCATGACCAATGCAATAGATGATTTGCTGCAAACAATAAAGGTTCTTAAAAAAAATAAGATGCTGTAATGAATTATAATGGTCTTTTGTTGTTATTGCCTAAAGAAATAAAAGTCTTTATAGGTGCATTTGTTATCATTCTTTCCGTAGGTTTTTACACAGGCTTGTTGTTTGTTAACGAAACAAGCGAAGGAACACCAGCTGGAATACAAGAAAATTACCAAGGTAATGAAGAAGATGAAAATGCAGAAGTGATGAAATTTAAAAAAAGTGAACGGCAGATGTTGACTATAGTACACACGCATATTTTATCTATGTCCTTTATTTTCTTCTTATTAGGAGGTTTAGTTTGGATAACAAAGGCACCCAAAAAGTTAAAATTATTTTTAACGGTAGAGCCTTTTCTATCTGTTGTATTAACTTTTGGAGGAATTTATTTCCTTTGGGCAGGAATTCACTGGATGAAATTTGTAGTAATATTTTCTGGCCTACTAATGACACTTACTTTTGTGTTTTCTTCGCTTATGGTATTTTTTCAATTGTTTTATAAGTCCAGAGGCCAAGCGTAAATACTTTACCAAAAAAAACACCTATATTTGCACGCAATTAATCCTTAATTGCCATGCAAGCACATCTTGATAAAATTGTTGGAGAAGGTCTTACTTATGATGACGTACTCTTAGTTCCTGCTTATTCCGAAGTTCTTCCACGAGAAGTATCTATAAAAGCAAGATTTACCCGTAATATTACTATTAATGTTCCTATTGTGTCCGCAGCTATGGATACCGTTACAGAATCTCGTATGGCTATTGCCATGGCTAGAGAAGGAGGTATTGGCGTGCTACATAAAAATATGACTATAGAGCAACAAGCGCTAAAAGTTCGTAAGGTTAAGAGAGCAGAAAGTGGTATGATAATGGATCCTGTTACTTTACCTAAAGAAGCTTTAGTAAGAGACGCTAAGGCTAACATGAAAGAATATAGTATTGGAGGAATTCCTATTGTGGATGATGCAGGAATATTAATAGGTATCGTAACGAACAGAGATTTACGTTTCGAAAAAAATAATGACAGACCAATTTCAGAAGTAATGACTACGGAGAATTTGGTTACTGCTGCGGTAGGTACGTCTTTAGAGCAAGCAGAAGATATTTTGCAAGCCAGCAAGATCGAAAAACTACCTGTAGTAGATAAAAATAATAAATTAATTGGTTTAATAACCTTTAGAGATATTACGAAATTAACACAGAAGCCAACAGCAAATAAGGATCAATATGGTAGGTTGCGCGTTGCTGCTGCTTTAGGTGTTACTGGTGATGTTGTAGAAAGGGCGGAAGCCTTAGTAGCAGCTGGGGTAGACGCAGTTGTTATAGATACAGCTCATGGCCACACGCAAGGAGTAGTTACAGCTTTGAAAAATGTAAAAAAGAAATTCCCAAAATTAGAGGTAATCGTTGGTAATATAGCTACAGGAGAGGCAGCTAAATATTTAGTAGAAGCCGGTGCAGATGCAGTTAAAGTAGGTATAGGCCCAGGTTCTATTTGTACGACACGTGTAGTTGCAGGAGTAGGTTTTCCTCAATTTTCAGCAGTGTTAGAGGTTGCTGCAGCTATAAAAGGAAGTGGGGTTCCTGTTATTGCCGATGGAGGTATTCGTTATACAGGAGATATTCCTAAAGCAATTGCAGCTGGGGCAGATACGGTAATGCTAGGGTCCTTATTAGCAGGAACAAAAGAATCTCCAGGAGAAACTATTATATACGAAGGAAGAAAATTTAAGTCGTACCGTGGTATGGGTTCTGTAGAGGCTATGAAGCAAGGTAGTAAAGACCGCTATTTTCAGGATGTTGAAGATGATATTAAAAAATTAGTGCCAGAAGGTATTGTAGGACGTGTGCCTTACAAAGGAGAGTTGTTTGAAAGTATCCATCAATTTGTAGGTGGGTTGCGTGCAGGTATGGGGTATTGTGGTTCCAAGGATGTGGAAACATTACAAAACACAGGTCGATTTGTAAAAATAACAGCTAGTGGTATTAATGAAAGTCATCCGCATGATGTTACCATAACCAAAGAATCTCCTAATTATAGTAGATAAGGATGTGTTTAAAGTCATAAAAAAAAGAAGCTGCCTTTTTAGACAGCTTCTTTTTTTTATGACTTATTCTAGTTTTTTTTATTTTCCTTCTTCGCCTTCGTATGCTTTCCAATCTTTATCTTTATGAATATTTTCTCCAAAATACTTTGCTATTTTTAAGAAAGGCTTTGGTTTTTGATATCCAGGAACAGGGGAAAGCATATTCATTTTTTCATCTAAGAATACAGTGGTTGGGTAGCTCATTTTTCCTTGCATTAAAGCAGCAGCAAGTTCATGGTAGCCGTTACGTCCACTTGGGACAAAATTAAAAGTTTTTCCTTTAAATTCGATTGCTTCTTTTCCTTCGCCATCTAATTTAATCATATAATAATTTTCAGCCATGTAAGCAGCTACTTCAGCGTTTTGGAAAGTATCTTTATCCATTTTTTTACACCATCCACACCAATCTGTGTATATGTCTACAAATATCTTTTTTGGATTCTTTTCTGTTTCTATAAGTTTGGTAGCTTGGTCCCAAGTTAACCAGTTTACTTCCTGGGCAGAAGAGGTGAGTGTAATGAAACTTAGTAATACTAAGTAAATATATTTATTTGTAACTTTTAAATTCATGAGCTGTTTTTTGCTATTAGTCCAATATCTATTACAAAACTAACGAATTTATTAATTAAATATTTCGTTTTATATCCGTATTCATTTAGGAAAAAGGAAAAGGTACTTCTATAAAAGTGAGAATTAGTTAAGAGTTGCTTCTGAGCTTAGATGTAATTTTAAGGCAGGTTGTAACAGAACAAGGTCTAAACATGTGTTTATGTGTTTAGACCTTGTTCTGTTATTTAGTTACTCTTGAGGGGTTAATTTTTTCTTTTCTGTTGGCTGCGAAAATATATTTTTTACATCCACTTGGTTTTTAATTAAATCCTCAAAAGTTTCTCTTTCTCTTATAAGTATTGCTTTTCCATTATGCCATAATACTTCTGGCGGTCTAAATCTAGAATTATAATTACTAGCCATCGTAAAACAATAGGCTCCGGCATTTTTAAAACAAAGAATATCCCCTTCAGATATTTCGCTTATTCTTCTATTGCTAGCGAAAGTGTCTGTTTCACAGATATAGCCAACAACGGAATAGTACCTTTCTCTTCCTTCAGGATTAGAAACATTTTCTATTTGGTGGTAAGCCCCATAAAGCATTGGTCTTATCAAATGGTTAAATCCAGAGTCAATGCTAGCAAATACGGTAGAAGTGGTTTGTTTTACCACATTTACTTTTGCTAAAAAAGAACCAGCTTCACTTACTAAATATTTACCAGGCTCAAAAGCTAAAGTTAATTCTTTGCCATACTCTTTACAGAATTCATTAAAGCGAGTACTTAATTTTTTTCCTAGTTCTTCTATGTTGGTTTCTATGTCACCATCTTTGTATGGAACTTTAAATCCACTACCGAAATCGATGAAATCTAAATTTTTAAAATTCTTAGCAGTATCAAAAAGTATTTCCGAAGCATAAAGGAAAACATCGATATCTAAAATATCGCTACCCGTATGCATGTGAATACCATTAATATTCATTTTAGTAAGTTCTACAATACGCAATAAGTGCGGAATTTGATGAATGCTTATTCCGAATTTAGAATCAATATGCCCTACCGAAATATTAGAGTTCCCTCCAGCCATTACGTGTGGGTTAATACGGATACAAACAGGAATATTTGGATGCTTACTGCCAAATTGTTCTAGTATAGATAAGTTGTCTATATTAATACGTACGCCAAGCTTTGCAGCTTGTTCAATCTCCTCTAAAGAAACGCCATTTGGTGTATAGATAATAGATTCTGGTTTAAAACCAGCTAATAGGCCAAGTTCTACTTCCTGGATAGAAACGGTGTCTAAGCCACTTCCTAAACTATTCATTAGTTTTAATATGGTAATATTAGATAGCGCTTTACAAGCGTAATTTAATTTTAGTTTATTAACTCCGCTAAATGCTTTTGTTAGTCTCTGAAATTGAAAAATAATTTTTTCAGAATCGTAGACATAAACAGGGTCGCCAAATTTCTTAACGATTTTAAGTAGGTCCGAATGCTTCATAATTAGTCATAATTTTAAACAAATCTAGAGTTCTATTTTAAGATGCACAAAAAACTTAACGAAATATTAATAAATACAACAAATTGTGTTATTTATAACAATTATTTAAGGAAATAGGTTTGTTGGGGTATGGATTAGGTGGTATATTTAATTAAAAATAGCACTATGATATTACCAATGTTTCCGTTGCAATCTATTTTCTTCCCAGGAGAGACCGTTCCATTACATGTGTTTGAAAAAAGGTATATTCAACTTATTGAAGATTGTAGAAGAGAGGCAATTACCTTTGGTATACCGGTTTATTTAGATGGAGTTGTAAATTACGGAGTAGAGGTACAGTTAGTTGAAATAGTGAATAGTTATGAAGGAGGAGAGATGGATGTTGTTTGTGTTGCAAGGCAAGTTTTTGTTATGAATAATTTTCAATCTATAGCAGAGGGAAAGTTGTATCCTAGTGGAAACGTTTCTCTTGTAAATTTGGATTATGTATCTAATTTAGATTTAAAGCAGGAAGTGATACAGAAGATTGAGGAGCTTTATAATTTTATGAATGTAGCTTTTAAACCATTAAAAACGGATAAATTTAATAGTTATATTCTTGCGCATAAAATTGGTCTTTCTTTTAAGCAAGAGTATCAACTTTTGCAAATGCCTAAAGAGGAGGAGCGTTTAGCTTTTATTAAAGAGCATTTATTGGGTACCATTGAAGTTCTAAAGCAGGTAGAAAGAACAAAGAAAACGATTGAATTAAATGGGCACTTTAAGAATTTTGATCCATTAGATTTTGGTGAGATTTAATTTTTAAAAGAAAGTTGCTTTGTTTTTTCATTAGGGTAAATCCTTTTCGTTTCCTATTTTTGCATCCAAACATTAAGAAACTAGATATATGAATCTTCACGAATATCAAGGAAAAGAGATATTAGCAAGTTTTGGCGTACGCATTCAAAGAGGTGTTGTCGCTCATAACGCAAAAGAAGCTGTTGATGCTGCAAAACAACTAACTGCGGAAACTGGTACTGGATGGCATGTAATTAAGGCTCAGGTACATGCAGGTGGTCGTGGTAAAGGTGGCGGAGTTAAGCTAGCGAAAAATTTAAAAGAAGTAGAAGAAATTGCAGGGAATATAATAGGAATGAATCTTATTACTCCGCAAACTTCAGCAGAAGGGAAAAAAGTACATCAAGTTTTAATTTGTGAGGATGTTTATTATCCTGGAGATAGTGAAACAAGTGAATTTTACATATCTGTTCTTTTAAACCGTGGTACGGGAAGAAACATGATTATGTATTCTACTGAAGGTGGTATGGACATAGAAGAGGTTGCAGAAAGCACGCCGCATTTAATTTATACAGAAGAAATTGATCCAGGAACTGGTTTATTGCCTTTCCAAGCTAGAAAGATTGCTTTTAATCTAGGCTTATCTGGTTTAGCGTTTAAAGAGATGACAAAGTTTGTTGCTTCTTTATATAAGGCATATGTAGAAAGTGATTCTAGTATGTTTGAGATTAACCCAGTATTAAAAACGTCGGATGATAAGATTATGGCTGTAGATGCTAAAGTATCTATAGATGATAATGCTTTGTATAGAAGAAAACAATATGCTGAAATGCGCGATTTGCGTGAAGAGAATGCTATTGAAGTAGAGGCAAGTGCTCTAGGTCTTAATTATGTAGATTTAGATGGTAACGTTGGTTGTATGGTAAATGGTGCTGGTTTGGCAATGGCTACTATGGATTTAATTAAAATGGCTGGTGGAGAACCTGCTAATTTCTTAGATGTTGGTGGTACTGCAGATGCTAAAAGAGTAGAAGAGGCTTTTAGAATCATATTAAAAGACCCAGAAGTTAAATGTATATTGATTAATATCTTTGGAGGTATTGTTCGTTGTGATAGAGTGGCAGAGGGTATTGTAGCTGCCTATACCAATATGGGAGATGCTATTAAAGTTCCTATTATTGTTCGTTTGCAAGGGACTAATGCCGAATTAGCAAAAGAAATTATTGATAATTCTGGTTTAGCGGTTCAGTCTGCGGTTCAATTTCAAGAAGCAGCAGATAAGGTTAAAGCGGTTTTAAGCTAGTATAAAGAATTTTATATTTAAAAAGGGCAGTGATTTTATCACTGCCCTTTTTTTTTGTGTTTTGTTTTAAAT
>NZ_JADGES010000132.1 GCF_016744255.1 Maribacter sp.
ATTATTCAACTGCATTGCATTATACATGTATTGATAATGCCCTCCATCGTTTACGACCTTCCAAAAAGAATTTGGATTCATGCCGCTCATGTTAGATTTAAGTCTAAAATTATCTTCAGCTACCATATCTACAACAAAAATATCGAGCAACCCATCATTATTAATATCTGCCACATCAATACCCATACTGTAATATGGCATATGATTTACCGCAGTATTCGTTTTATTAGAAAAAGTACCATCTTGATTATTTATTAACAAACGGTCTGGAGCATAAAAATCATTAGTGACATAAAGATCTGTCCACCCGTCATTATTTAAATCGCTTGCGGAAACCCCATTAGGAAATCCCATTAAAAACAATCCTGCTTTTTTGGTAACATCTTCAAAATGTTTACCAGTATTCCTTAGTAATTTTAAAGTGTATTCGGGTTTTAATAAGGTAGTACCCATAAATTCTGAATAACTCCCAGGATTAGGGGGTTGGGTTAATAATAAAAGATCTAGCCAACCATCTTTATCATAATCAAAAAATGTAGCATGTCTGGTTCGCTGATTATCGTCTATACCATAATCCTCAGCTTGTTCTGTGAAAGTTCCATCTCCTTCATTTATATATAATAAATTTTTTCTTAAGTCCGGTTTGTCATCATACAGCTCCCTGCTTACGTATATATCTAAATGCCCATCATTATTAATATCGGCGACAGTAACACCAGTAGACCAACCGCCATCATTATACACCCCGGAATCCTCAGTAACATCTTTAAAAGAGAAATCTCCTTGATTAAAGTACAACCTATCTTCAACTAGATTTCCTGCAAAAAAAATATCCTGTAAATTATCCCCATTAAAATCGCCAACACCAACACCTGCCCCTCCATAATAATTGGCATATAATAGAATATTAGCTTCTTTAGTGTCCTTTATCTTATTTACAAAATCAATACCTGTTTTATTCGAATTTAATAGTTTAAATCGCTTCTTATTTTGTGAATTAACTGCGCTACTCAACCCAATAATGGCTATACTAAGCAACCAAAACTTAGATAATTTTATAGTTTTTCTCATAATATGAAATTATTTTAAACAAATAAAGGAGGGTTTCCCCTCCTTTATTAAACTACTTAACAAAAACTAACTCAATATTTTCAACACAGAGCACATTTTTAGTTGACATCCCACCATACTTTAGTTGTCCAATCATTGGGCCCACCAATTCTACCAATGGCTTCTTTATAATTTTCTGTATTAGTAAATTCTTCTCCAGAAGGATAAGGTTGTCTTACAGGTATTTTACCCCCGGAAAAGTTTCCAGAATAATTTACTGGAGTCAAGACCGGATAGTCAGACCTTTTCCAATTGTTCCATGCTTCAACAAAATTACCAATCATACCAGTAGAGGCCCAGTACTGTTCGTTAATCATTTTTAACGACGCTTCGGAACTGCTTGTATCAAGAGGATTCGCTATGGCATAAGCACTTGCATCTGTTGGATTAATTTGTGCCCCTCCCATTTTATTAAGAGTTGCCATTGCAGCGGTAACTCCTTCATTATAATAATCTGAAGCCGAACCTGGCACAGTAAGTCCTCTAGCTGCAGCATCAGCAAGTAATAGCTGTACTTGAGAATAAGTCAAAATAAAAGTGGGTACCTCCCTATTTCTATAAATAGCCGTAGGTCTAGAATAGTTTCCTATAGGGGCTAAATCATCACCCATGCCCGTAGACCCAGGAAAACCAGGTGCGTTAGCAACATCAGTCGCTCCACCCTTAAGATCAAAACCATTAGGTAGACCCAATTGTAATGCCGGGTCAGAATCTCCTGCAGCAAGATCTTTATTGCCTGCTAATCCAGCAAGAGGTATTTCCGCAACAATAGTTAATCGAGGATCGTTTGTAGCTTTTAAATAGTCAACAAAAGTTTTACTCCAACGAACCTCATAAAGATCATCAACCACGTTAAATGCATTTGCCGTAGAATTGGTGAAGCCGTTTGCCTCATCCATAGGGGAGAATGCATCGTCTTCTGGTGAGTCGAAAATACCGCCATTTAAAGCCTTTGTTATAAAAGTCTGAGCCGTAGCTGCATCAACTTTTACCAATCGTGAAGCAAATTTCAACATTAACGAATAACCAAATTTACGCCATTTCGAAATATCCCCGTCATAGAGAATATCATTTGTAGGTTTGTCACCTTCATCATTTAGGGTTAATATAGCTGTCTCTAAATCCGCTAACATTTCAGGATATAAACTTGACTGTAATTGATATGATGGAGCCGTAAGCCCCTCATCTGCTTGCAAAGCCTCAGCATACGGAACATCTCCATACACGTCTGAAATAAAACCAATGTCCTGTATTTGCATTATCTTTCCTATACTTGCCAAATTAGTCAACCCTTTTTCTGTTGCTAATTTCTCCAGTTGTTTGGCTCTAGAAGAAGTACTATACTGCCCAAACCAGAAGTTTCCTATATATGAATTAGTACTACCCGAAGCTACGTATTTATCTGCATTGGAATAATAATTGGCTCCACCTGTTGATGTAGAAGCCATCAATTGTACCCACATTACTTGAAACAAGACAGCGCCGCTATAACCATTTCGGTTATTTCCACTATTATAAATCACGTTCGGTAAAATCAAATTGGCATCAAAAACTTCGGCTCCAGCTTTATTCGGATCCGTATTTAATTCTGCGAAGTCGTCATCGCAAGAGAAAGTGAAGAGAAAAAACGACGCAAGGAATATTCTTTTTATATATAAATTCATGATTATTTAATTTTGAAATTAACATTAAGACCTAGCGACCTAGTTGATGGCAAACTAGTACCTTCTATGCCCAAGTACCTCAATTCCGATCCGAAAGTATTTTCCGGATCAATATTCTTAGCCTTTCGCATTAAGAATCCTAGGTTACGAGCCACTAATGAGATATTAATCCCTTTTAATCCTTTTACATTATTAAAAAGTTCCGATGGAAATGAATACCCTAATGTCAGCTGTCTTAATTTTATGAAATCACCATCTACAACACTAGTACTTGTAATGTTTTGAGCCTCTGCTTGGTAATAATCTTGTGCTGAAGAAATCCCCACACCTGTTTCACGGCCTTCCAAAGTAACTTTATTAAGCCCTCTGAATCGCGAATAAAACTCAGTTGCGGACAAAACTTTGTTGCCATAATTGAAATCCAATAAAAAGGACAAACTCAGGTTTTTATAGGAAAAAGAGTTATTCCATCCTCCATAAAAATCTGGAAGTACGGATCCGTAATTTTTGAATTCACCTCTTACTGGCAACCCAGAAGCATCTAAAACAATATCACCAGACCCATCATATTGATAATCATAAGCCCTAATTTGAGGACCTGCTTCACCAACAACAAACGCAGTTACCGCATTTCCTAAAGTTGCTCTGTTTAGACCTAGACCAATTGGGTTATCCAATAAATCGGTTTTCAACACTTCATTCTTAATAGAAGTGAAATTTACAGAGGTAGTCCAAGAAAAATTATCAGTCTGAATTGGCACACCAGTAACTAAAACTTCTAAGCCCTTGTTTTGAATGGAACCGTTAGCGATAACACCACTTCCGAAACCAGAGGACAAACTGTAGGTCGCATTTTGAATTTCATCTTTAGATTTTTTGACAAAATATGCAAGATCTAACGATAACCGGTTTTTAAAGAACCTGAGGTCCAAACCAACTTCTACCTCGCTAGTCGTATAAGGTTTTAAGAAAAGATTCGGTATACGCGTAGGAGAAGAACCAGTAGGAACACCACCTAAAGCGTTACCAGAATTATAATATAATTGGTTCGTATACGGGTCAGTAGGCTCCCCGCTTGTAATTGCATATGAAGCTCGGAACTTAGCAAAATCTAAAGCTTCTATATTTGCCAATTCTGCGAAATTAAAGGCCATAGTTACGGAAGGAGAGAAAATATCATTACTATCGCTAATCGGAGATGATAAAGTTGAATATACATCATATCTACCAGTAGTTGTCAAGGTCAAATATTTCTTATAACTAAACCCAACAGAATAGTAAGCTGATTGAGCCTCTCTCTCACCAAAACTATAAGACCTACCAATATTTACCACGTTAGCAGGTGAGTACAGATAAGGTAACACAAAAGGACCACCACTGACACCAACTAATTCATTTTTATTTTTACGCAAATTGGCCCCCAAAAGGGCATCCACCTCAATATCTTTGGCAACATCAAATGTTGCACCAAAAATTCCATCAACATTGAATTCTGAACTAGTTTTTTGCCCTTTGTTACCTAAACCGCCTTTCAGATCTTGTGTAAAGGCTAGACCCCAAGGGTTAACACTAAAGAAGGTATCGTTAATTGCATCATTACCAACACGAAACAAAGCATAAATATTATCTGTAAAATTATATTTTGTAGAAACAATCGAAATGGTTCTTTTTCTTGTTGGGTCTTCTAGCCCTTTATTCGTAATAAAATAAGGGTTTGTAACATAAATATCATCACTGAAAACCGTTTCCGCCCCAGTATCTGGATTAAATCCAGGTGCAAAAATGTTATGATCGATGTTCGGAGCCAAAAAGAGAAAATTATTTGGGTTCTTCGGACCATCACTTAAAAAGGATTTGTTTTTGGATCTTTCATCGGTGTAGTTTATTGTTGCCGAAATGTTCAGCTTATCCGTAATATCCTGATCTACCGTAAGATTGACCGTATTTCGCTTTAAATTACTATTCGGAACAATGGACTTAGAATTTAAATCGGAGAAAGATATTCTAAAAGAACCTTCTGACCAACCCTTAGAAACAGATACGCTATTCGTAAAATTTGTTCCGGTTCTATAAAAATCAAGGTAATCATTCTCGGCCAGGCTATACTTATATTGTTTTCCATCAAAACCGATAACATCGCTACCGTCCAAACGAGAGCCCCATGACAACCGTCCCGTAGTTCGTGCATCAGTTGCTGTTAAAGGCTTTATTCCAGCAGTCCCTTGTCCGTATTGTTTCTGAAAGTCCGTGAAGTCTACAGCGTTTTCTATTGAAAGGTTACTATTGTAGGTTAAGGACCAACTACCATTTTTATCCCCTTTTTTTGTAGTAATCAAGATAACACCGTTCGAGGCTCTAGAGCCATAAAGAGCAGATGCTGCTTGTCCTTTAAGTACCGTCATCTTTTCAATATCATCAGGGCTTAAATTACCAATACCATCACCTTGATCTGCACCACCCCATTGACCAGCTGAACCACGCTGAGTGTTATCCATAGGCACTCCGTCAATTACAAAAAGAGGAGAACCTCCACCGCTAAGGTTAGAAACGCCTCTCAATTGAATTTTTGAAGTTCCCCCAGGGCCACCGCTTGTACTTTTAACAACAAGACCAGCAACTTTACCTACAAGTGAATTTGCTACGTTAGTTTCACGGGCTTTACTTAAATTCTCCCCACCTACTTCAGTAACTGCATAACCTAGTTTGCGTTCACTTTTTTTGATGCCAAGCGCCGTTACAACAACTTCTCCTAACATTTCAGCATCTTCTTCCATCGAAATATTTAAAACACTTTTACCTGCCACAAGAACATCTTGCGTAGAGAATCCTAAATACGAAAAAGAAAGCACTGCATTGTCACTTACATTTAAAGTATAGTTTCCGTCAAAATCTGTAGAGGTACCATTTGCTGTACCCTTCTCAATAACATTTACACCTGGAAGTGGTGTTCCACTGTTATCGGACACTGTTCCTGAAACAGTTTTATTTTGTGCCATAACACCCTGTAAAAAGAGCAATGCCACAAAAATCAAAAAATAATTAATCTTTTTGTTCATACGAGTTAAGTTTAGTTAGTTTTTACTCTAATTCTTAAAATCCTATTAAATATTCATTTTTTTAAGATAATTTTATGAAGATTTTCGACTAACAACAATGCTCAAAAGCTAAAGGGTACCTTAAACGAAACCGTTTTTGTTGCTAGATGGACTAAATTATAGCTATTCTTACTCCTCCTTTAGGAAACCTTATATTTTAACAGTAATACAACAATAATTTAACGCCCATTAGATTTAAAATAAATTTATTTCATCTATAAATAGCCACACTTTTTTACCTGTAGAACCATGCCAATCTGGACCCAATCCAAAAGGTTTTATCACAATTTTTAAATAGCGATAATTCCCTTTATCTAGTTTTAATATTTGCCTAACCACTTCTTTATTGTATTGGCTTTTTTCTTGCAAACTCTTTCCTCCTATTGGCTTTAAATTATTAGCAGTTTCACCTCCATAAACTTCTATTTTACTTGCCGGAAAAATCCATGATGCAGTATCATACAATACTCCTACAGACATGTTGGATAGTAACTGAGAACTTCCCAAATCAACCTCAATATCAAAAGACTTCTTTAACCCTGTCCATTTAGCATCGCCATAACTTTTAGAACCCGTAAGTTCATCAAACAACATACTACCATCAGCTTCACCATAACTTGGTCCTCCCCATTGATTCATTCTAATTACAGGAAACCCTGTTTTTAATAACGGAAATACACTTTTAAAAAATTGCTTCTCGTAGATTTTACTTGAGTTCAACCCTCTCTCAATTGCAATAGCCTTAAGCATACAATTTTTAGATATCTTAAATGCTTCTGTATATTTTTGAGATTTCTTATTAGGTTCCGAACCATCAAGAGTATAATAAATTTCAGTGTCTTCTCCAGCAGATTCTAACGATACCAAATGAGTCTCTGAAAAATAATAATTAGTATTTGTATCGTAAGGAGATTTTGCTGCTTTAGCAATTACCTTAGGCACGGTCTTAGATATTTTACCTATCGAAGCGCTTTCTTCCGTAGCACCCCAAAATTCGTTTGGCGTACTTCCCATAATAAATTCTAAAGTTCCACCAGTCATTATGGTCTTATGTTCCATAAAAGTTTTATTATATTCTTTTCCATTTAACTTTAAGGATTGCACATAAAAATTCTCTTTAGAACAATTCACAGCCTTTATTAAAAATTGATTCCCATTTTCTAAATTTATGGTAGCTAACTCCTGCAATGGAGCTCCTATTTGGTATGTTAAATCTGCTGGAGAAACTGGATAAAATCCTAATGCGCTAAAAATATACCAAGCAGACATTTGGCCTAAATCTTCATTATTTATCAATCCATCTGGAGTGTCTTTGTACATAGTGGTAAGCACATTATTTATATGTTTTTGCCCTTTCCATGGCTGCCCAACATAGTTATACAAATAAGGCATTTGGTGCCCTGGTTCATCTCCATGCCCATATTTTCCAATAAAACCAGAAATATCGACATGCTGCGCACCCCCTAGTTCCGTGGTATCACTAAAAATTTTATCTAACCACTTACCGTATTTTTCTTTTCCTCCGTGTAATTGAATTATTCCTTGCATATCATGTGGTGTATATGCCGAGTATGCCCATATATTACCGGACACATAATTTGGAATAAGTCCATCCCATTTCGTTATATCTATTTTATTCATAGAACCGTTGCTATAGACAGGATACAAGTATCCGTCTTGCTCATTATATAAAGAGCGATACCCTATACTTCTATTAAAAAACTCCTGTGCCTCTTTTTCTTTCCCTAATTTATCCGCAACTTTTGCTATAACAAAGTCATGGTAATTATACTCCGTAGTTTTAGATACCGACGACCCTGTTTCTGCAGTTACAAAGCCATAGTTTATGTAATCTTTTAACCCACTTACATCATAAACAGCACTATGTTTAGTTAAATCGAATGCAGATTGATACATAGAATTAAATGCCTCTTCTTTATTTATCCCTTTAACATCTTTTAAAACTGCGTCTCCTATCACCGCAGCGGTTGAATACCCAATCATACAAGCATTATCGAACCCAAAAAGCTCCCATACTGGCTGCCCAACCTTTGCTTGTGTATCTCTAGAAATAAGACTATTCACCATTTTAGAGGAACTTTCTTGGTCTAGAAGATTTAATAAAGGCTGCTGTGCCCTATACGTATCCCAGGTAGAAAAATTACTGTATTGTACTTTTTTAGATTCGTATATTTTCCCCTCTACAACATACCTACCATCCACATCCGAAATTATATTTGGTGAAATAAAGCTATGATACATTGCCGTATAAAACGTTCTTTTTCTGGCATCAGA
>NZ_JADGES010000020.1 GCF_016744255.1 Maribacter sp.
TTATCATCTGAGAAAGGTGCTTTTTGTGTTGCACCACAAAGGTAACTTTGAGGAACAAAACTCCCTTTCTCTTTTTTAAGCGTTTAGGACGCTATTGATTAAATTTATGTTTTATAAAAAGGTAATGTAGTAGCCAAGATAAATATAATTAAGAAACTTCGATAGTTCTAAAAGTAAGATTAATTCGTGGGCTATGTACTTTTTTGGTCGGTGGTAATCGGTGTAACCAATGTTTTTGTGTTGTACCTTTCATTACTAATAGACTACCTTTTTCTAGAACTATACTAATGGTTTGTTTGGTGTCTTTATGTTTGAATAGAAATTTTCTTTCAGCTCCAAAACTGAGTGATGCTATAGCTCCATTTTGTTTTAAATCTTTTTCACCATCGCTATGCCACGCCATACCTTCTTCTCCATTATGGTAAAGGTTTAATAGGCAAGAATTATAAGTTTCATCTGTTTTATTCTCGACTAAGCCTTTTAGTTCTAAAAGCTCTTTAGTCCAAGGTAAAGAATTTTTTGTACTGTTAGAATAGGAGTACTCAAACGATTTGGCGGCATACCAAGCAACTTTACGCTTGGTAAAAATTCGTTTTCCAAAAAGTACGGCTTCATCTGGCTTCCATTCTATTGTATTGTAGAGGGAGTCGAAATAAGATAGACATTTAGTAAGAGGTAATACGGTACCATAATAAATTACTTCTCCATCAAAAGGTAAAATATTAGGAGTGGCATCCTGATTAAATAAATCCATCTTTAATAGTTTACACTAAGATAATAATTTAAAGGGCCTTTTAGGAATATCTTAAGCTCTTGCTGTAAGCGATTTAAAGAATACATACCCAAAACCTAAGAATAACATAAAATGAAAAGGAAATAGTCCAAAATCATTTAATGGTATAGCGCTATACATTCCAAAAAGGAAATAAATCATAAGCGCCGCTTCTAATATCATATTAGGAGATAGTTTCTTGGTTAGGTATTTATTGCCTTTCCAACTATCTGTAAGGTTATTAAGGTTAAATTTTGGGGTTCTAACAAACTCGCTTCTTTTCCCCATATGCCCTTCTAAAACAGCTATAGAGTTGTGCAAAGAAAAACCAAGAGCAACAGAGAAAAAGGTAAAAAATAGTTTTATATAATCTATAAAATTGTCGAAACTACTGCCTTGTATACTTTTATAAGTAAACCAATAACAAACAAAAAGTATAATGGTACTTACAATGAAAAAACTTGTTACTTCAAAAATCCAACCTAAATGGCCATACATGTTTTTAATGTAAAGCATAGGGATACTTAATAAAGCAACTATAAATACACAAAGGAACATAGAACTATTAAGTAGGTGCATTACACCATGAAATTTAGTTTTAAAAGGAATATTTTTAGAAGTAACAACGCTCACTACTGTTTTTCTAAAGTTCTCTGCTCCACCTTTATTCCATCGAAATTGTTGTGAGCGAGCAGCGCTAATAACAACAGGTAACTCGGCAGGGGTTTCTACGTCTTCTAAATATTTAAACTTCCAGTTTTTTAATTGTGCTCTATAGCTTAAATCTAGATCTTCGGTTAATGTGTCACCTTCCCAATTTCCAGCATCTAGAATACATTTTTTACGCCAAATACCGGCAGTACCATTAAAATTTATAAAATGCCCTTTGGCATTACGGCCTACTTGTTCTAAAGTAAAATGTGCATCTAAAGCGAAGGCTTGTATACGTGTTAGAGTAGAGTAGTCTCTATTAATATGTCCCCAACGTGTTTGTACAACGCCAATTTCTTCATCTTTAAAATAGATAACTGTTTTCTTAAGCCAATCGCTATCGGGTAAAAAATCAGCATCAAAAATGGCTATAAAATCTCCTTTTGCTACCTCAAGACCTTCTTTTAAAGCACCAGCTTTAAAACCTTGTCTGTTGGTTCTACAAATATGCTTTATATCTAGGCCAGTAGCCTGTAATTTTTTAACGTGTTTTGCCGTCTCTATAACAGTTTCATCTGTAGAATCGTCTAACACCTGAATTTCTAATTTACTATGAGGGTATTCTAATTTTGCGATATTTTCTAAAAGCCGATCCATTACATATTCCTCGTTATAAACGGGAAGTTGTATGGTTACAAAAGGAATTTCTTTTGGGTCTAATAGGTTAAATTTTGGAGCTGTTTTGTTTTGCTTTTTATAGCCTAAATAGTTGATTAGTAGATTAAGCTGAGCCAAACTGTAGAAAAATATCAACACCAAGGCAATGCTGTAAATGGCAATAATAATGTAAGCAATTGTAAGTCCCATTTTATTTGATGCTATATTTAAATATCCAACTTAATATTTTAATGCCTGCAAATATACTACCTTTTACTGTTCCTGATACTTTTGAGATGCCAATTCTTTTTTTGTAACGCACTGGAACTTCGGTATATGCTAGCTTTTGTTTTAATGCTTTTAGTTGCATTTCAACCGTCCATCCATAGGTAGTATCTTCCATTTGTAGAGACAATAATTTATCATATTGTATGGCTCTAAATGGTCCTAAATCTGTAAATGTTGCTCCGAAAAGTACTTTCATTAAACTAGTAGCTAACCAATTACCGAAAATTTGCTGAGGGGTCATACTACCTTCTTCTCTAAGCTCTTTTACACGGGAGCCAATTACAAAATCTACCTTTTTATCTAGTATCGGTTGCACCAGTTTAGTGAGTTCTTCAGGGTAATCCGAATAGTCGCCATCTATAAATACGATAATATCAGGGTTTTCAGATTGTTTACTTACATACTCTAACCCAGTTAAACAGGCGTATCCATAGCCCATTTTAGGTTCCGTAAGCACCGTTGCTCCTGATTTTTCTGCATTTAATACAGTTTCATCTGTAGAATTATTATTTACTACAATAATTTCGGAGACTTCCTTGGGAATCTCATTAATTACATGGGCAATAGAATCTGCTTCATTAAAAGCGGGAATAATAACTTTTATGTTGGTCATTAATGTAAATCAGATAATTTATTTTCTTTTTTAAAACTAGAAAAAGTGGCCCATTCTTTTATTCTTTTTCCATTAATATATTGCACAGCAGCGGTAATTTTTTCATTTTCATACTTTAGGCAATAGCCATTTTTTTTGCCGTATTTAAGTTGGCATTTATGAGCAATAGTTCCTTTTTTGTTATAAAAAAGCCACCAATTTATCATCTGCCCGTCATCGTAATTACCTTCTCTAACCCTCACATTATATTTACTGTAAAAATACCAATAGTTTTCTCTTTTATCATCTTTGTAATGGCCTTGTTCAGAAAGGGTGCCGTTTTTATGATAAAATTTCCAATACCCTGTTTTTGTATTATTTAATAACCAGCCTTCTCCTTTGGTTTTTCCATTTTCGTAAAATTCCTTGTGATACCTGGGGTCTTCTTTTTCATTATAATTTAGAAAAAGACATAGTATGGCCATTATAGGGACTTTAAAAATCATGGTACTTTTATTTTTTGTTTACTAATTCCATTAAGTTAACATCGTTACCTAATAATACTTCGGTAGGATTAATTCGCCCTTCGGTAGGGCCGTTTTCTAATTTTAGTACACCACGAGGACAAACCGCAGAACAAACACCACAGCCAACGCAACTAGATCGGACTATATTTTCTCCTTTTTGTGCATAGGCTCTAACATCGATACCTTGTTCGCAATACGTAGAGCAGTTTCCACAAGAAATACATTGCCCTCCATTGGTGGTAATTCTAAAACGAGATTTAAAACGTTGTACAAAGCCTAAATAGGCAGCTAAAGGACAACCAAACCTACACCATACTCTGTTACCAAAAATGGGGTAGAATCCTGTGCCGATAACTCCTGCGAAGATAGCGCCTATTAAAAAGCTATAAGTATTCATAATACTCTGTACTTTTATGCCTAACACTGTACCTGTTTCAGTAAAAAAACCATAAAGTGTAAAACCGGTCATTACTAGGGCAAAAAGCAATACCCCATGAATTAACCAACGTTCTATTTTCCAAGAAAATAAAGATTTACTGGAGTGTTGGCGATAAGGGTCTCCTAAAGTTTCCGCAAGTCCACCACAACCGCAAACCCAAGAGCAATACCATCTTTTTCCAAAGAAATAAACCATCACGGGAACAATAACTACGGTTAATAGAATACCCCAAACCAAAATAAACAAACCTAGGCCTCCTCCATTTATGAGTTCTTTTAAGTTCCAATTAAAAAAGAAATCGTAATCTAAAGGAAATGCATTTTTAAAATCATACCCTTTAGAATAGGATAATTGTAGACGTACCATTATCTCTGGAATTAGAAAAGCGAATACAATTTGAAAAAATAGCACGGAGGTAGTACGTACTACTTGATACATATTGTGACGGTATTTAATGTACATACGAATAGCCATAACGGTCATTACTATACAATACATAAAACCATATACAAACCAATGACCAGCGGGGTTTCCACTTAGGCTTTCACTAATAGGGTCAACCAAGTATGTCCAGTTTACAGTATATTCAGATTTAAAATATAGAACAAGATAAAAGCTGACTAAAAAAATGAAAACAAGCCAGGCAATCGAGCCTTTATTAGTGGAATTTTGCTGGTAAATATGGTCGTTTTTTATTCCTTTTTCACCTAAAGTAATAACTTGTGGAACTATAAATAGAAGAGCTCCAATAACACCCAATCCAAAGGTAAGTAGCCACATTAATCCCTTGTTTTCTGGAACGAACCCATAACCAGATTTTTTACGGATAGAAGTAGCCAAATCATCGCTGCTGGTATATATTTTTTTACTCCATTCTTTATTTTTAATATGTATTTCATTCGCGGTATCAATTGCGCCTTTTATTATAGGTGCTAAAGAGGTAATGCCGTCAAAATCTTTCCCAACCAATTTCCGTTGCAAGTCTGCAACGAAGATTTCGCTTTTTATACCTTGATTGGTAATTATGTCATCAAATGTTTTTTGATTGAGCTTAAAATTCCCTAAAAAGGGAAGTGCGGTAAATATTCCTAAGCCAACTAAAAAGACGGCAATTCCAATGTTTTGTATTGCTTTCATAATTATGCTCTGGCTTTAGGTATTGTAAAAATTCTTTTCCAACTTTTTTTCTTTGGAGAAATGTCTGCACCAAATTCTTTGTTGAAGTGTGTTATAATTTCTTGTTCGTATAGCGCAAAAAATTCAGGGTCAAAATTGGCATCTTTAAGATATTCCATTACGTATTCTATACTGCGATTTTCGGTGAGCCAACGGTCAAAAATAGCATGGCGCATACGAATACCAAACGTATTAATGCCAAGAAATGCTTTGGTGTCTTTATGAAAAGCGATGGTTACACATATTTTTTCCGTAGTATGTCTCCAGTAGAAATGTTGTTCGTATTCTTTTCTACCACGTTCACTAAAAACCCAACCATAGGTCTGGTATTCTAAATCTAAAAATTTGGCAGAATTAAACCAGTGCCCAGGTTTGTATTCTGTAGGATTGCCACATATAGTTTGTGCAAGGGTTTCTCCCATCATTCTTCCGGTATACCAAACTGCTTCAATAGGTCTACGATAGCCAATTCCTTTGTGCTGTTCCGCGCAATCTCCTATAGCGTAAATATTAGGGATATTAGTTTCTAACATTCTATTTACTTTGACGCCTCTTCCTAGTTCTATTCCAGAGTCTTTTAAAAAATTAATATTAGGAGAAACACCAGCTGTAAGCCCCACAATATCGCATTCAATAGTATCTCCTTTATCCGTAGTTACCGCTCTTGCTTTACCGTTTTCATCAGCTAAAATTTCTATTAAACTTGTCTCTAATTGTAAATCTATGTGGTGTTCTAATATATGCTCATTAATTAATTGCGATTCTCCTTTAGGAAGAACCCCATTCCAAAAGCTACTTTCTCGGACTAAAAAAGTTACTGGAATATCTCTACTTCTTAGCATTTCGGCCATTTCTATTCCAATTAAACCGCCACCTACAATTACGGCTCTTTTACAAACGGTTTTATTCGGAGCATTTTTTTCTAATGCATCTAAGTCTTGTTTAGAATATAGTCCTTGTACATGATCTAAATCTTGTCCTGGCCAACCAAATTTATTAGGTTTAGATCCTGTAGCAATAACTAGTTTATCATAAGATATATCCGTACTATTTTTAATTTTTAGAATCTGGTTTTTATGGTCAATAGAATTTACATAGCCTTTAACCAAATCGATTCTATTTTTTTTCCAAAACCAGTTTTCATAAGGCTGGGTATGTTCAAATTTCATATGGCCCATATAAACATACATAAGTGCAGTTCTAGAGAAAAAATAATCAGTCTCTGCGGATATAATGGTAATTCTTTTGTCGGATAATTTTCTAATATGGCGGGCTGCGGTTACCCCAGAAATTCCATTACCTATAATGACTATATGTTCCATAAAATTGATTGGTTGTTAGGTGTCTGTCGAAGTTAAACATAAAAACTTAACGATATTTTGAAATATATTTTTGAGATAACTATGTGGGACTTTTAAAGTTCCTTTGATACCAGAAAGAATAGGAAGGGTTTTGTTATGTTTTAAAAATAAGGACGACAGAGCATAAAGTAATTTGCACTTAAAATGAAAAAAACACAATGAACAGTGTTCTTTTAGGGCAACTTAAGGGTGTGTTTTTCTTTAAAAAACTAACATTTAAAAAAATAGAATGAAAAAAATAGTAATCGTAGCATTATTTAGTTTTTTTGGTCATTTAGGTATTGCTCAGAACACAGATATATTTTTCAATAAGGCAGATGCTTTTTTTGGCAAACACGTAAAAGAAGGAAAAGTAGCATACGCTGATATTAAAAAAAATAGAGCGGAATTAGACGCTTTATTACAAATGTCTCAAGAAATGGTAGTAGTAAAGAGTAATGCTAAAGAATACCAATCTTTTTGGATAAACGGATATAATTTAACTGTTATTAAAAGTATAGTAGCCAATTACCCTATAAAGTCGCCATTAGATAAAGCAGGTTTTTTTGATAAAGTAAAGCATAGTATAGGAGGTGAAAATATAACCCTTAACGATATTGAGAATAAATTATTGAGAGGTAATTTTCCAAACGAACCTCGTTTTCATTTTGTTTTGGTTTGTGCAGGTCTTGGATGCCCACCGATAATTAGTAAAGCGTATAGGCCAAGTATATTAGAGAAGCAGTTACAAACGCAAACAAAAACAGCATTAAACAATACTAAGTTTATTCAGGTACATAAAAATAGGGTAAAGATTTCTCAGATATTCGAATGGTATAAAGGAGATTTTACAAAAAATGGATCTTTAGTAGATTATATAAATCAATACAAGAAAGAAAAATTACCAATAAAAGCTAAAGTTTCTTATTACCCTTACGACTGGGCATTGAACGATTTAAAATAAAAAATAGCAACCTAAAAAATATAAAATGAAATTAGTTAAAAAATATAGTATTGCAGTCGCTGTTCTTTTAGTTACTAGCATCAATTTTGCCCAAGAAGATAGTCAGGAGAAAAGTAATGTGCAAGAATTTACACCTTCTAAACTTTTGAGTAAAGGCCAGTGGGATATAAAGTTTTTTAATGGATTATACACACAGACAAAGCGGACAGATGGCGGAAGTAAATCTGTGGATATTAATAGAGAAAGCTTTTTTACGAATACAACAGAAATTTATACAGGATTAAGCGATAATTCTCGAATTAATATAGGGTTAATATTTCAGGTTAGAGCAAATACATATTCTGGTGCTGACGCTTTAGATGTATTTAGTTTTAAAGATAATGAATTAGATGCGAGAAGTGGTTTTACAACAATAGCACCATCTATAAGGGTGCAACCATTTAAAAATGTATCTAATTTTTCTTTTACAAGTTCTTTGTTTTTACCTATTTTTAAAGATGTGCCTAATGCGCCATATTTAGATAAAAGAAGTATTTTTTGGGAAACAAAATTCTTTTATGATAAAACTTTTGGAAGAGGAGATTGGCAAGTATTTACAGAAGCAGATTTAGGGTTTAATTTTGGAGAAAGTAGACAAGATGCGGATGCAGATGAAGTAAATGAAGGAGAACGTTTTGCTAATAATAGCTTGTCTGTGCCTGTAAGTGTTTTTCTTAGCTATTTTCCATCAACGAAGTCTACTGTTTTTGTAAATACGCAACAGTCTTTTTTCATTGGTTATGATAATCCTGGGAATGATAATAATAATTTTTCTCAAGATTATACTGCTTTAGGTTTTGGAGGAAAGTATCAACTTACTAACGCATTGAATTTAGAGTTATCGTACAATAAATTTGTTAGAGGACATAATTTTCAAGGTTTGGGACAAACATTTAGTTTAGGCCTTAGAGCAATATTATAAATAACTTACTTTAGAAGTCTTAACTCTCTTTAAATGAAAAAACTAGGACTCCTTTTTTTATTTCTATTGCAGTTTTCTTGTTCTAGCCAAAAGGCTACAAAAATTAATGGCGTAAGTTTTGTCGCATCTAGGGAAGAAGCGACGCAAGAACATATAGATAATGTAAAATACATTAATGCAAACCATGCAGCGATAATGCCCTTTGGTTTTATTCGGAATATAAGCTCTCCTGAAATTATTTTTAATACAGACCGGCAATGGTTTGGTGAAACCAAAAAGGGAGCAAAGCAGTATGTAGAACTTTTACATAAGAATAAAATTAAGGTAATGCTAAAACCACAAATTTGGATTTGGCGTGGCAAATTTACAGGAACCCTAAAAATGAATTCGGAAGAAGACTGGGTTACTTTAGAAAAGTCATACGAAAAGTTTATTATTACCTATGCACAATTGGCAGAAGAAACAAAAGTGGAGCTGCTATGTATAGGCACAGAGTTAGAGAAATTTGTAAATCTTAGGCCAGCATATTGGGAACAACTAATTACGAAGATTAGAAAGGTGTATAAGGGCCAATTAACATATGCTGCTAATTGGGATGAATATCCTAAAGTAGCTTTTTGGAGTCAATTAGATTTTATAGGGATAGATGCTTATTTTCCATTGTCGGAATCTAAAACCCCAACACTAGAAGAACTAAAAATAGGATGGCAGCCTTGGAAAAGAAAAATAAAATCTTTATCCAACACCACTAGTAAACCAGTAATTTTTACGGAGTTTGGGTATAGGAGTATGGATTATACTGCTAAAAAACCATGGCTGGTAGATCGTACCAATGAAGCAGTTAATTTAATAGCGCAAGCCAATGCAAAGGAGGCTATATTTTTAGAATTTTGGCAAGAAGAATGGTTTGCTGGTGGGTATGTTTGGAAATGGTTTTTAAATCATGAAAATGTAGGAGGACAGAATGATAATAGATTTACGCCCCAAAACAAACCCGCGCAAGAAGTTATAAAAAAATTTTATAAAATATACTAAGATGAAAAACACTTTTTTCTTTGTTCTGATAGGCTTATTTTTTAGTTGCTCTAATGATTTAGAGCTTGTAGAAGGCACTTTGGAGCAGTATATAAAAAGAAAAGAATTTGTAGTAGATAATGTAATTGCATGTGCCGCAAGTAATGAAAACTCAGAAACGGTAAGTATCTATTTGTACCCAAGGGAAGGAGCTACAAATATACAATGTTATACTACGGAAACTGCCAATACGGATAAAGATGATTTTAGAAATTACACCAAACTAAATCTACCTCTTTCAGAAGTTTTTAATGGATATTTAATGAAATTCGATGGGCAATTTGAAAACGAAAAATGGGTTATTGTAACTTTTGAGGAAGCCGGGAAAACACATTTGTCTAATCCTATTCGTTTAAAACATTTAAGTAAGGCTACAGAATATTCTCCAGAGAATATTGAAATACAAACAAATACACAGATGCCAGTTTTTACATGGCAAGATGGTACTTATACAGATTCAAAAATATATTTTCAGGTTGTAGCTAATTCGCAGAGTAATTTAATATCAGGAACCTATACTTATGATACGATGTTTACGTATTATAATTTAGACAATGTAGTGTTAAATGTAACTACAGGAGTTCCACCAGAGTTACAAAAAGATACAAATTACACATTTAATTTAATGGGTGTTAGTGAAGATAATTGGGTAAATTTATTTTCCATAAAACCTTTTGTTCTGCAATTTTAAATTATGCAAAAAATATACTTTTTTTTACTTGTACTATTTGTTTCTGTAAACGGGTATGCTCAGACGAATATTGTTACAGAGATAAGAATAAAAGGAGCTAAAAAAACAAAAGTTTCTTTTATTAAAAAATTAATAAAACTACAGTCCGGAACCCAGTTAGATTCTACCATTTTAGTTTCGGATGTAGAGCACCTAAAAAGGCTGCCTTTTGTCGCCAATGCTAATTTTTTAGTAACAAATAATTTGGGAGCAAGTTATATGGTTGTTTATGAGATAGAAGAAAATTTTACTTTAATTCCTTTTGCCAATCTTTTTAGTTCCTCTAATGATGCTTTTGCTTTTAGAGTAGGTCTACAAGAATTTAACTTTCTAGGCAGAGGCGTAACCTTAGGAGGATTTTATCAATATGATATTTTTAATTCTTATGGAGTTAATATTAGAACTCCCTATCTATTTAGTCCTAAATTGGGTTTAGCAGTAAATTATAAAGACCTTACTACTCAGGAGCCCGTATTTTTTGATAATACAAATGCAGATTATCAATACAATAACAAAGGAGTAGAAGTTTTGGGTTTATATCAAATAAATTTTAAAAACAGAGTAGAGTTTGGTTACAGTACATTTACAGAGGATTATAATTATATTTCTGGTGCTCAAAAGGCAGAGGTGCCATTGGCTTTGAATGTAGATAAGCACTTGTGGAAGTTTATTTACAATTATGATAATATTGATTATCATTACCAGTACTTATCGGGTTCTAGGAGTAATCTTAATTTTCAATACGTAGGAAGCACGGATACTAATTTACCAGAATTTTTAATTGGCTTTAATGATTTTGCGTTCTATAAAAGAATAGGAAAAAAGGGAAATTGGGCAAGTAGAGTTCGCCTAGGGTTAGCAACAAATATAGAAACACCTTTTGCTCCTTTTACCGTAGATAATAATATAAATATAAGAGGGGTTGGTAATACGATAGACCGTGGGACCGCAGCAATTATAATTAACACAGAGTATAGGCATACTTTAGTAGATAAAGACTGGTTTGTTTTGCAAAGCAATATTTTTATAGATGGAGGTTCTTGGCGAAACCCTGGTGGAGATTTAGGAGATTTTAGTGATAGCCAGAATGTTCGTATATATCCAGGAGTTGGCCTACGATTTATGCATAAAAAAATATTCAATGCTATATTTAGAATAGATTATGGTTACGGAGTAACCCCAGATTCTTCTCGAGGGCTTGTTTTTGGAATTGGTCAATATTTCTAATGTTTAAAACATAGTTAGTTTCTTTTTTAATTCCTTTTTTAGAGTACGTAATAGTTATATAAATTTGAAATGTCTATTTTTAATAGTAGGCATCATTTTTGAATTCAATTTTAATATGTCCATTTTAAAACCATTTTTCGTAGGCAGCATGCTTACTTTATTGCTAAGTTTTTCTTTTGCAGCTACAGCGCAAGACACTTTAGATGTTGCTGTTGCAGAAAAAGGAGAGGGTGTTTATGCTCTTTTACGTAAAAAAGGAGTAAACCCTTATGAAGCTTATGAAGCCTTTGTTTCTTTAAATATTGGCAATATGCGCGATAGTATACATTTGTATGAAGGCCGTACCTATAAGATTCCTGCAGAACTAAAGGAAGTAGCTTCAGATGAAGATGTAGTAGAAAATACCGTATTAAACAAAGGAAAAGGGTATGCTATTTTTGGAAAAAAATACAGTAAAATACCTGCAAAGAGTACTAAACTTAAAAATGCCGTCTATTATTTGGTTTCTGGTCATGGTGGTCCAGACCCAGGAGCAATGGGTACTTATGCTGGTAAATCTATTTCAGAGGACGAATATGCTTACGATATAACATTAAGGCTGGCAAGAGAGCTAATCTCTCATGGCGCATTGGTTTATATTATTATAAGAGACAAGAATGATGGTATTCGTGATGATCGTTATTTAAAAATTGATCATGATGAAGTAGCTTATCCAGATGAGGTTATTCCATTAAACCAGGTTGCTAGATTAAAACAACGCGTAGATATTGTTAATAAATTATACAAAAAACATCGAGGTAAATACCAACGTTTAATAGTAACACATATAGATAGTAGAAGTAAGGGTCAAAATATAGATGTTTTCTTTTATCATCATGAAAAAAGTAAGAATGGAAAAAAAATAGCAGAAAATATTCATACTACTTTTCAAAAAAAGTATAAAAAATACCAACCCAACAGAGCGTATTCTGGAACTTTTTCAGATAGAACGGAGTTGTATTTGGTGCGTAAAACGCATCCTGCTATGACCTATATAGAAATAGGAAATATTAAAAATAAGAAAGACCAAAAAAGAATTTTGGAGCCAGAGAATAGGCAAGCCCTTGCCAAATGGATTAGCGAAGGCGCTATTCTAGATTTCACAAAAAAATAAAATCTTTTTTAGAAAGAATAGTATTATATTTCTAGTAAAATAGGATTTCATTCAAAATTAGGAAACATTGTTGGCTAATTTTGAATGAACAAGTATCCTTTGCATAAATTTTAAGAATATGGCAAATTATTTAATTACTGTGGATAAGCAGGAGTTTAAACGTAACGATACACTTGTAGATACCTTAGATATAAATAAGGTAAACGAGAAGAAGTTTCATTTACTTAAAGATAATAAGGCCTATAACGTGGAGTTGGTAAAGGCTAATTATTTAACAAAAGAAGTAACTATTTCTATTAATGGGAATAATTACGATGTAAAAATAGAAGATGAGTATGATCAAATGGTAAAACAAATGGGCTTACTGTCGAATAATTTACAAAAGCTGAATAATATAAAAGCACCGATGCCAGGGCTTATTATAGATGTTATGGTAGAGGTTGGTCAGCAAATAGAAGAAGGTACACCCATATTGGTTTTATCAGCTATGAAAATGGAAAATATTATCCTTTCGCATGGAGAAGGTATCGTAAAATCCATTGCAATAGGTAAGGATGACACCGTTGAAAAGGGTCAAATAATAATTGAGGTGGAATAAAGGAAAAGCATGAAAAAGATACTAATAGCCAATAGAGGAGAGATAGCTCTAAGAATTATGAAAACGGCCCAAAAAATGGGAATAAAAACAGTGGCAGTATATTCAGATGTGGATCGTAACGCACCTCATGTTACATTTGCAGATGAAGCAGTCCTTTTAGGAAAGGCTCCTTCTTCCGAATCTTATTTGGTTATGGATAAGATTATTGAGGCCGCAAAAAAAACGGGAGCAGAAGGAATTCATCCTGGTTATGGTTTTTTGAGTGAGAATGCGGTATTTGCCAAAATGGTTGCAGATAATGGCATCACTTTTATAGGCCCTAAGCCGCACTCCATTAAAGTTATGGGAAATAAGTTAGCAGCAAAAGAAGCAGTTAAAGGCTATAATATTCCCATGGTACCAGGTATTGAAGAAGCTATTACAGATGTTAGTGTTGCAGAAAAAATAGCACAAGAAATTGGCTTTCCTATTTTAATTAAGGCGTCTGCAGGCGGTGGAGGTAAAGGTATGCGTGTCGTAGAATCTTTAGAAGAGCTTCCAGAGCAAATGGAAAGAGCAATTAGTGAGGCCGTTGCAGCTTTTGGAGACGGGTCTGTTTTTATTGAAAAATACGTTACCTCTCCAAGGCATATTGAAATTCAAATATTAGCAGATACGTTTGGTCATGTTGTACACCTGTTTGAAAGAGAATGTAGCATACAACGTAGGCATCAAAAAGTAGTAGAAGAGGCGCCCTCGGTTGTATTGACTCCAGAGATTAGAAAAGCTATGGGGGAAGCTGCAATAAAAGTAGCGAAAGCCTGCGATTATGTTGGTGCTGGAACAGTAGAATTTTTGTTAGATGGAGATAAGAATTTTTATTTTTTAGAGATGAATACTCGATTGCAAGTAGAACATCCAGTAACGGAATTTATCACAGGATTAGATTTAGTAGAACAACAAATAAAAATAGCTAGAGGAGAGTTGTTAGAATTTACTCAAGATCAATTATCTATTAAAGGGCATGCATTAGAAGTTAGAGTTTATGCAGAAGACCCTTTAGATAATTTTTTGCCCAGCATAGGAACGTTGTCTACCTATATAAGACCTGAAGGTGATGGCGTACGCGTAGATGATGGGTTTGAACAAGGAATGCCAATTCCTATTTATTATGACCCAATGCTTTCTAAATTAATTACCTATGGTAAAAATAGAACAGAGGCCATACAGTTAATGATTAAAGCTATTAATAATTACAAAATAGAAGGGGTTTCTACCACCTTGCCTTTTGGGAAGTTTGTTTGTGAACATGAGGCTTTTCAGTCCGGAAATTTTGATACGCACTTTGTAAAAGACTATTACAATCCAGAATACTTAATCAAAGAGTTTGCTATGGAGAAAGAAGTAGCTGCTGAGGTTGGTTTAAGATTGTACTTAGATAATCTTAAGGAGGTAAAAGTGCCAAAAAATGGATCTTCTAATTGGAAAAAAAATAGAGACTAGTTTAACACCAGGCGTATCAAAAAGTATACAATGACAGACAAACAAAAAATTCTTAGAGATAAACTAGAGGCTGCTAAATTAGGAGGAGGCGAAGAACGTATAAAGAAGCAACACGCAAAAGGAAAGTTAACGGCAAGGGAGCGTATTCATTTTTTATTAGATGAAGGTTCTTTTGAGGAATTAGGGGCTTTAGTAACCCACCGAACCAAAGATTTTGGTATGGAAAAACAAATTTTCTATGGAGATGGTGTAGTTACAGGTTACGGTACAATTAAGGAGAGAAAAGTATATGTTTTTGCTCAAGATTTTACTGTTTTTGGAGGTTCTTTATCCGAAACCCACGCAGAGAAAATATGTAAAATAATGGACCTTGCAATGCGCGTTGGAGTGCCATTGATAGGGCTTAATGATAGTGGAGGAGCTCGTATTCAGGAAGGAGTACGGTCTTTAGGAGGTTATGCCGATATTTTTCATAAAAACGTGATGGCATCTGGGGTAATTCCACAGATTTCTGCTATAATGGGGCCATGTGCTGGTGGAGCAGTATATTCTCCCGCAATGACAGATTTTACTTTAATGGTAGAGAACTCTAGTTACATGTTTGTAACAGGACCAAATGTTGTAAAAACGGTAACTAATGAAGAAGTAACTTCCGAAGAATTGGGAGGAGCAAGCGCACATGCTACAAAATCTGGAGTAACACATTTAACCGCAGCTAACGATATTGCATGTATTAATCAGATAAAGCAATTGGTTAGTTATATGCCACAAAATTGTGAAGATATTCCTGCGCAATTGCCTTATAAATTAGGAGAAGAAATTAGAGAGGAATTAGAGAATATAGTTCCTGAAAACCCCAATCAACCTTATGATATGCGCCATGTAATAAATGGTGTTATTGATGAAAACTCTTTCTTTGAAATACATAAAGATTATGCCGAAAATATTGTCGTTGGTTTTGCTAGATTAGCAGGAAGAAGTATTGGTATTGTTGCAAACCAACCTATAAGTTTAGCTGGGGTTCTAGATGTGAATGCTTCTAAAAAAGCAGCCAGATTTACGCGTTTCTGCGATTGTTTTAATATTCCTTTATTGGTTTTAGTAGATGTACCAGGATTTCTACCTGGAACAGACCAAGAATGGAATGGTATTATCACTAATGGAGCTAAGTTGTTATTTGCTTTAAGTGAGGCTACAGTGCCAAAAATTACCGTTATTACAAGGAAAGCTTATGGTGGTGCTTATGATGTTATGAATTCAAAACATATTGGTTCGGATATGAATTATGCTTGGCCGGGAGCAGAAATTGCAGTGATGGGAGCTAAAGGAGCTAGTGAAATTATTTTTAGAAAAGAAATTGCGTCTGCGAAGGATTCTGAGGCTAAACTGATAGAAAAAGAGCAAGAGTATGCAGATAAATTTGCAAACCCTTACAGTGCAGCAGAAAGAGGTTTTATAGACGAGGTAATAGTACCAAAAGATACTAGAATAAAATTGATAAAGGCATTTGCTATGTTCGAAAACAAAAGTGTAACCCTTCCTAAGAAAAAACACGGAAATATTCCGCTCTAAACGAGAAAGTAGTATTATAGATTTTTTTAGTTATTGTTATTTGATTTAAAGAATTCCTCGCAGCTTGCTGCGGGGTAAAAGTGGAAAATTTGAAAACCTAAGGTGTTTCATCAATTAGAAAAAAATCTTTCTCTATGCACTCTGCTTTGTGGTAGTTTATTTACTTGGCATAATCAGTTCCAAAAACTTCCCATCTTTTTCTGGGTAGTTTCCTTTTTTATTTTTCATTTCATCGGCGAGTGTTTGCATCATCCTTTTGAGCTGCTGTGGATTTTTTTCTGCCATATTGTGGGTTTCAAACGGGTCTTTTTTTAGGTTGAATAGTTCATATCGAGGTTCTTTATCTACCTGATAATGATAGATAATTTTCCAGTCTAATTGTACAAGGCTTGTAAAGTAATTAGTACGATGATTACCATGGGGAAAATGGTTAAGAAATAACCCATCACGTATTTCGTCTTGCTTACCCATAAGCTGATTTCGAAGATTAAAACCATCTATAGCAAAATTATCAGGTGTATGTACATTGGCTACTTGACATAGAGTAGGAAAAATGTCTAAAATAGTACCCATTTGTTTCTGAATGGTATTATGCGCAATAGGTAATTTTTCTTGATAGAATATATTTTCATTGGGTATTACCCAGGATGCAATAAATGGTACGCGCATACCACCTTCCCAATGATTGCCTTTTTTCCCTTTTAGTGGTGATGAGCTACTGTAGTTATTTTTAATTGGCAAAGGAGCATCCGAACCATTGTCTCCTAAGAAGAAGATAAGGGTATTCTCTCCTAATCCTAAATTTTTAACATGTTGCACTATATCTCCTAACGATTTATCAATGCCTTCGATTAGTGTGGCATACGCTTGAGCCTTTTCAGACATATCTGAGTTTTTATAATTTTCAGCAAAACGGGAATCCGAATAAAAAGGAGTATGTACTGCATAATGCGACATGTTAAGGAAGAAAGGCTTGTCTTCTTCTTTGGCTTTAGTTATGGCCAAATTAGCTTCCAAGGTTAAAGCTTCTGACAGAAATATATCTTTGCCATGATATTTATCTAAACTCGGTACAGCTTTTGTTTTATTACCACCTGTATGCCCAAAACCCTCCGTACCAAGATAACTTCCTGGTTGCCCAATCGAACTACCAGCAATGTTAACATCAAAACCCAAATTAAGTGGGTCTTCCCCTTCACTTTGGTATGGTCCAAAATGAGCTTTGCCTACATGAATTGTTTTATAGCCTGCTTGTTGTAAGATTCTCGGGAGTGTTATCGATTCTTTGGTAAGCCCTTTCCAGTTCCAATTAGCTGGTCCAAACTCGGAGCGATTATTCTCATCAGGTTTAATCCAATTGGTCACCCCATGACGAGCAGAGTTCTGACCCGTTAAAATGGATGTTCGCGAAGGGGAACAAACCGAGTGTGCATAAAAATTTGTAAAGCGAATACCTTGCTCAGCAAGCTTTTCTATATTAGGTGTTATATAATAGTCATTCAACGGGTATTTTACCGAATTACCATTCTTATCTGTCAAAAATGGAACAGAAGTATCCATTAATCCCATATCATCCACTAGAAAAATAATAATGTTTGGAGGTGTGTTTTCCTTTGCTTGGGAATTACATGCAGTTACACAAAACAATAATGGCAGTATAAAAACTGAAAATTCTATTTTTAATCCAAATTTGTATTTCATTATTGCTTGATTTTTTTTCATCTTGTGAACAATAGTCTTTGTAGATAAACACGACTTTTTTGGTTTAGCACTTGCTGTCTCTACTTTATTGTATGTCGTCATTGTTTTAAACAGGACTAATTGGTTATTTTAAATGGGTCTGTAATTTAGTAATCTTTCTACTTCTTTTATTCTCTTTTTTGTTACATTATTCTCTCTTAGAGAAGGATGTCCTATTTTTTACTGTTTCTTTATCCTGAGAGGTGTATGGTCTCATGGCTTACACAGATTTTACCATCTTTGGCAAGACGCTTTGCAATAAATTAAGGGCTCCACCTTCTGATTATTATTAAATCAGCCGTGCGCTCCATTGAACTAATCTGTCAATAATGCGAACTTTACTTTATTATGATGCTGATAATCTGTTTTTCGTTGGACATGTTCTCCGATATACTTCCCCGCAGTATTTTAAATATGCATGTTGTAGTTATTACTTGAACTTACATTTCAGTAATAGTATATCACTTGAGTATTATTCCTGTAATGGATTTTAATAAGGTATATTTACTGTAGTATATTTCTATTAATTAGCTCTTCGTACAACTTTAGCGAATTGCAGAGGCTTTTTTAAGCCCTTTTTTTGATTAATGAAACGCTAGCGGCCAACTTAATGCCTGATTGTTAGTAAGTAACTATTTCATAGTGATTTTTAATCTTACGCCTTGCTAATGTCATTACTCTGCAATTCGTTTCAATTCAAAAAAATATGACTTTTTTAAAAATGGGTGTTATTGGAACCTCAAAAAAAGAAGATGAAAGACGTGTGCCTATTCATCCAGAGCATTTAACAAGACTTCCAGAAAATATTCGTAGACAGCTTATTTTTGAGAAAGGTTACGGGAAGCCTTTCCATATGGAAGATGAAGAAATTAGCGATTTAACTGGAGGAGTAGCTACGCGAAGTGAAATATTATCTGATATTGGTTCTGTAATTATTGCCAAGCCTATTTTATCTGATTTAGAAGAGCTAAAAGATGGCGGTGTTATTTGGGGGTATCCTCATTGTGCCCAACAAATGCAAATTACACAAACAGCTATAGATAAAAAACTAACTTTGATTGCTTTTGAAGATATGTATGTATGGCATCCTAGCGGACAAATGGGGAGACATACTTTTTATAAAAATAATGAAATGGCAGGGTATAGTGCCGTTATACATGCGCTCCAGTTAAAAGGAATAGATGGTCATTATGGAAACCAACGGAAGGTAATTATTTTTAGTTTTGGTGCTGTAAGTAGAGGTGCCATTTACGCTTTAAAAGCGCATGGTTTTAGAGATATAACCATCTGTGTTCAAAGACCAGATCATGAGGTTAGAGAAGAAGTTTTAAATGTACACTATGTCCGAGTTCGAAAAGGAAAGGAGAACGAGCCTCGCTTGATTGTTGTTGAGCACGATGGTTCAGAACGATCGTTGTTAGATTTAATACATGAATCTGAAATAATAATTAATGGAACCTATCAGGATACAGACAATCCAATAGATTATGTAAAAGAGGATGAAAAATCGATACTTAAACCTGGCTCACTTATTATTGATGTGAGTTGTGATGAAGGAATGGGTTTTTATTTTGCAAAACCTACCACTTTTAAAAACCCAATGATAGCAATAGATAAAATTGATTACTATGCAGTAGATCATACCCCGAGTTATTTTTGGGAAAGTGCTTCCAGATCCATTTCGGCCGCATTACTTGTGCATCTACCATCTGTAATCTCTGGTAGAGAAGGCTGGGATGAAAATATGACCATTAAAAATGCCATAAATGTAGATAAAGGTATTATTGTAAAAGATACTATTCTTAGATTTCAGAATCGCAACAAGGATTATCCACATAAAATGGAGCCAGTTCTGGTATAGATGTAGATAAGCCCAAAACTATTGTTTTGTTTCTGTATTGTAAAGTAAAATGTATCCCTGTAAGGATACTTAATTTATTTAAATATTCTAAAAGCTGGAATATATTTGGTTTTTTTATTTTTTGAAATTCTAATTGTATTAACGACTATTACAACGAAATTATAGAAATATAATAGGATAACAGGAATATAAATTTTTGTAATAATCGAAGGAGATATATGTGTCATTAGGCCATTAAATACTCCTAAAAATAATAATATAAAGTAGGAGAAAAATATAATTGTCCAAGTTATTTCAAAATTTAAAATTGATTTTCCAATTTTATCTACATTTTTCAGTTTGTCTTTTTTGAGTATCCAAAATACCAAAGGAATAATAATTCCTAAAATTGGAAAGAATAAAAAGGCTAGCGCAGACAAACTCATTACTGTTAGATAGCCTTTATCTTCTTTTATTTTCCAATCAATAATATGATCAGGCGATGTATTCAATGCAATGGCTAATCGTTTTAGAGAATCTCCTCTAGGAACAGTTTCATTGTTTTCGATTCGTTGTATTGTTCTTAAGCTTAATCCAGAATTTTCAGCTAATAATTCTTGAGTTACTCCTTTCTTATTTCTTAAATTTTTCACTCTTTGCGACAAAGTTGAATCTTTCATTTTATATAATTTTAATTTGGAGTAAAAGTATGGTGGGTATTATCCTTTGTGTTGCGTCTTTAAGGTGTCATTTTTACGTCAATTACGTCAAAGTAATACAAACAAAGGCGTAGCGATGAAGTGTGCGGTAACAAATGAATGATTACTTTTTATCACTCAGATAGGAAAATATGTTGTTTTTGATTTCCTATGCATTAGCTTCTTGGGAGAATGTTGTGTAAGTGATGTAATCACCTCTGTTTTAGTTGTGAGTTTTCAGCTAGATTTGAATGTCCAAAAAGCATTTTTTGGTAAAGGCGCTTCGAAGGTTTTAGATTCTTTAGAATCAGAAATTTGATAGGTTAACTTTCGTGCATGAAGGCAAATAGATAGCGGCAAGTACTCTTGGTCCGACCCATATTTTTTGTCTCCAATAATAGGGAGTCCTATATTTGCTAATTGGGCTCTTATTTGGTGGAAGCGACCAGTTTTTGGTTTTATTTCTAAAAGATAACCAAAATCGTTTTTATCTATAACTAGATAAGAAAGAGTGCATTCTAGAGAGTCCTTGGTTTTTGTAGGGACTATATCGGCTCTTTTTTCAAGCTTATTTTTTACGAGAAAATTAATTAAGTGTCCTTTGTTCTTTGGTGGCTTGTTTTTAACAATTGCCAAATACGTTTTTTGAACTTTTCGGCTACTAAATAAATTGTTAAATGCCACAAGAATACTTTTTTTCTTAGCAAAAATCAATACACCACTTGTTACGCGATCTAATCTATGTATTACTCCTATGTAGGGTTTTTGTTTATTTTTTAAAAGGTGATTAAAAACTTGATTTTCAACAGTTAGATCCTCGTAAGGGCTTTTTTCACTTATAAGGCCAGCCATTTTGTTTACGACTATATAATCGTTGTTTTCACATACTATTTCAAGGTTTGTCATTAGCAGTTTTGTTTTTCCTGTCCATTGAATTGTTATTATTGTTTTTATAAATATTCAATAATAATATGTTTCATACAATTCATAAATAGTTAACTTCTTATTTTTAGTTAGTGGAACTATTTTTTTGGTGAGTATTCATTTTTTATAATGGTTAGTATAAGAGTAATCGCTGGTTAAGTAAACTAGTCTTTTAGGATAACAATATACTTAATTATATATAAAAAATGATTTAAGTTTGTACCCAAGACACTATTGTCTTTATAGATTGTTCGGAGCGTTAATCAAATTAAAAATGCGGTAAAGATATATTTTATTATGCGTTTAACTTGTTGCAATTTTTCTACGGTAAAATTCGTGTAATTTATCGGGGCTTGCTCCAAAAAGTTTTTTAAGGTGAATTATGCCAAAATAGAATTGTAGTCTGTAAACGCCAATTTCCTCGTACCTCCGAGCAGAGGTTGTTACTTTTTGTGGAAGAACAACAAATTTGGTATTGTTGTAAATTCTACTAATAATTTCATTGTCTTCATAGATTATATAGTCTTCATTGAAACCTTGAATTTTTTGAAATAAGATTTTTGTAATAAAAAGAGATTGGTCTCCTCCTCGACAAATTTGGTAATTGAGTTTAGAAAACCAAGCGAAGAAATTTAAAAAAAGATGACTACTATCAAAAGCCATCCTAAAACAACCAGATTCTTTATTTTTAGTAACAGTTGTAAGGATAAGGGAGTCAAAATTTTTAGGAGGAAAAGTATCTACATGTAAAAAATATAGAATATCACCAGAGGCTATTTTGGCTCCAGCATTCATTTGCACAGCTCTACCTTTTATAGAGGTAATTACGGTAGCACCATTTTTCTTTGCAATGGAAATAGAATGGTCTGTACTACCACCATCAACCACAATTATTTCTTTAATTAATTGGGTGTTGGAGGTCTTATTTTTTAATACATTCAATAATTTTTCTATGCTTTCCTCTTCGTTTATAACAGGAATAATGATGGATATTTGGAGCTTATTATTTTTCATTTAAGCTCCAGTTATAAGTTATATAATTAATATGTGTTTGTTTTGTAATTTTTATTAGGGTGTATGGTTTTATAAAATCTATAAGGGTGCCTTTGTTGGTGAAATCTTTTTTAAACCATTTAAAAATTTCGGATAGCTCTACTTCTTTGGGCGTTATTTTATTTCGTTTGGGGTCGTTAATAAAATTTCTGGTAGCCTCATCTAACTGGCTATCTACTTTAGAAGAAACAAAGGCTTCATTTTTTAATTGTGGACATGAATAAGACGCGCAGTTAATTGCAAAATGAATTCTTGGTTCTTGCATCTTTCTAAGAATTTTATGTTCAATATCACCTAAAGAAAGAACCTTGTTGCCTATGGTTATCCATTCTTTATCCCAAGGTCTAGAAATATTTTTAATACTTTTTAAAGGGTAGTTATCTAGAATTAGTTTTACCGTCGCTGCATTATATAGATTGATATAAAAAGCTAATTTTTCATTTTTACTCCAGTCAGAAGTAGGGGCGTTATTAGCTAATGTTTCTAAATAGGAAATTATTTTTGGGGAACAACTTTTTAGGTTTTTATAATCTACATTGCCATCGTCATCGACATAGATTTTAAGTAAAGAATCCCAATTAGCATGTAAATTTTCTGTAGTGGTTTGGGAGGCCATTAAATTGCTCCAGAACCAAACTACTACAGAAACTAATAAAATAGAGGAGCGCATATATAAAGTTTAATTAAATAGTAGGTTTGTCAAGGGTTACCTTACAAAATAATAGACTTTTACGTTTAACAGCGTCTACTACCTACACTTACATAAAGAACTCTGGGGATGTTTTACTAAATTTTCTGCAGAAACAATGTTTTTACAACTATAATTCTATGGTTATAGAAAGTTCATAAAATTGCTAAACCAGATTGGTTGTACAGCAAAGGCGAACGTCAGGAGTTAGTGCAGTATTTTTGTAAAGGTCATTTGTAGCGTCTAAATAACTCATAATTGTTTCATTAATTCTTTGAGTAATTTTATCATTTTCGGCTCTGCTTTTCCGGCAATATTTATGATTTCTTGAATATTTACGGGTTGTAAATTATCTGGGTCACATTCATCTGTAAGAACCGATACAGCAACAATTGGTAGCCTTAAATGGTTGGCTACAATAACTTCGGGAACCGTACTCATGCCAACAGCATCTGCACCAAGTATTTTAAGCATTCGGTATTCTGCTTTAGTTTCTAATTGTGGCCCAACGACAGAGGCGTAAACGCCAGTTTTTAAGTCTATATTTTCCTTTTTAGCGATTGCCTTCAGTTGCTCGCCCATTTTACGATGGTAGGGCTCTATCATATCTACAAATCTATCCCCAAATTCACTTACGTTCTTGAATGCTAAAGGCGACCCGCCTTGTAAGTTAATATGATCTTCAAGAAGCATTAAATCCCCTTTTTTATAATCTAAATTTATGGCTCCGGCAGCGTTAGAGATGAAAAGATTCTTAATTCCTAATAGGTGCATAACCCGAATTGGGTAGGTAATATCCATTAAGTCGTAGCCCTCGTATAAATGAAATCTACCTTCCATGACTACCACTTTTTTGCCTTCAATAGTTCCGTAAATTAATTTTCCAGAATGGAATTCTACAGTTGCTAATGGGAAAAATGGAATTTGGTTGTAGTGTGCTACAATAGGATTTTCAATTTCGTCGACTAGTTTACCTAATCCTGTTCCTAAAACAATTCCAATTTCGGGAGCAACAAAGCCTTTGTTTTTAAGAAATTGTACAGATTCTTTTAATTGTTTTTCTGTTAATATCATATGTTTTTTATAAAAGATTTAAAGACTTCAATATTTTGGATGTCTTCGTAAACATCTACATCATTTTTCGCCTCTAAGATATGAATTTTAGTATTTTTTAAATCGTTTAAAGTGTTTTGTAATACGGTATTTGTGCCCCAGACCTTATTTTTAAAAACCTTAGAGTTTAGGGTTTTCATGCCTAAGAGGTAATATCCACCATCTGTAGCGGGGCCAATAACATAATCGTTGGTGTTTAATTGGATAAATGCATTTTCAATATCCTCCTGCGATAAATCATACATATCACTTCCAATAACGATTATACGCTCAAAATTGCTATTAAAACCTTCCAGAAAAGCATTATACATACGTTCTCCTAGGTCGGAACCTTCTTGTAATTTTTTATTGTAGATGGCGTTGTCCCATGTGTCTTTTTTCCAGATTTCCTCGGAATAAAAAACCTGTTTAGTAGCATATAAATTTTTAGTAAGACTTGCGGTATGTTTTAATAGAAACTTATATATTTCTAAAGCTGCATTTTTTCCAACGGTAGTAGCTAAGCGTGTTTTGCATTTTCCTAATTCTGGATTTCGCGTAAAAATAAGAAGTAGGTTTTTAGAATTTACAAGCTCAAATCGGATTGCTTTTTCGTCAGATTTATTTTCGTTCGGAGTTATTACACCCATAATTTACGTAGGCCTAAGAAGTTATTTGAATATTTTTTCACCTTTTTTTAAAAGCTTTCCCCATTGTTTATCATAGGCATGTACTTTTTCTGTTTCGAGGTCTTGCATATCAAAGACAGGTTGGTCTTTGTTTTTCCAATCAAAAATACCTCCATACAAATTTTTTACATTGGTATAGCCCATTTCTACAAGTACTTCTCCAATGTTTTCGGACCGAACACCAATGGAGCAATAAACTACAATTGGAGTATTTTTGTTTATTGCTTTAGATGAAACTGTTTTTTTGTTAAAAGTGTCGTAGCCTACCCAAATGGCGTTTTTTAAATGGCTAACAGCGAACTCATCTTTTTCTCTAGTATCTAAAAGTAAAACATTATCCAAAATAGCTAATTCTTTCACATGTATATAGGGAATAGATTCACTGTTATAAAGTTTTAAGGTTTTTTCTAATTTAGATTGGCCTTGAGAATTACAAGAAACAAATAACACTAAAAATATAATACCTAAAAAGCGCATATTTTTTAAATAAGAAATTATAACAAAGATACTCTTTTAGGAACCTTTAGTTATTGCAAATTATGGATGAAAAAGCATTTTTTTAATCACACATTACGATACGTCGCTATTGTTTTTTAAATCTTACGATTTAAAGGGGTGTTTTTTATAAAAAAGTGTAAATAAAAAAAATCCTTACTCTAGGAGTAAGGATTTAGTGGTGGTGCCTCCAGGAATCGAACCAGGGACACATGGATTTTCAGTCCATTGCTCTACCAACTGAGCTAAGGCACCATGCCGTTAAGCGGGTGCAAATATATATTCAAATTTAATATTTACAAACAAAAATGATAAAAAAGGTGATAGTTTTTTTACATTTCTTAATCTTTGTATCATGAATTTAATAGTAGATGTAGGTAATACTAACGTTAAACTAGCTGTCTTTAAAGAAGATAGCTTGTTGTCTTTGGCTGTAATTGAAGGGGGAGGTTTAGATGAAAAAATAAAAAATATTTTCAAGGAATTTCCAAAAATTGAGGATTCTATTGTTTCTTCGGTAGGTAATTTAAGAGATAATGACCTAAATTTTTTAAAGAAACAGACTAAAGTGCACTTGCTAAGTGCTAATTCTAAAATTGCTTTTACAAGTAAGTATGCCACGCCAAAGACACTAGGGGTGGATCGTATTGCTTTGGCTATGGCGGCAGTTAAAATGTTTCCTAGGAAGAATACTTTGGTAATAGATGCTGGCTCTTGTGTAACGTATGATTTTATAGATTCTGATGGTGTCTATTTGGGAGGGGCAATATCTCCGGGAATAGAAATGAGGTATAAGGCATTACATAATTTAACATCAAAATTACCATTATTAAAAAAGGATAGTGCTCCCGATTTTATCGGAGACACAACAGAAACAAGCATTCATAGTGGGGTTGTAAATGGTATTTCTTTAGAAATTGATGGAGTAATTGATCAATATCAAAGTAGATTTAAAGATTTAACAGTTATTTTAACAGGAGGGGACACTCATTTTTTGTCAAAACGATTAAAAAATACCATATTTGCGGATTCCAAATTCCTGTTAAAGGGACTAAACTATTTGTTGGAACACAACAAACACTAGATGATTAAGAAAATTGTAATTGCAATCGTGTGCATAGCTTCTTTTAATATGTACGCACAAGAAGGGTCAGTTTCTCCATATTCTTACTTTGGTATAGGAGATTTAAGAACAAAAAGCACCGTAGAAAATCAGATGATGGGTGGTATTGGTATGTATGCAGATAGCATTCATATTAATCTAAAAAACCCAGCAGCTTATGGTAAGCTTGGTTTAAAAGGAAACGATAAAGTGGGGTTAACAACCTATACAGCTGGAATTTCCCGTAAAGAAATTACTTTAAATAGTTTTACGACTCAAGAAAAAACGTCTATTACTTCTTTAGATTATTTAGCTCTTGGTTTTAGTTTAGGCAAGGGTATTGGTGTTGGTTTTGGCCTTATGCCTTATTCTTCTGTAGGATATAATTTAGTGGGTGAAACTACTAATGCCAACCAAGCACTAGTTACAAATACATATTCAGGTGATGGTGGGTTAAATAAAGTATATTTTTCTGCAGGCTATGAACTACGAGAAGACCTTACTGTGGGGATGACTGCTAGTTATAATTTTGGAACGATAAATAATAATCGCGCACAAGCAGTTGAGAATGTTTTGTTTGGAACATTTGATCGTAGAACCTCTAAAATAGACGGGGTCGATTTTAATTTTGCGGTAAATTATACGCCTGCAATTTCAGATACGCATACATTGCATACTTCTCTACGGGTTAATACGCAAGGAAACCTGAAGTCTATAAACACTCAGAATATAGGGTCTTATTCTTTATCTACTGGAGGTGATATTGAGTCGCAAAGTGTCGATTTAGAGGGGAATAGGTTAAGTAATACAGAATTAAAAATTCCAGCAACTACAACTCTAGGTGTAGGGTATGGTGAAAATAAAAAATGGTTTGTCGGTGCTGAATATAGCTTTCAGTCTTTGGGTTCTTTTTCTAATGAATTTCTTGGAGCGACTAATGTGGTGTATAAAGACGCAAGCACTTTTGCGGTAGGAGCTTTTTATGTTCCCGACTATTCTTCTTTTACAAGTTATTTAAAAAGAGTTACCTATAGAGCGGGTTTGCGTATGGATAAAACTGGGATGATGGTTAATAATAAGGAGATTAATGATTTTGGCATAACTTTTGGATTAGGTCTACCAATGGGAAGAAGTTTATCTAATATTAGCCTTGGTTTTGAACTTGGTAAAAAAGGAACAACTTCCGCAAACCTTATTGAGGAGAAATATTTTAAAATAAATATAGGACTTTCCTTAAATGATATGTGGTTCCAGAAAAGAAAGATAAATTAAAAATAATTAGTACATTAACCACTTTTAAATAACTTAATATGAAAACGAAACTTTACTTCGCAGCTATATTGTTCTTAGGGACCCTAGGAGTAAGCAATGCACAGGCGCAGAATCAGGAATGTATGACCAACTTATCTATATTTGTTGAGCATGCTAAAGTTAAAAATTACGAAGCAGCATATACGCCATGGAAAATGGTATATGAGACTTGTCCAGAATTAAATTGGGCGACTTTTGCTTATGGAGAAAGAATTCTGAAAGACAAAGTAAAAAAATCTTCAGGAGCAGATAAAGATGGGTTTATAACAGATTTAATAGCTCTTTATGATAATAGTCTTAAGTTTTTTCCCAAAAAGGCAAAACCTGCAGACGTTATTATAGATAAAGTGATTTTGAGATATAATGAAAAGTCAATAGATAATGCAGAAATTTATTCTATGCTTACTACTGCTTTTATCGAAGACCGCAAAAACTTTAAGAATGCAAAGGCATTATACCTATACTTCTCTAGTTTGGTAGATTTGCATAAAGGAGGGGCTAAGGATCTTCAGGAGGTTTTTGATGTTTATGATAATGTGCAAGAAAAAATAGAAGAAGAAAATCTTAAGGCTACAAATGTTATTACAAAACTTTTGCCTAAAGAAGAAGCTGGCACTTTAACTAACAAAGAGAAAAAGCAGTTAAGCTCTTCAACGACAAATTCTAAATCATACGGTAAAATTGCAGGAAGTATAGATTCTAAATTAGGAGCGCTTGCAGATTGTACCAACTTAATACCTTTATATAACAAAAATTTTGAATCTAAGAAAAATGATGTTGTTTGGGTAAAACGTGCCGTAGGAAGAATGTTTAGTAAAGAATGTACAGAAGACCCATTGTTTGTTAAATTGGTAGAAGCGCAAAACAACTTAGATCCTTCAGCAGATGCGTATTTTTACTTAGGTATATTAAAGCAAAAGGCTAAGGATGGTAAAGGTGCATTGGCAGATTTTAATAAAGCTTTAGAGTTAGAAACAGAAGCTAGAAAAAAATCTAAAATTGCATATAAAGTTGCTACTATATATAGAAGAGGAAGTAAATCTACAGCAAGAAGTTACGCACAGAAAGCAATTAATGCAGATGGTTCTAATGGTAAAGCATATTTGTTAATTGCAAGCTTGTATGCAGGTAGTGCAAATGCATGTGGAACAACTCCTTTCGAGAAGAGGGCTATCTATTGGAAAGCTGCAGAAATGGCAAGAAAAGCAGGTAGAGTAGATCCTTCTATTAGTAGTAGAGCAAATAGGTCTGCGGCGAGTTACGCAGCCAAGGCGCCAACAAAAGAGATGATTTTTAGCTCTGGTATGGCTGGTAAGACAGTTAGTTTTAAGTGTTGGGTTGGCGGAAGTGTAAAAGTGCCTGCCTTATAATATGAAATATTTTTTTACAGATAATATAAGAAGCATTGTTGTGGTATTTTCCATGACAATGCTTTTTTTTTCGTGTAAAGACAATTATAAACGTGTAGGGGAAGAAGCAAAGGCTAATATATTTCCGCAAGGCGAAGCTAAAGATTTTGTGCTTACATATACAGAGACTAGAGACAGGCTAGATCCGGATGATCATAAGACTTCTAGGGTCATGGCTGTAATGACTAGTAAGGTTAGTAATGATTTTGATAATTTAAAATTTCCGTATAGGACATTTCCAGAAGGAGTGCATGTGGATTTTTTTGATGAGAATAATGAAAGAAGTACTATAACTGCCGATTATGGAATAATTTATAGTGCTACAAATGTTATAGATTTGCAGGGTAATGTTGTTATTGCTAGTCACGATGGTAAAAAGTTAGAGACAACACAGTTGTATTGGGATCAAGGCAACGAATGGATTTTTACCCAAGAAAAGTTTAAATTTACAAATCCAGATGATGGAACCGTAATGGATGGAGAAGGAATGGATTTTAATAAAGATTTAAGTTTCTTAAATGCCCATAAGACGTACGGTCTAATGTTAATAAAAGAGGAGAAAGATGATTAAGATATTACGTTATACAGAGTACTTATATTTATTAGTTTGCATATTTTCGGTGTATAGAATATTTACAGATTGGAATGTAGATAGAAACGGAGCGTATTTATTTATTTTTTTTGCTATTGTTTCTATAGGAATGTTCTTCTTTAGAAGAAACTATCGCCAAAAATTTGAAAAAAGAAAACAGGATAATCAGTAACTAGTGTGGATACTTCCATTGTCATTATAGTGCTATCTCTTTTATTTTCAGCCTTTTTTTCAGGTATGGAAATAGCTTTCATTTCTGCGAATAAGATTCATATAGAAATTGAAAAAAAACAGGAAGGACTTTTGTCTAAAGTTTTAACTCTCCTTACCAAAAAACCCTCGAAGTTTATTGCTACAATGTTAATTGGTAACAATATAGCATTGGTTATTTATGGTTTGTTTATGGGAGATCTTTTAATGGCTTGGATTATAGGTATGCCGTCTTCTTCCAATAGTTTTGTTAATATGTTACGAACCGATTTTAGTCTGTTAACACAAACACTAATTTCTACCTTTGTAATTTTAATAACCGCAGAATTTTTACCTAAAGTTTTATTTCAAATATATTCCAATACACTTCTTAAAGTTTTAGCAGTACCTGCATACGTTTTTTATGTGTTGTTTTCTTTTATTTCTGATTTTGTGCTTAAAGTATCCGACTTCATACTAAAAACAATTTTTAAAACCAATGGTGATCAAGTGCAATTGGCCTTTAGTAAAATGGAGCTAGGAGATTATATAAACGAGCAGATGGAAACTGTGGAGGCAGAAGATAATATAGATTCCGAAATACAGATGTTTCAGAATGCCTTGGAGTTTACAGCGGTTAAGGCTCGGGAGGTTATGGTGCCAAGAATAGAAATTACGGCAGTAGAATTGCATGAGTCTCCTAATGCCTTAGCGAAACTTTTTACAGAAACAGGGTATTCTAAAATATTAATTTATAAGGATACCATTGATAATATTATTGGTTATGTACATTCTTACGAATTATTTAAAAGGCCCAAAACACTAAAAAGTATCTTACTTCCTGTAGAACTGGTTCCAGAAACGATGTTAATTCATGATATCCTTAAAGTGTTAACAAAGAAAAGAAAGAGTATAGCAGTTGTTTTAGATGAGTATGGAGGAACCTCAGGAATAATGACAGTGGAAGATATTGTAGAAGAACTTTTTGGAGAAATTGAGGATGAGCACGATTCTACGGATTTAATAGAAGAACAAGTAGATGGGCATAACTTCTTGTTTTCCGCACGTTTAGATGTGGACTACATTAATGAGAACTATAAAATAGAACTTCCAGAGAATGATGAGTATGAAACTTTAGGAGGGTTAATAGTAAGTGAAACAGGAGAAATACCAGAGCAAGATTCAGAAATTAGCATAAATAATTTTCGTTTTACAATCCTGGAAGTTTCTAATACGAAAATAGATTTAGTGGCTCTTCAGGTTTTAGAAGAGGATTAGAAGCTTATTTTCCTATCGATAGGCGTTTTTAGGTTTTATTATTTCAATTTAAAATGGTATTTTCGCCACCTGATTTTAATTATTCCAAACAATGGCAATTTTAGAAAATATAAGAAAGAGAACAACAATTTTAATACTGATTATTGGTTTAGCGTTGTTCGCATTTGTTATTTCTGGTGTTTTTACCAGTAGTAATTTTGGTGGGGCTAAAGTAGGTTCTGCTGTAGCAGAAATTAATGGGAACGAAGTTTCTATTGATGCTTTTAGGTCAAAAATAGAAGCCGCATCTAGAAGATACGGACCTACAACATCTTCCATGCAACTTGTAAACCAAGTTTGGGATCAAGAAGTTAAGAATACAATTTTAGAAGAACAGTTCGATAATCTTGGAATAGGTATAGAACAAGATCAAATAATAGACTTCCTAAGAACAACGGGTTATGCTCAGAATCCTCAGTTTCAAAATGAAAATGGAGTTTTCGATGCAAACATCTTTAAGAATACTATTGCTGAGTGGAAAAATGCTAACGATGGGCAATATGGAGCTTGGTTAGAAACGGAAAAAACAATTATCCAATTAGCGAAAGAACAAGCCTATTATAATTTAATAAAAGCTGGTGTAGGAGCAACTCTTAAAGAAGGAGAGTTAGATTATAAGTTAGCTAATGAAAAGGTAGATATTAAATATGTTCGTGTACCTTACTCTTCTATTGCAGATAGTACAGTTGCGGTAACTAAAAGTGAAATTTCATCCTACATTAGTGCTCATAAAGAAGACTACAAACAAGAAGATGCAAGAGATATACAGTTTGTGTATTTTGAAGAAAAAGCTTCATCTGCAGATGAAACAGCTGTGAAAAATAAAATAGCAACATTGTTAGATGACCAATATATATTTAATAAAAATAAGCCTGCTGTTACAGGGTCGGCAATTAATGATACTATTGTAGGTTTTAAAGACACTAAAGATGTTGCGGCATTTTTGGATAGAAACTCAGACACAAAATTTGATACTATTTTTAAAGCTAAAAAGGATTTGCCGGCTTTGTTTGCAGATACTTTAATGACTTTAGGTATAGGCGATGTTTATGGGCCTTATAGAGATGGAAATTTCTATAAATTATCTAAGATGGTTGCTAGAAAAGGAAATGGTTCTGTAAAAGCTAGTCATATCTTAATAGCTTATGAAGGAGCAACTCGTGCTAATCCATCGGTTAAAAGAACTAAAGAAGAAGCAGAGGAAAAAGCAAATGAGCTTTTAAAAGATGCAAAAAAAACGGGTACAGTTTTCGTAGAATTAGCAAGAGATAATTCGGATGGACCTTCAGCTGCTAACGGTGGAGATTTAGGATATTTTCAAAGAGGGACGATGGTTCCAAAATTTAATGATTTTGCTTTTGGAAATAGTACTGGAACTATTGGTTTAGTAGAAACAGATTTTGGTTTTCATGTAATTAAGATTGATGATAAGCAAGATGTTTACCAAATAGCTACTGTGTCTAGAGAAATTGTACCATCAGAAGAGACAATAAATACCTTATTTACAGATGCTACTAAATTTGAAATGGAGTCTATCGAAGGGTCTAAATCCTTTTTAGATTTAGCTAAAGAAAGCAAGTATTTAGTTCGTCCTGTAAATAAAATCAAAGCGATGGATGAAAATCTTCCAGGATTAGCTTCTCAACGTAATATTGTACAATGGGCTTTTAATAAAGATTCAAAAATTGGAGATATAAAACGTTTCAATATCAATAATGGTTACGCTGTAGTTCAATTAACGGCCGCCTATGCAGAAGGTTTAATGGATGTTGCAGATGCTTCTGCTTCAGTTCTTCCAATTATACGTAAGCAAAAGAAGGCTGCTCAGATAATTAGTGCAAACCAAAATAAAGCAATGGAGGCTTATGCAACGGACAATAATGTGTCGGCGACTACAGCATCGGCTTTAACTGTAAAATCTCCAACGATTCCTGGAGCAGGTAGCGAACCAATAGTTGTTGGTACAGCTTTTTCTTTAGGAGAAAATGAAACTTCTGGTTTAATAGAAGGTAATACAGGTGTGTTTATGGTAGCTGTAACTAAAAAGACAGATGCAGTTAAATTAGATAACTATAGTACTTACGCGAATTCTTTAAAAAATGCGAATAGTGCTAAAGTGAATACAGCAGTATATAATGCGTTAAAAGAAGGCTCAGAAATTATAGATAATAGAGCAACTTTTTACTAAAAAATTGTGTTTTAAATCATCATATAAAAAAAGCTTCCATTTATGGAGGCTTTTTTTATAATACCATGTCTTTGTATGGTATCATTATGGGGTATCCTTTTCTTTTAAAATAGCGCATTTCTCTGGGTGTACCAGTAGCAAGAATAAAATCTCCTCCCCAAGCCCCTAGGCTTTTAATGCATCCTGTAAAATCAGGAAATAAGTTTTCTTTTTGTGTTGGTATTTGTAAATAATCAGAAAGTAAATTTTCGTGATCTGTAATTAAGGTGTTGAACTCTTCTATGGTAGTAGAGTAAATTATTTTGTTTGTTATTTGCGATAGAGCCGCTATTAAATCTGTTTTATCCAGAGCTATCGATTTGTACCTGGAAATACCATCCCGACTATTTTGTTTCTGATTTAAATAAATAAAGTAAAGTTGTTCTTTAAAAGGAGGGTCGAAGGTTACTCTGTTAACTTCTGGTTTACCTGCGTTCAATTTATAAGTTATGGGGTGGTTGTGTTTTGCGCATGCAATATCGTATGCACTTCCAGAAAAAGAGTTCCACAATAAAGTATATGCATCTACTTGTGCCCAATTGGCAATATTATTTATTAAGGTAGAAGAAGACCCTAGTCCCCAATTTCGAGGAAATGTTAGTTTGGTTTCTACGATATAACCAAATTTTTCAGATAAAAATGGATGGAGCTTGTGAGCTTCAGATAAAATGCGGACTAAAGTTTCGGCGGTAGAAAGAGTATCTTTATGTAAGGAGTCTTTCTTTTCTATACTTAAACTTATCTCTGAAGAGGTATTAATATTTATACGAAATTCGTTCTGAAACCAAACGTTTCCTTTCTCATCTAAACTAGACCAAATTATTTTGGGTTCGGTATTTTTTTTAACAGATAATAACTGGCCGTATTTGGTCGGAATAGCTAAACTTAAAGCGCCATCTAGAACTGCATATTCCCCAGATAAGAGTAATTTGCCATTACTATAGAAAGTAGTATTCATATCTTAATTTTTAATCCTATTGTAGACTTCTAAAACAGAACTATGGGTAACAGTGTTTGTCTTAAAATACCTAATAATTTCTTTTTTCTCAGCTTCCGTAGCCCCTAATTGATTAAGAATATTGAGCAGGTGCATTTTCATGTGTCCTTCTTGTATACCTGTAGTTACTAAGGAGCTTACGGCACCAAAATTCTGAGCTAAACCAGCAACTGCTACTATTTGCATAAGCTCTTTGGCGGTGGGTTTTTGTAAAATTTCAAAAGCTAATTTAACTAGAGGATGTAAGTTGGTTAATCCTCCTATGGTTCCTAAAGCAAGTGGAATCTCTATCCAAAATGTAAACACATCATTTTCTATCTTGGCATGTGTCAAGCTAGTGTACCTTCCGTCTTTCGAGGCATAGGCATGAACACCAGCTTCAATGGCCCTAAAATCGTTTCCAGTAGCTAATACAACAGCATCTATGCCGTTCATAATACCTTTGTTGTGGGTAACAGCTCTGTGTGGTTCCGCTTTTGCAATGGCAATGGCTCGAACCATTTTTTCAGCGAATTCTTTTGGGCTTATTTCATTACTTAAAGTGAGCTCTTCTACTGGGCAACTAACTTCTGCTTTAACTAAACAATTAGGAGTGTAGTTAGAGAGGATACTCATTACTACTTCTATATTTTTTTCTTCCTTAGAGAATGGTTCAAAATTTTGCGCTTCTCTTTTAAAAGTACTTGCAAATTGCTCTAAACAGCTATTAATAAAATTAGCACCCATAGCATCTATGGTTTCAAAGGTGCAGTGTAGTTGGTAGTAATGATCTAATTTATCAGTTTGGTCTCTAAGTTCTATATTGGTTATGCCGCCACCCCTCTTTTCCATATTTTTGGTTAAGGAGGCAGAATCTGTAATTATTTTAGGATATACATCGGTAAAAAAATCACGAAGTATAGAAAAATCTCCGGTATACATAAAATGCACCTGTCCTATTTTCTCAGTCCCAAGAATAGTAGTTTTAAATCCACCGCGATCTAGCCAAAATTTAGCAGCTTTACTAGCGGCAGCAACAACAGAGCTCTCCTCTATAACCATGGGTATGGCTAATAATTTTTCATTTATTAAAAAATTTGGTGCTACACCTAATGGCAGGTAAAAATTAGAAATAGTATTTTCAATAAATTCATCGTGCAATTGCTGTAATTGCACATCTGTATTCCAATATTTAAATAAGATTTCTTTGGTAGATTCTGGATGTTGCGTGTAATGTGTAGCAATCCATTCTATTTTTTCTTTTTTGGTAAGTTTAGAAAAACCTGTAATAGGCTTGGTCATACGTATAATTGTTTCATTTCTAGCTAAAAGAACTTGTTATTTGTAAAATGGCAAAAGCTTTTTAGCGTAGATAAGGTATTTAGGTTAAATAAGAGGGTAAATATAAGGATTATGGGAATAAGTCGTAATAGCGATAAATAAGCTTTTTTTGGACGTTTTTTTTTGCATTAAAATGCTATTTTTAGTGAAATTATTAGTAAACTTGATGGATTTAAAAAAATTCAACTATTTATGAAGAATTCTTATTTTTTGATGCTGTTTGTTCTTGGTTTATTTCAGATAAGCTTGGCGCAGGATAAATCAATAACTGTAGAAGAAATTTACGGAGGTACTTTTAGGACGGAAGGCATGGATGTACTACGTTCCTTAAAAAATGGAAAACAGTACACAGTGCTTAATTTTGACCGAAATTCAAAGGTAACGACCATCGATAAATATGATTATAAAACCTTGGAGAAGGTAGAAACTATTCTTTCTTCTGCGGATTTAGCAGATATAGCATATTTTACATCTTATGAGTTTAATGCCGATGAATCTAAGATAATCTTAGCTACAGATTTAGAATCTATATACAGACATTCTACTTTAGGGGTTTATTATGTATATGATGTTGCTAGTAAGAGTTTGGTGAAAATAGCAGATAGTAAAATACAAGAACCATCTTTATCTCCAAATGGAAAGCAAGTGGCTTATGTAAAGGATAATAATATTTTCTTGTTTGATATAGCATCAAACAAAACAGAACAAATTACTACAGACGGCGAAAAGAATAAAATCATTAATGGTATTACGGACTGGGTTTACGAAGAAGAATTTGCTTTTGTAAGAGCTTTTGAGTGGAATGCCAATGGTACTAAAATCGCTTTTTTGCGTTTTGATGAAAGTAATGTTCCGGAGTTTTCTATGGATGTGTATGGAGCAGAGTTATACCAGACACAAGAAGTATTTAAATACCCAAAAGCAGGGGAAAAGAACGCAAAGGTTTCCTTACATATGCTCGATGTAAAGACAGGAGGAATCACTAAAGTTAATTTAAGCAACCCGTATTATATTCCAAGAATAAAGTGGATGAATAACGCTAATTACTTAAGCGTACAAACCCTAAATCGCCATCAGAATTATTTGCAATTAATGTCGGTAAATGCTAAAGACAATTCGTCCACCGTTTTATTAGAAGAGACAGATGCTGCATATATTGATATTACAAATAATCTAACTTTTTTAGCGGATGATAGTTTTATTTGGACAAGCGAAAAAGATGGCTGGAATCATATTTACCTATATGACCAAAATGGCAAATTAAAGCATCAGATTACTAAAGGAGAATGGGAGGTTACCAAATATTATGGTTATGACCAAGAGGAGAATAGAGTACACTATCAATCTACAGAAAACGGATCTATAAATCGTGGCGTTTATAGTATAGAAAGTAACGGAAAGAAGAAAAAGAAGTTAGCGGCATCAGAAGGCACCAATTCAGCTTCTTTTAGTACAAACTTCACCTATTTTATCAATACCTATTCTAGTGCCACTACACCGTATCGTTATACCTTAAATGAAGCCGCAACTGGTAAAGAAGTAAAGAAGATAAAAGATAATACCGAATTACTAAACAAGCTAAAGGAGTATAAAGTAAGCCCTAAAGAATTTAGCACTATTGCGGTAAATGGAAACGATTTAAATATGTACATGATGAAGCCCTTAGATTTTGATGCATCTAAGGAATATCCAATGATAATGTATCAATATAGCGGACCAGGTTCTCAAAACGTATCGAACGAATGGATGGCAGCTAATGATTACTGGCATCAAAAATTAGTTTCAGAAGGCTATGTAGTTGTTTGTGTAGATGGAAGAGGAACAGGTTTTAAAGGAAGAGATTTTAAAAAAGTAACTCAAAAAGAATTAGGGAAGTTTGAGGTGCAAGACCAAATCGCTGCAGCAGAAAAACTAAGCGAACTACCTTATATAGATGCTAATAGAACAGGGATTTGGGGATGGAGTTATGGCGGATTTATGTCTACCAATTGTATTTTAAAAGGGAACGATGTTTTTGAAACTGCCATTGCAGTTGCTCCAGTAACATCATGGCGTTTTTACGATACTATATACACGGAACGCTATATGCAAACACCGCAGGAAAATCCTAGCGGATACGATGAAAACTCTCCTTTAAATTACCCTGAACGTTTAAAAGGGGATTACCTTTTAGTACATGGTTCCGGAGATGATAATGTACATTTACAGAATACAATGCGCATGGCCGAAGCTTTAATACAAGCAAATAAGCAGTTCGAGTGGTCTGTATACCCAGATAAAAATCATGGTATATACGGAGGTAATACTAGAGTGCATTTGTACAATAAAATGACAGATTTCTGGCATAAGAATTTAAGAGATAAGCCAAGAAAGAGTAAAGAAGACAAGACAATAGAAACTAGCAAAAAAATTAAAGGATAGCCTTAAAAAGTAATTCAGAAACAAGTAGTAATATTTAGTTAACCAATTTAAATATATGTCAGATACAATTAAACCAGCTCATCAAAAAGAACTTTTTGGACATCCCGTAGGGCTTTATGTTCTCTTTTTTACAGAAATGTGGGAACGTTTTTCCTATTACGGAATGAGAGCATTATTGGTGCTTTACATGACTGCAAAGTCTATAGAAAATGACCCTCAAAGTGGCTTTGGTTGGACCGATGGGGAAGCTATTGCATTATATGGTTGGTATACCATGTTAGTATATTTAATGAGTATACCTGGAGGTTTTATTGCAGATAGGTTTATTGGCCAAAAAAAGGCCGTTACCATAGGAGCTTTGTTACTTACAGCTGGTCATGGCGTTTTAGCGATAGATGCGATATGGGCATATTATAGTGGTTTAGGTTTAGTTATTTTAGGAGTTGGCATGCTTAAGCCTAATATTTCTACAATGGTAGGAGGGCTTTACAAGCAAAATGATATTAGAAGAGATAAAGGTTTTAGTATTTTTTATGTAGGTATTAATTTAGGCTCTGTTTTAGCAACAATCTTAGTAGGGTTAGTAGTTAAATCCTATGGTTGGCATTATGGGTTTGGATTAGCAGGTATAGGAATGTTATTTGGTTTATTCGTTTATTTATATGGTCAGCAATATTTAGTGCATGTAGGAAACGAACCTACTGTTGAGGAAAAGGCTGATGATATTAGTATAGGTACACTGATAGGACAATTATTTAAATCGCCATTGCAATTAGGTATCGTTGCTTTAATTGTAGCGTATGCTATTTACTCTGGTCTAACGTATGAAGGTGCTGATAGTTGGGGGTATACTGCTTTATACATTTTTCTTGCTTTTATAGCAGGAATGTTGATGATGATTTATAAAAATTTAAATAATCAGATAGAAAAAGATAGGTTTGTAGTTTTACTATTGTCCCTGTTAATGGTAATTGTTTTTTGGGGATGTTTTGAACAAACAGGAGGTTTAATGAACCTTTACACCGAATCTAAAACAGATAGAATGTTATTTGGATGGGAAGTTCCTACGGCTTGGTTTCAGGGAGCTAATTCTGCTTTTATAATTTTATTTTCTGTTCTTATTGCCAATATATGGGCAAAAAGAAAATTAAAAGGTAAAAATGCAGATTCCCTATTCAAAATGGCAGTCGGAGTCATTATTATGGGTGTAGGTTTTGTATATATGGTCTTTGCATCTATGGAGTTTGAGAGTAACGGTAGCTCTGCAATGTTTTGGTTAATTTTAGCATATTTATTTCATACTATTGGGGAGTTGTGTTTGTCTCCAGTATCCTTATCCTTTTTTACCAAACTAGCCCCTGCTCGTTATATGGCTTTAATGATGGGCGTTTATTGGGCGGCTACAGGTCTTGGAAACAAAGTAGCAGGTGTTATAGGTGAAAGTGCTTCCAAAGCAGGAGAATTAAATGTGTTTGGAGGACTAACTATTTTTGCAGTGCTTTTTGGAGTTTTAGTATTATTACTAATTAAACCATTAAGAAGGCTTACACATGGTGCAGAAGATAAAGAAATAGCAATTCAGGAATAAAACAGATAGTGTTGAACTTTCTTAATCATTAATCACTTTCTTTAAAATTAAAAGCTCCCTTTTCACCCGTATAGTGAAAAGGGAGCTTTCTTTTTTGGCAAGTTTCTTTCCATCGGGTAATATAACTTTTATAGTTGCTACCATCTGCTATTATTTTTAAAGGCTTAACGGAGTCTATAAAGCGACTTAAGTTTATTTTAGGAGAATTAGATAATAGGTAAATAGAGGGTTTCTTAGTCGATATGTAAATACCGTTAGAATCTATGACTCGGAATAGCTTAGACCCGTAATTATAAGAATTTAATAGAGTTTTATATGTTGTAGAATCTATGTTTTTTTCTATTTGATAGTTATTTATATTGGAGGGTGCTATTTTTTTGCCTGTAGAGATAACATTTAAGTTAGTTCCGTTTTGATGTAAAAGAACCGAGTTTCTGCTTTGATGCAAAACCCATACATGTTCTTCTTTTTGTAAATTATAGTTTTGGTAGAAGTATATTATTTGCCAAAGTAGAATACTCGCTATAAAGAAGCCGATTTTCCTAAAGGTAGTTTTGCTTAGAGCATTAACCAATAAAATTAGTATACCATAACTTAAGAAAAGCTGTAATCGGTTAAAAGATATAGCTGTAAATAAGAAAGCTTCTTGCTCTGCTACCCATGCAATTATGGTGTTCATAGTGTGGATTACAAAATTGTATATATGGACTAAAACATTAGGCAAGTAATTAAGGGCAGCTAATAGAATAATGAGTATTCCAAAACCTAAAAGGATACCTAAAAAAGGAATTATTATAAGGTTCGATATAAAGAATAAACTAGGGAATTGATGAAAATAAAAAAGAGAAATAGGGAGTACACCTAATTGAGCAGCCACACTAACAGATAGTAGCTGCCAAATTTTATTTAGAATTTTGTTTTTTGGAAACCAAAAACGTTGTAACATTGGATAAATCCATGCAATAGCAAAAACTGCAGCATAACTCATTTGAAAACCTACTTGGAAAATTAGGTTAGGATTAATTACTAGTAAGATAAAGCCCATAGACAAAGCAAGAATATTAAAAGTATTGCTAGGTCTATTTAAGTATAGTGCATAGGCAACAAAAGAAAACATAGTTGTAGCCCTAATAATAGAGGCAGAGAACCCAGCTAGTAAAGCAAAACCCCATAGGAGAATAACTAATAG
>NZ_JADGES010000021.1 GCF_016744255.1 Maribacter sp.
CTAAAGATGGAATATCAAGGAAAAATTTCTACCATGTTTAAGATAAACGAAGATGGTAGTATCGGTAACATAAAAACCAAAGGGCGTTACAAAATATTAGAAGAGGAAGCTATTAGAATTATAAAACTCCTTCCTAAATTACAACCAGGCTTAATTAATGGAGAACCAAAAAAAATACCTTTTTCTATACCAATTATATTTACATTGCACTGAGACACCACTATTAATCTTAAAGCTCTAATACTGCATTCTCCGAACCAGCGTACTCATTCCATTGATATCTATCCGCTTCAATTTCATTTACATAAGCACCATCTATAAGATACTTAAATTCAAAAGTTGATTCTTTAGGCAAATTAAGAGCCCCCTTAAACGTACCATTCTTTAATTTTTTTAAAGCAGCTCCTTTTGGTTTCCAATTATTAAAGTCGCCCACAACTTCAACCTTTTTAGCTTCACTTGCTGGAACCGTAAAAGTTACCTTACAAATTGGTTTCGTTTTTAAATACTGTTTTGCAATAGCCATAATATACTTAAGTTAAAATACAATGCAAAACTAATACAATAACACCCTCACTAACAATGACTAATATCATTATTAGCGATTTGATAATATATTAGTAACATTTAAGATCTAGCTCGAAAAAAGAACAGCTTATTTTCTTATAACAATAATCTCTATTTGGCAGATTTTATAATTTTAACTATATCACGTATATCCTTTTCTGTATTATAAAAATGAAAACCCAGACGAATTCCATCTCCTCTTTGCGAACAAACAACATCATTATCTGTTAAATGCTGAAACAGTTTATCATTCCCTTTTATGCAAAATATAGAGCTGTGTATATTTCTTTTCGCCACCAAATCTTCTAGAAGACCTAATTTTACGAACTCCTCTTTTGCAATAACCGATAAGTCATGTATTTTCTTTTCGATTTTATCCATTCCAATTTTCATCATAAATTCTATAGAAAAGTTTAAACTTCCAAAAACCAAACAGGATAAATGCCCAGGCTCAAACTTTCTTGCAAAAGGGATATTATTTTTCTGCTCTTCATCTGCTCCTGCAGCATAAAAACCAATCACAGGAATATTAAATTTAGTTTTTACCGATTCTTTAAAAAGCATAAAACCATTCCCGTAACCAGAAAATAACCATTTATAAGCGCTTGCCCCAAGAACATCAATACCAGATTCCTCAAAATTAAAATCTGTGGTTCCACAAAACTGAGTTCCGTCTGCTATTATTAATAAATTAGGATTATTGGCTTTTAATCTCTTTAGAAAATCTAAATCTATTTTAACGCCATTAATCCATTGCACAATACTCAGCGCAAGAACCTGCACCTTTTCCTTCGCTACAGTTTCTTCAATATCCTTCTCTAACTGTTCAGAAATAGGAATTTTTATCACGTTAAATTCGCGAGTATCAAAAGGCCAACTTACAGATGGATAATCATTTTCTAGCAACAACACTTTGGTCTCTTTTTCTAAATGATTTAACAGCATATTAATTCCAAGAGAAAAATTAGGAACCAAAGCCACATCCCTCCCTTTACAATGAAACATAGCAGCAACAGAATCTCTAGTATTCTGTATAATTTTCAAACTTTCTGTTCTCATGGAACTTCCGCCAAGCAAAAAATCTAAATCATGTTCCTGACGCCAATCTAATAAATCATCAGAAAACAAACCTAGAGCAGCTGTGTTAGCATAAATATATTGTCTTAAAACTGGAAATTTACTTCTTAGCTTATCCATAGGTATCTTGTTATTTACGAATTACTGTATCTTTGGTGTAAATATAAGTATTGCCATGTTTTCCAAGAATAAAAAAACATCCTCTTTAGATATAGAACAACATGAGTTATTAGAAAACGCACAAACACGTATTAAACAAAAGAAACGCTTATATACGCATTTTGTAATTTTCTTAATAGGTAGTGTATTTTTAATTCTAGTCAACAAAATTCTTAAATATGGGGAGGAATACGATTGGTTTCTCTGGTGTATTACTTTTTGGGCTTTTTTATTTGCTATTCATATCTTCAATGTGCTATTTACTCAAAAATTCATGGGTAAAGATTGGGAACGCCAACAAAGAGAAAAATTAGTTTCTAAACAGAAAAAGCGTATTCTAGAAATTCAAAAAGAAATAGAAACTGAATTTCCATTACATAACATTAATAAAAAAAAAGAGTAGTGCATAATATAACTATGATAGCTGCAGCTGCAGAGAATAACGCTTTAGGCAAAGACAATGATTTGTTATGGCATTTACCAGATGATTTTAAGAGGTTTAAAAAGCTTACAACAGGACATAAGATTATTATGGGTAGAAAAACTTTCGAAAGTTTCCCTAGACCATTACCCAATAGAGTACATATAATTATCACAAGGGACACTAATTATACTGTAAATTATCCGGATTGCATTATTGTACACTCTCTGGAGAATGCTTTAGAATTAACCCAAGATGAAGATTGCTTTATTATTGGAGGAGGCGAAATTTACAAACAAGGAGAAAAGTTTGCTACGAAAATAGAATTGACTAGAGTACATACCTCCCTAGAAGCAGATACATTCTTCCCAGAAATTAAGGATAGTATTTGGAAATTAAATACGGAAGAATACCACTCTAAAGACGAAAAGCACAAATATGCATTCACCTATTTAACGTATTCAAAAATTTAAATACTCTACCGAGGTAGAGATGGCATTATTTTGCACCATATTTTCTAACACTTTTTTTTCTGCGTTTGTAAAAAAATGATGCTTCCCAAGAACATTTAGTGTATTTAAAACCCTATGCTCCTCTAAAATGGCTTTCGTTTGTTTAGCTACTGCTTCTCCAGAATCTATAATCTGAATCCCTGGTGGCAATATTTCTTTTAAAACTGGAATTAAATAAGGGTAATGCGTACATCCTAAAACTAAATAATCCATTCCTTCTTCTAGCATAGGATTAAGAAAACTTAATAGCAGCTTTATAATTTTATCTCCTTTTACTTCTCCTTTTTCTATTAAAGGAACTAAGCCCCTACCTACTCTTTCAATTATTTTAATACCATTAGCATGGTTTTCAGCAGTACTATGAAACAAACTACTCGACAATGTTCCCTTTGTTGCTAAAACTCCCACAATTTTAGATTTAGATTGTAATGCAGCTGGCTTAATTGCTGGTTCAATTCCTATAAATGGTACATTATAGCTTTCTCTTAGATAATCTATAGCATTTGTCGTAGCTGTATTACAAGCTACGACAATGAGTTTACAATTTTGTTTTAATAAATATTCTGTGTTTTTTATGCTTAGTTTTAGAATTTCTGCTTTAGACTTTTCGCCATATGGTGCATTGCTACTATCTGCCAAGTAAATAATACTCTCATTAGGAAGTAGTGCTTGTATTTCTCTCCATATAGAAGTCCCTCCGATTCCGGAATCAAAAATACCAATGGGCCTATTATCCATAATCCAAAATTACTCTAAAACAGAAACAATTGGCTTTCCTGTAGTTCCGCTAGGAAAAGCTATTCCTAACAATGCAGAAATAGTAGGTGCTATATCTGGTATTTCTGTTCTTGCAAATGTATGCCCGTTCTTAATGCCCTTTCCATAAAACAATAATGGTACATGTGTATCATATATTTGAGGGGAACCATGTGTGGAACCCGTTTTAGGGTAGCTAATTGTTCCAGGAGCTAAAACCAATAACACGTCTCCAGACCGCTTTTGGTTATATCCTTTTTGCAAGATATAAGGAATACCACTAGTATATTGATTTTTCCACATTTGATTACCTGTATACACTCTATCTATCCCAGAATAACTTAGAACTTCTTTTGCTATTACTTCCTGCACCTCGCTAACCTCTAATTCTAAGTTTTTTATAATCTTATGATCTAAGAAAAATTGAAGGTTAGAAAAATTCTTTACAATATCTGTTGTTCCGTAAGTATACTTTAAAAACTCCTCAAACTTAGGAAGCATTACTTTATAATCTATATAACCTGCTGGTATTTTAATATCCTTTAAATACGCAGGAACATGTATTGCGGCATGATCTGCTGTTAAAAACAAAGCATACTCTCCTTTACCTACCTTCTGATCTAATGCTGTTAATAAGCGCTCTAAATCTTTATCTAATCGTATATAAGTGTCTTGTATTTCTTTAGAATTAACCCCAAATTTATGCCCTACATAATCTGTACTAGAAAAACTAACTGCCAAAAAATCGGTGTTACTATCTTTTCCTAAATCTTCACCTCTTAATGCCGCTATAGCAAAATCAGCTGTTATACTATTTCCATATGGTGTAGCTTTCAAAATATCATACTCATTATTTGCACTCCACAAAGCAGGTAAGTCATGTGGGAATACAGGAGAAGATTCTCCCTCGAAGAGTCCTTCATAAACGGTATTATCTAACCCACTTTCTAAATAGGTATTTATATCTTTAAAAGAACTCCACGATTTTTTATATGTATCTACTTTTCTGCTAGAATTAAAATCCGTAACCCATTTAGGTAAAGAATTCATATAAAAAGAACTCGTTATCCAGTTTCCTTCATTAGCTCCATAAAACCAATAAGCCCCATTTGCAGTATGTCCGCCTGGTAATACTGCTCCTCTATCCTTTAATGCAATTGCTATTGTTTTACCTTTCTTTTGCGTATGCATTCTTAGTTGATCCGTAATGGTTGTAACCCCCATTCTATGTGGGGACATTTGCCCAGCGTTTGTCAATGTTCCAACAGAAACATACGTAGAATCGGCTGCACAATACACTTCTTTCTCTTCAACTTTATCATACCAATTATTCCCAATAATTCCATGCGTTGCAGGAGTAGTACCGGTATATACAGACGTATGTCCTGGCCCAGTACTGGTAGGCGCGTAATTAAAATGATTATTTCTACAGCTATACCCATCTTTTAGTAACTTTTTAAAACCACCTTCTCCATAATGGTTATAAAAACGCGTTAGATAATCGTATCTCATTTGATCTACAATTATTCCGACCACCAATTTTGGCTTCGCTAATTCCTCTTTAGCACTTTCTGTCTTTTTTTTCCTTTGCCCATAATTAAAGCTTGGAAAACTAAAAAACAAAGAGAGTAATACTAATACTGTAATATTCTTGGTATGCATACGATTATAAATTATTAGGAAGTAAAAGTAAATAAAATACCTCTTAAATAAATTAAATGGAAGTTAAATGACAAGCATTATTGTTATTTTTACGTAAAGAAAGATATATTTAATTTATGAATTATATAGCATCAGTCGGTAGTTATGCTTTAATGATAAAGGAGGTCTTTAAAAAGCCCACCAAATGGAGCATAATGAAGTCCTTGATTCTCAAAGAAATTGATGAGCTTATTTATGGCTCTCTTGGAATATTAATATTTATTTCCTTTTTTATTGGCGGTGTAGTTGCTATACAAACGGCATTAAATATTACAAGTGAGTTAATACCAAAAAACTTGGTAGGCTTTGCTACTAGACAGTCTATTATTTTAGAATTTGCCCCCACATTTTGCTCCATTATAATGGCAGGTAAGGTTGGTTCTTATATAACTTCTAGCATTGGAACTATGCGAGTTACGGAACAAATAGACGCTTTAGAAGTAATGGGTGTTAATGCCCTGAATTATTTAGTTTTTCCTAAAATTGTAGCCTTAATGCTTTACCCCTTTATTATAGCAATAGCAATGTATGTTGGTATTTTCGGAGGATGGTTTGCTGGTGTTTTCGGTGGTTTTAGTACTAGTGCAGATTTTATAGAAGGAGTACAACTAGATTTTATTCCTTTTCATATAACCTATTCTTTTTTAAAAACAATTGTATTTGCATTTGTTTTAGCTACAATTCCATCTTTTCATGGGTTTTATATGAAAGGTGGAGCATTAGAAGTAGGTAAAGCTAGCACAACCTCTTTTGTTTGGACAAGCGTGGTCATTATTATAATAAATTATATACTAACACAACTTCTTTTAGGCTAATGATAGACGTAAACAATATTCATAAATCTTTTGGTGAAGCTCATGTTCTTAAAGGAGTTACTACACATTTTGAAAAAGGAAAAACAAACTTAATTATAGGGCAAAGTGGTTCTGGTAAAACCGTTTTTCTTAAATGCTTATTAGGGCTTTTTATTCCTGAAGAAGGTACTATCTCATACGACGGCAAAATATATTCAGACTTAACACCAAAAGAACAACGCAACTTAAGACAAGAAATGGGTATGGTCTTTCAAGGAAGTGCTTTATTCGATTCTATGACTGTTGCGGGTAATGTAATGTTCCCCTTGGAAATGTTTACCAAACAAGGGAAATCTGAAATGGAAGATCGGGTAGATACGGTCTTAAAAAGAGTGAACCTCATTGATGCACATCATAAATACCCTTCTGAAATTTCTGGCGGTATGCAAAAAAGAGTTGCCATTGCTAGGGCTATAGTTATGAACCCAAAATATTTGTTTTGCGATGAACCCAACTCTGGCTTAGACCCAAAAACAGCAATTATCATTGACAACCTAATACAAGAGATTACACAAGAGTTTGACATTACCACAGTTATTAATACGCATGACATGAATTCTGTTATGGAAATAGGAGAAAAAATTATATTCCTAAAAAATGGCTTAAAAGAGTGGGAAGGTTCTAAAAATGAAATATTTAAAACCGAAAACAAAGCCGTAACCGACTTCGTTTATTCTTCGGACTTATTTAAAAAAGTACGTCAAATGTATTTGGAAGAACGAAACTAATCCTGAATAATCTCCTTTAATTGTATCGTACTATCTTGTAACCTCAATTTTAACCAAGAGTGTAATTTCTTTGTATCTGCTTCCGTCTGGAATCGTTTTGCATCTCTTTTCCATTGTATTTCAAAAACCGGAACTGTATCTAGTTTCGCAAAATTCGTTTGTATTTTTGGCGAAAAACTTAAAGACTCCAAATCTTCATAATTAGTTTTTGCTTCTAAACTAATGGTATTAAAAGGAATCGCAAACTTACCTAGCTTACTTAATTCTTCTTCTAATAACTTAATTCGAGCATCTTTATCTACTAATTCTGTTTTTTGAGATTCATATAATTGATCAACATATTTTAATTGATCTACTTGCTCATTTTTAGCTCCTTGAATAACATGTAACTTTGCCCCCTTTAATCTTGAAAAATTTTCATCTTCATTTTTCTGCTTGTTCCAAGTAGCAATAACATTATCTGGTATAGTTTCATTGCCCATAAAAACTAACTCAATAAATGGCTCTTCTCCAGCATTAAATTCAATGTCTGTAAAATCTTCCATAAATCTACCCGAGCCAGCAAATTGATATGGAGCTACTTTTTCCATAATAAAACTCTGCGCTTGTTTTTTAAATAAAGATTCTTGTAACGCATCCCAAAAAGTCATCCCTGCGGGTATCATCACCAATATTGCCACTAATGAAGCTATCCTTCCTATACGCCTTCTTTTTTGAGAATTTGCATAACGCACCATCGGAAAACGCAAAAGTTTTAACACCAAAAACGTTGCTAAAGCAATAAAAATAGTATTTATACTAAACAAATACATGGCTCCACCAGCGTATTCATAGTTGTTTATTGCCAAACCAAAACCAACAGTACAAAGTGGTGGCATTAATGCCGTTGCAATAGCAACACCAAAAATTACAGATGCCATGGTTCCTTTTTTTGCCCTAGCAATAACTAATGCCAAACCTCCAAAAAAGGCAATAAGAACATCTCTAATATCTGGGGCTGTACGAGCTAAAAGCTCTGAAGATTCATCCCTAAGGGGAAATATAACAAAGAACAGATAAGCAGTTAATATGCTTAAAACTACCATTACGGAAAAGTTTTTTAAAGACCTCCGTAAAGTATCTACATCATTAATTGCCAGCGACATACCTATACCCAAGATAGGCCCCATCAATGGGGAAATTAACATGGCTCCAATTACAACTGCTGTAGAGTTTGCATTTAATCCAATAGACGCAATGAAAATAGAACAAATTAAAATCCAAGAAGTATGCCCCTTAAAAGGTATATCGGCAATAATTGCTTCTTTGGTAGCATCCAAATCTGTATTCTGACGGATATCTAATAATTCTTTCAGAAACTGTTTAACACTTCCAAGAAGTCCTTGAAAATCCTTTTTCACCTCTTCACTGTTAACCTCTTCAACAGTATTATTAGAGTTCTCTTGATTTAAATTCTCACTCATAATTAATTAAGCGTACTCATCGCCAAAAGTATCTTTAACTTTAGTTAGTACTTTTTTAATGTCTTGTTCCTTTGATTTTGGATAAATTAATAAAACCTCTTCTTTATCGACTATAATATAATCATTTAATCCATCGACAACAACAACTTTTCCTTTTGGAGAACGAATCATGTTTCCTTGCGCATCTTCCGTAATAACTTTACTATTTACAATAGCGTTGTTTTGGGCATCTTTATCTAACTTATCATATAAAGAACCCCATGTACCTAAATCATTCCAATCGAAAGTAGCTGGCAGAACATAAATAGATTTAGATTGTTCTAAAATAGCATAATCAATAGAAATGTTCTCTGCTTTAGGATAGTTTTCATCAATAAAATCTTGTTCAGAACTAGTATTATAAACAGGTAAGCCTTTCTCAAACAATGCATATTGACTAGGCTGAAAGTTCTTAAAAGCATTTACAATAGTAGAAACACTCCACATAAATATACCAGCGTTCCAAAGGAAATTTCCCTGCGCTAAAAACTCCTTTGCTGTTTCATAATCTGGTTTTTCTCGAAACTGATTTACTTCTTTAATTTCCGTAGTACTCTCTTTGTTATACTCTATATAGCCAAACCCTGTATTTGGAAAGCTTGGTTTAATCCCAAGAGTGCACAATACATCTTCCTTTTCACATTTCTTAAAACAAGCAGTTACATCTTTCGCAAATGCATCCTCATCTTCTATCCAATGATCACTAGGCGCAACAATCATAACACCATTGGGATTCATTTTTTGAATTTTTAAAGAAGCATATAAAATACAAGGAGCAGTATTACGCATTGCAGGCTCTAATACCACTTGTTCTTGGGTTACCATAGGTAACTGCTCCAAAACCAAATCGTTATATCTTTCATTAGTAAGAATAAGTATGTTCTCTGTAGGCACAAACTTATTTAAACGCTGAAACGTTTTTTGAATTAACGTAGTTCCTGTTCCTAGCATATCATGAAATTGCTTAGGATATTCCGATGTACTAATTGGCCAAAATCTTGACCCAACTCCTCCAGCCATTAAAACGGCATAATAATTCTTATTCATTACTAATCTTTTATTAATTCTACTTCTGCATTGGGTTGAAACAGATACATTCTACCTGTAGCGAGTTCAATACATTCGATTCTTTTAACTCTTTTATTTCCTTTTTTGTATAATTTTCCATTATGTATTCTAAAAATGCTACCAATGGGTATTTCAAAAACGTAGGAATTTTCTGATTGTTGTGTGTCGTGCTTCTTTAGTGCAATAGCTAAATTAGCATCTGTACTACTACTGGCCTTAGGGTTTTTAAAATGCCTTGCTAATAGAGGAAGTAAATTAGAAGGGAAAATCTCTGGTCTTATAAATGGCAACATTAAATATTGAAATGTTTGTTTCCATTCCGTTCCGTGTGGTTTTATTATTCTTCCATACTTTTCAAAAGCTACTAAATGCGCTATTTCATGAACAAGGGTTATTAAAAAACGATATTTATTTAAACTAACATTTACCGTAATCTGATGTTGTCCATTTGCCAACCTTCTATAATCTCCATGCCTAGTAACTCTCTCATTTACAATTTTTAAATGTACTCCATTTACCTTAATAAGCTCTAAGCACATACCCACAGCTCTTTCCGGTAAATATTTTATTAAAGTACGCTCCATTTAATTAAAATAGTATAACTGTATTATAAAGAAAAGATTAATCATTGAAAGTTAAGGGGTACTATTAGATACCTGAAGCATTTTACCATTATAGAATTTATGCCCATTTATCGCAAACTCCTTAATGTAAGTTGCCATTTCTAAAGCCGTTGTTGGTGCTTCGTAACCAGGAAAAGCCTCTTCTAACATTTCCGTCTGTACGGCACCTAAAGCTAGCACATTAAAAGATGGCCCTGCTTCTTTAAACTCTTCTGCCCACAATTCTGTTAAAGTAATTACAGCCCCTTTACTAGAACTATACGCAGATAAACCTGGGAATTTTGCGCTTCCTTGAACGCCGCCCATAGAACTAATTGTAACCACATGCCCTTCCTTAGGCATAAACGGCAAAACAGTTTTTGTAATTTCTGCAACTCCAAAAACATTAATCTTATATACTTCTTGAAACTCTTCTGTTGAACTTTCTAAAAAAGGCTTATTTAATAAAGCTCCTGCATTATTTATTAATACATCAACAGTTTTCCAAGTTTCCTTTAAAAAAACATCAAGGGTTTCAATATCCTTTTTATTACTTATATCAAAAGGAAATGCGTGTATTAACTTATGACCTAAATCCTCTATCGGTTTCCTATTTCTAGACAAGGCAAGTACATTATGCCCTTCTTCTGCAAAAAGCTTAGCCAGCTCAAAACCTATTCCGCGGCTAGTTCCTGTAATAATAACGTTTGCCATTAGTAATGTATCTCTTTTGTTTTAGAATTTACTATTCCTTCTATCATTGGGATGGACTGATTAACAACGTTTGCCATATGATTAAAATCCATTAGCTCATTCTCATCTCCTACTTTATGATAATGGTTGAAATTGGTGAAATCGAAAGTGCAAAATGTTTGAGAAGGCACATTAAAAACTTCATGAAAAGGGAAATTATCGGATCTCTTAAATAGATTGTATTCTTTAGCCTTAGGCAAAAAACCAATTAAATTTTCTCCTCCATAACCATTACCAACACTTGCAAGATTAGATAATTCATAACCAGTAGCATACATTAAATAATCCTTACCTACCAAAGGCACCCCTACCATTTCGTAATTTAACATAGCATAGAGGCTTATATTTTTTGTTTTAAGAACGTTTGCTAAATGTATAGACCCCAATAAACCCTTCTCCTCTGCTGTAAATAGGGCAAATATAATACTACGTTTATTGATTTTTTCTTTCCCAAAATAGCGTGCCAATTCTAAAACAACACTAGTCCCCGAAGCATTGTCGTTTGCCCCATTAGCAATAGTATCTTCTCCTCCAGACAACAAACCTATATGGTCGTAATGCGCTCCTATAATAATACATTCCTTTTTTAAATCGGGATCGCTACCTTCTACAAAACCAACTATATTGTATGCTGGCTTATCAAAATTAGAAATGGTATCTCTATAGCTTTCAAAGTATGGTGACACACCCGCGTTTATTAGTTTTGCCTCAATAAATTTTGCCGCTTTTTCTATTCCTTCAGTCCCTGAATCTCTCCCTTGAAGTTCGTCGGATGCCAAAAATGCCATTATTTCTGAAATATTCTCAGAGGAAGAAAATATATTTTTTTCTACCTCAACCCTATTTATTACCGATGTATTATCGACAACATTTTCCTCTCCTACAATTTTACCTTTTACCCCTTCAGGGTTGTTAGACACCTTGGAAGCATCCGTTTCTTTAAGCTGTGCTGAACCACAACCCACAAGGAACACTACAATTACAATTTGAATAATTTTTCGCATAAGATTACTTTAAGTTATAAAGATAAAAAAAGCATCCAGATAAATCTGGATGCTTTATATACTAATCAACATTTGCTATAATATTATGCTAACATTGTTACAGGATTTTCTAAGAAAGACCTTAAAGTCATTAAAAATTGTGCTCCAACAGCTCCGTCTACCGTTCTATGGTCACAAGCTAATGTTACCTTCATAGTATTCCCCACTACAATTTCTCCATTCTTAACTACTGGTTTTTGAACAATAGCTCCGACAGATAATATAGCTGAATTTGGTTGATTGATTATAGAGGTAAATTCTGTAATACCAAACATACCTAGGTTAGAAACTGTAAACGTACTGCCTTCCATTTCAGCAGGAGTAAGCTTTTTATTTCTAGCTTTTCCTGCTAACTCTTTTACAGTAGCACCAATTTGAGACAAACTCATTTGGTCTGTAAACTTCAATACAGGAACAACCAATCCTTCAGCAACTGCAACTGCAACACCTACACTTATATGTTTGTTATATCTAGTAGTATCTCCGTTCCATGAAGTATTTACTTGTGGATGTTTTTGTAATGCCATTGCACAAGCTTTTACAACTAAATCATTGAAAGATACTTTTGTATCTGGCAACCCATTTATTTGTGCTCTAGAAGCTTTAGCATTATCCATATCTACTTCTATTGTTAAATAGAAATGTGGTGCTGTGGTTTTAGAGTTAACTAATACCTTAGCAATGGTTTTACGCATAGAAGAATTCTTAACTTCTTCTGAACTTTCTTCTCCTACTGGTAAAACAACAGGGGCTACACTTGCTACTGCAACAGTAGCAGCGGCAACAGGAGTCGCAGAACTAGATTGCGAAGGCGTATAATCTTCTACATCTTTCTTTACAATTCTACCTTGATCTCCAGATCCTTTTATATCCCTTAAATTAACACCTTTATCCTTGGCTATTTTTTTAGCTAGCGGTGATGCAAAAATTCTTTCTCCATCAGAAACAGCAGTACTTTCGCTTGTAGAATCTGCTTTAGTCTCTACTGTCTTTTCTACCACAGCTGCCTCTTTTGGTGCCGCAACAGGAGCTCCTTTTAAAAGTCCATCCACGTTAGTACCTGCTGGGCCAATAATAGCCAACAAAGTATCTACAGGTGCACCTTCTCCTTCTGCAATACCAATATGCAATAAAGTCCCTTCATTAAAAGACTCAAATTCCATAGTTGCTTTATCTGTTTCTATTTCCGCAAGGATATCGCCTTCCTCGACTTTATCACCAACACTCTTTAACCAAGTTGCCACCGTGCCTTCTTCCATAGTGTCACTTAATCTAGGCATGTTGATTATAACTACACCATTCGGAACTTCGGTAGCTGTAGGAGCCGAAACAACTTCTACTACTACTTCTGCAACAGCTGGCGCCGCAGAACCATTTAATAGACCTGAAATATCTTCCCCTTCATCACCAATTATTGCTAACAAAGTATCTACTGGCGCACCATCTCCTTCTGCAATACCAATATGAAGTAATGTCCCTTCGTTAAAAGATTCAAACTCCATTGTAGCTTTATCTGTTTCTATTTCTGCTAGGATATCGCCTTCTTCAACTTTATCACCAACATTCTTAAGCCATTTAGCTACTGTACCTTCCTCCATTGTATCACTGAGGCGAGGCATATTAATTACTATTGCCATTTACTTATATTTTATGTTCTACAAATGGAAAATCTTCTTGTTCGTAAACCATATCATATAATTGGTTTACTGGAGGGTAATCGGATTCTTCTGCAAATTTTTCACATTCAGAAACTAAAGCCTTAACATCCTTAGCCACTTGTGCTATTTCTTCTTCCGTTGCATAATTATTTTCCTTAATTACATCTAACACTTGTGTTATAGGATCAATTTTCTTGTATTCTTCAACTTCTGCTTTTGTTCTATAATGCTGCGCATCTGACATAGAGTGTCCTCTATATCTATATGTTTTCATTTCTAAAAAAGTTGGTCCACCACCACTTCTTGCTCTATCAATAGCTTTACTCATTTCTTGTGCTACTGTAACAGGGTTCATCCCATCTACAGGCCCACAAGGCATTTCGTATCCTAAGCCTAATTTCCATATTTCTTCTGTATGTGCAGTACGAGCTACAGATGTACCCATTGCATAACCGTTGTTCTCACAAACAAAAACTACAGGCAATTGCCATAACATTGCTAAGTTAAAAGCTTCATGAAGTGCTCCCTGTCTTACAGCACCATCACCCATATAACACAAAGTAACTGCATTATTTCCGTGATACTTATCTCCAAATGCCATTCCTGCTCCTAAAGGAATTTGACCTCCAACAATTCCATGTCCGCCATGAAATCTATGCTCCTTAGAAAAAATATGCATTGAACCACCCATTCCTTGAGACGTTCCTGTAACTTTTCCATAAAGTTCCGCCATCACACGTTTAGGATCTACACCCATACCTATTGGTTGCACATGATTCCTATACGCAGTAATCATTCTATCTTTTGTTAAGTCCATTGCATGTAATGCTCCAGCCAAAACTGCCTCTTGTCCATTGTACAAATGAAGAAACCCTCTTACTTTTTGTTGTATATAAACTGCAGCAAGTTTATCCTCAAACTTTCTCCAGAACAACATGTCTTTATACCAATTTAGATACGTTTCTTTTGTGATTTTTTCCATTAATCAGGTATTTTATTAGGATTCTATATTATTAACTAAACAAAACACATTCCATCTAGTTTAGGAAGAGCAAAAATACACATATTAATGAACGGATAAAAAAAAAATAAGCAAAACGTACCAGTAAAAATTAACCTTTAAAATAGCTTTTGTTAAAAAACATTTTAGTGCCTATAAAAAAGAAAGGTAATCAACCTGTTTTTCTACAAATAATTACTCGTAAAGGCAAGTGGTAAAATATCTGCTATTGCATTGCATTGCAATACCTTTCCTTTTTCTCCCATTAAAAATAAGGCAATAGGACTATCCTGCTTAACCTCATATTCAGAAATAGCCTGCCTACAGTTTCCACAGGGCGCTGCAGCTCTCTCTACAACATAATTTACGGAAGCTGCTGTTATAGCTATTTTTTTTATTTTAACGCCCGGATAATTAGCTCCTGCATAAAAAACAGCCACCCTTTCCGCACACAAACCCGAAGGGTATGCCGCATTCTCTTGGTTACTACCAGTTACAACTTTTCCGTTTTCTAATAAAACAGCCGCCCCTACATTAAAACCAGAATAAGGAGCATATGCTTTTTCTCTTGCTGCAATAGCCAATTGCATTAATTCTTTATCCTCTTTCAATAACTCTTCTAAAGAATCATAAACCGAGATATCAAAACTTATATTTTGTTTTATCATAATAGCAACTTAGTAAATCTTTTTTCTAAAATTAGAACATCTTTAGGTATTCCAAATAAAAATTCTACCTAAAATAGTTTCACAGCAACAAACTCCGCCCAATATTTATATAAAAAAAGCCTGCATTACTGCAGGCCTATCTTATAATTCAAAATTTATTGTTATTACTATTCGTTAAAAAATTCTTCTCCTAAATTGAATGTCAAAGAAAAACGTAATGTATTCTCTAGAGGGTTTCTAACTTGTGACGTTGAAAATAAATAGGACAAATCTATTTGGGCGGAGTTAAATTTGAACCCAGCTCCTAAAGTAAAGAACTTCCTAGAGCCCTTTTCTTCGCTTTCATTAAAATACCCAGTTCTAATCATGAAAGAATCTTGGTATACATATTCTGCTCCTAATGCCCATGTAAATTCTTTAAGCTCTTCACTAAAACCATCTGGTGCATCGCCAAAAGATTTAAAAACCCCTTCAAAAGCTCCTATATTTTGATACTCATTGTTATCCGCGCTATCCAAAACACCATCATTATTAAAATCTTGTGGTGTAGGTACTAACAATTTACTAAACTCCGTTGTTAAACCAATACTATTATCTTGATCTAAAATAAAATCGAAACCAAGTCCAAATTTTAAATTAGTCGGCAAAAAATTCTCTTGCCCACCTTCGTCATACTGAATTTTACCTCCTAAATTAGATAAATTAAATCCTGCTCTCCAACGACCATCGAAACTATTATAAGCTAGCTCTCTAGAACGATAAAAACCCGCAATATCTACTCCAAATGACGTAGCTGCTTGAGAGTCTTCTGTATTATTTGCTTGCGGAATTTTTAAATTAGACCTAATAAACCTACCTCCCACAGCCATAGAAAATGTTTCACTTAATTTTAAGGAATAAGAACCATCTAAAGACAGCTCATTAGGCTTAGCTAAAGAACCTGGGTCATTTGCAAATTGCCTTAACTCTATTTCCCCTAAGGTAAAATACCGCAAACTAAGAGCAAAAGCACTCCTGTCATCTATCTTATTAAAATAACTTGCATTCAACAATGCTATATCCGTGATTATACTTTCTAAATACGGTGTATAACTTACTCCTATACCCATTTTTCTTTCTGCAAAAGCAAATTTAGCAGGATTCCATTGTTGCGAAAAAGCATCAGTAGAAGTAGCAACTCCCATGTCACCCATACCTGCAGCTCTTGCATCTGCTGCGATTGTTAAAAAGGGAACTGCTGTTGTAATAACACGATCCTCCTGAGCGCTTAACTTAAAAGCAAAAACTACTAAAAAAAGTAATGATAATCTCTTCATTTTTCAAAAGTTGATTTTATGGGTCTAAAAAATAACATACACATCTTTAATGTAGCTACACAACAGGTAAACGACCATTTTTACAATATCTTGTGTATATCAACATTATTATTTCTCAAGTAACTTAGTAAGAAAATACATCTATCTGTTAATTTTAAAATAAGACACCTAAATTAAGGATAAAAGAACATATACAATAATATATCGTCTAGAGGCTAAAAGAATCGTTGTTAGTCATACTATAAAAGTATTTCAGCCGTTATAAATTTTAGAACCAATATTTTGGCTGCAAATTTAAATATGATTTAAAAAAATATTTTTAATCTGTAAAATATTATGTGCAAATCATCGTTTTATAAGCCGAAAGTAAGCCTAAAATTAATCTAAATACAAATTCCAACACTACCATATATAAGTAGTAAACAATTTGAACTCAAGTCCTAATTATGAAAAAACAGTTTATTAAAGTTGTACTCTCATGCGCTGTAATAGCAGGAGGTTTTTCAGTTACCAGCTGTAAAAAAACTTCATCTTCTAAAAATGTATCGAGAGCTACAGGCTGGAAAATAAATGCAAAAGAAGGTGGTTTCCAATTCAATTCAGATTTTAAAGAGCAAGAAACCGCTCCTGGTTTAGTCTTTATTGAAGGAGGTACTTTTACGAAAGGTAAAGTACAAGATGATGTTATGCATGATTGGAACAACACTCCTACCTCACAGCATGTTCAGTCCTTTTATATGGATGAAACAGAGGTTACCAATGTAATGTATTTAGAATACTTAGATTACTTAAAAAGTGTGTATCCTCCTGAAAACCCTAAATATACAAATATTTATAAAGGAGCATTACCAGATACTTTGGTTTGGAGAAATCGCTTAGGTTTCAATGAAACAATGACAAATAACTACTTGCGTCACCCTGCATATGCAGAGTACCCAGTGGTAGGTGTTAACTGGATCCAAGCAACACAATTTGCTGAATGGAGAACCGATAGAGTGAATGAGGTTATGCTTGAAAGAGAAGGTTATTTAGCTAAAGACGCTAAATACAAAGCCTTATCTGGCGAAGATGCCGGAACCTTTAACACAGAAGCTTATTTAAACAGACCAGAATCTGTTTATAATGGACAAATAGATTCGTTACAAGGTAAAATGAAAAAAGACAGCGTAAATAACTTTGCGAATAGAAGTAGCGGAGTTATTATGCCAGAATATAGACTGCCTACAGAAACAGAATGGGAATATGCTGCTCAAGCACAATCTGGCTCTAGAGAATACAATAATTATAGGGGTAGAAAAAAATACCCTTGGGATGGTGATTATACTAGAAACGGACAACGTGTAGGTCGTGGAGATCAACTAGCCAACTTTAAACAAGGAAAAGGAGATTACGGCGGAATTGCAGGATGGTCTGATGATGGTGCAGATATTACAGCACAAGTGATGTCTTACAAACCAAATGATTTAGGTTTATACGACATGGCTGGTAACGTTGCCGAATGGGTTTCTGATGTATACAGGCCTATAGTAGATGATGAAGTAAGTGACTTTAACTATTATAGAGGTAACATTTACATGAAAAGCGCCATTGGTGAGAACGGAAAAGTAAACATACTAAGAGATTCTATAGTTTACGATACATTACCAAACGGAAAAATAATAGCTTTAAATTTACCTGGTGAAATTAAAATGGTTCCTGTTGATGAAGAAGAAACATATTTAAGAACCAACTTCTCTTCTAGTGACAACAGAGGCTACAGAGACGGTGATGCTAGCTCTTCTAGATTCTATGACAGATTCAGTGATGAAGAAGATGAAGCTGATCAGAAAAAAATGTATGATGCTCCTAAGCATAGTGTAAAGAAAGATTCTTTAGGCAAATTAATACGAGAGTATGACAAATCTAACAACAGAACATCTTTAATCAATAACGAGGTAAGAGTTTTCAAAGGCGGTTCTTGGAGAGATAGAGCATATTGGTTAGATCCTGCACAAAGAAGATATATGCCACAATATATGGCTACAGATTATATCGGTTTTAGATGTGCTATGTCTAGAGTAGGTTCTAAATCTAAAACTAAAAACAAAACAATTAGAGGAAAGAAAGCAAAATAATTTTTCCTTAAAAAACGATTAAAAAAGCCCTTTATAAAAAGGGCTTTTTTTATATCTTCGAATTATGACAATAGAAGAATTACACTCGCTTTTTTTACGCTTCCCTATTATTAGCACGGACACAAGAAAAATAGACTCTAACAGCATATTTTTTGCTCTCAAAGGAGAAAATTTCAATGGCAATACTTATGCCAAAGAAGCCCTATCCAAAGGAGCCTGCCTTTCTATTGTTGACGAAGAGTTACATTCTCCAAATGAAAATATTATTCTTGTAAAAAATGTTTTAATCACTTTACAAAAGTTAGCAAATTTTCATAGAAAATATTGTAAAGCCAAAATAATAAGCATTACTGGTAGTAATGGCAAGACAACCACCAAAGAACTTATTAACGCGGTAATATCTAAACAATACAAAACTATTGCCACCAAAGGCAACCTCAACAACCACATTGGTGTTCCGCTAACCCTTCTTTCTATAAAAGAGGACACCGAAATAGCAGTGGTTGAAATGGGCGCAAACCATAAAGAAGAAATTGCTTTTTTATGCTCTATTGCCGAACCTGATTATGGCTATATAACTAATTTTGGAAAAGCACACTTAGAGGGTTTTGGAAGCTTAGAAGGTGTAATTCAAGGAAAAAGTGAATTATATGAGTATCTCACTGCTAACAAAAAACATCTTTTCTTAAACGCAGACGACCCGATACAAAAAAGCAAATTAGACAATTACATTCAAAAATTTGGATTTAGCCAAGAACAAAAAGAATATTACAATATAGAACTTTTAAGCGCCAACCCTTTTGTATCTATTAAAGTAGAAGATACTATAATAGAATCACAACTCATTGGAAAATATAATTTTACCAATTGCTGTGCAGCTATAGTTATGGGTAAATATTTTTCTATTCCTCTCTCCTTAATAAAAGAGGCTATAGAGAGTTACATTCCCGAAAATAACCGCTCACAAATAATAGAAAAACAAGGAAATAAAATTATTCTGGACGCATACAATGCCAACCCAACTAGCATGAAAGCTGCTTTAGAGAGTTTTAGCAGCCTTAAAGAAGACACTAAAATTCTATTTCTAGGCGATATGTTTGAACTTGGAAACACCGCTAATGAAGAACACCAAAGTATTGCCGATTTAGCCAAAAAATTGCAATTTAATTCTGTCTTCTTAATTGGCGAGAATTTTTATAAAACAGAAACAACTTTAAATAAGTTTAACTCTTTTAACTCCCTTAAAGCTTATTTAAAAGAGTATAGCTTACCCAATAATTCGTCTTTATTAATTAAAGGCTCTAGAGGTATGGCATTAGAAAGAATTTTAGATATTTTATAATATAGAATTACTGAATGGTTTTTGTTACACTTCCGCAGTGTAACATTTCATCCCCATAATAGGGATTAAAAACCTCATCATCGAAACTGAGCCAAGTACCTCCTTTATTATTATCTGCCATAGGACAATATTGTACATAAATAGGCTGATCTAAATTGCTTAAGCTACTAGTTATAGCAACAATACTTTTGGATAGAGGCTTAAATTGATTTCGCTGTTTCTTTATATCCTTAGACATAGCAATTTTTGCAGTAGTTGCTTTAAGAATATCTATATGTTTTTTTACTTCCTCATCTAAAACAGACCCATCTATAGTATTAAGCAACTCCTTTAACTCCCCAGCTTTTAACATCGACTTATGAGAATCCGTAGCCACTAAAAAGTCTTTTAGCTGCATGTATGTATGTATTATCTTAGGTAGTTCTGATTTTAAATTATCATTAAAAATTAGCTTACCATTCCCTTCCTGCATCTCGCTCATAGTATTATCTCCATCTTTCTCATTCGTCATCATAGACCTTTTTCCTAGTAACTGAGCGGCAGCATCTACTGTAAAAGTACCATTAGTAACGACCTCATCTCCTGAAGACAATCCATCTAAAATAACATAAGAATCCCCTATCACTTTCCCTAACATTACTTCGGTCATTTCAAAAACAGGGTTTTTTGGATTTGGCTTTACATAAACCAAAGACCTTTTACCTGTCCACATAACCGCAGATTTGGGAACCGTTAACACCTTGTTATTTACCAGCCCTTGTATTTCTCCTTGCAAGAACATACCAGGCTTAAAGCGTTGTTTTTTATTATTTAAAGTAACTCTCACCGCAACAGTTCTACTATTTGAATTTAAAACGGGTTCTATAAATGATATCTTAGATTTTAATACTTCCCCTTTGAAAGCGTTTGAAGTAATTGTTATGTCCTGACCAACTTTTAATGTAGGAAGTTGATTCTCATAAGCATCAAAAATTGCCCAAACTGTATATAAATTGGAAACCTTATACAAAGCTTCTCCTTGTTTATACCAATTACCTTCTGCTGCCATAATCTCCGTAACCGTACCCGACACATCTGCATAAACGGGAAAACTCATCATAGGCTTACCAGACTTAATTATTGCATCTACTTGTTCATCTGTCATTTTCCACAAACCAAGTGTGTTTCTTGCTGCCGCATATAATTTCTTATGTGTATCCTTATAAGACACAGAAGTGAGCAATTTGTCTTGCGCCGCATACAATTCTGGGGAATAAATAGAACCAAGTAATTGTCCTTTTTTAACATACTGTCCCACAAAATTTACATTGAGCTTCTCTATTCTACCATCGAAAATGCTAGTCTGCACACCATTCGTTTTTTCATTAGACGTTATTTTTCCTGATAAAACAAGTGTGTTATTTTTTAAACTCCCAAGCCCTACAACGGTAGTCTCTATATTTGCCAGAGCCATGGCGTTTTTAGTCATTTTAAATTGCTGTGTACCAATTTCAGAATCGCCTATATTAGCCGGAGTTAAATCCATACCACACAAAGGACAATCTCCTGGTTCTTCGGTATTTATTTGCGGATGCATAGAGCAGGTCCAACTATGTACCTGCTCTTCACTAGACAAGTGTTGTTGGTTTTTTTTGTTAGCATTAGAACCAAAAAAAAGATACCCCAAAGCAAGGCCTGCTAATAAAACAATAAGATAAGTTCCATACTTTTTTAACATAGTTTTTTCTTTAAAAACATCTTTCTATTTTAATTTGCTTTCTTTTCGCCAACTAAACAAAACTGGCACAATAAATAACGAAATTAAAGCCACTAACATACCCCCAAAACTAGGTATTGCCATAGGAATCATAATATCACTCCCTCTTCCACTCGCTGTTAATATTGGTAATAATGCCAGGATAGTTGTCCCTGTAGTCATTAAGCAAGGTCTAATTCTTTTTCTACCTGCCTCGAGCACGGAGTTTCTTATATCTGAAATACTTTCTGGACTATTTTTCTTAAACACTTGTTTTAAATAAGTTGCCATTACCACTCCATCATCTGTAGCAACACCAAACAAAGCTATAAACCCTACCCAAACGGCAACACTAAGATGTATTGTACCCATGTGAAATAAATCCCTCAGATTTACTCCACCAATACCAAAATTTAAAAACCAAGATTGCCCATATAGCCAAATTAATATAAACCCACCAGCGAAGGCAACAGCAACCCCTGTAAATACCATTAAAGATATAGATACCGAGCGAAACTGTAAATACAAAATTAAGAAGATAACTAATAGTACTATTGGAACAATAAAGGAAAGCGTTTTCTCTGCATGTACCTGATTTTCATATGTACCAGCAAAACTATAACTAAGTCCTTCTTCAATTTGCAAGTTTCCGTCTTCTATTTTACCCTGTATTACTTCTTTTACTTTCTCTACAACATCAACTTCCGCATAACCTTCCTCTTTATCAAAAAGCACATAGCCTACTAAAAAGCTATCTTCACTCTTAATAACTTGTGGCCCCTTCTCGTAACGAATTGTAACAACTTCGGAAAGAGGTATATATCTACCATTACGCAATGGTAGATATATTTTTTCTAAATCTTCTGGGGTCCCCCTTAATTCTCTAGGATACCTTACACGAACACCATAACGCTCTCTACCTTCTACCGTTTGTGTTAAAACTTTTCCACCGACTGCTATTTCTAATAGTTCTTGCACTTCGGAAACCGAAACACCATAACGTGCAATTTTTCCTCTATCTATATCTAACAAAAGATATGGCTTACCTACAATTCTATCTGCAAATACAGCCTCTCTTTTAACTCCTTCAACTCCTTTTATTATTTGCTCTAATGACACTCCTAAAGCTTCAATAGCTTTTAAATTAGTCCCTTTTATTTTTACCCCCATTGGAGCACGCATACCCGTCTGTAACATTACCAAACGCGTTTCTATAGGCTGTAGTTTAGGTGCTGTTGTAACTCCCGGAAGTTTAGTTGCATCTACAATAGCATCCCATATATCGTTCTTATTTTTAATAGATGGTCTCCAGTTTCTATAAAATTCACCCGACCCATCTACAATTAAATCCTCCCTATTATATCCAGTTCCGGCATCTACATAAATTCCCTCATTAGTTTCAAAAAAACCATCTTCATTAACCTTAAAAGATAATGGACTCCCACTTTCATCTAAAATAAATTCTGGTTTATACAGTATAACATTCTCATACATGGATAATGGAGCTGGATCTAAGGCTGAATTTACTCTTCCTGCTTTACCAACAACTGTTGCTACTTCAGGGATATTGGCCACAGCCATATCTAACTGCTTTAAAACCCTTTTATTCTCTGCTACTCCTGAATGCGGCATAGATGTTGGCATCAGTAAAAAAGAACCTTCATCTAAAGAAGGCATAAACTCCTTACCTGTATTAACCATTATTAGTGCTCCAAAAGTCAACAAAACCAAAGGAATACTTAAAAATTTAACTTTATTCTCTAATGCCCAGAACAATATTTGTTCGTAATATTTTTTAAAAATTAACAAAATTCCTAAAACCAAAGCGCAGATTATTGTAACAAAAATAAAATTACTAAAGATGGAATTCCCATAACTCAGCGGTCTCCAATAATATCCCAACAATCCCAAAATAGCGATGCTACTCGAAATTAATTGGTAGTTATTAAATTGCTTCTCGGTTATTTTAGAAATTCTTTTTAAAACTCCTAAAATTGCATATCCAATTAATAAAATTCCTATAAAATAACCGTAGAATATTGCAATTACACCTATTACTGCCAACGCAATATTCCCAATAATTTTTATACTTTCTATTTTTTTATACTTTCTAAACAATTGGGCTGCAAAAGGGGGTATTACAAATAAAGCAACAATCATGGACGCGGTTAACGCCACTGTTTTTGTAAAAGCTAACGGCGCAAATAATTTTCCTTCCGCACCAGTTAAAGTAAAAACTGGAATAAAACTTACAATAGTAGTTAACCCTGCTGTAATAATTGCTCCCGAAACTTCTATCGTTGCATTATACACCACATTGTCTACAGACTCCTCTTCTTTTATTAATTTTAAATGACGGACAATATTCTCTGACAATATTATCCCCATATCTACCATTGTCCCTATTGCTATTGCTATTCCAGAAAGTGCCACAATATTAGCATCGACTTTAAAAATCTTCATTGCAATAAATACCATGAGTACGGCTATAGGCATTAAACCCGAAATTAACACAGAGATGCGAAGATTAAAAAGCATGACTATAACAACCAAAATGGTAATTAATATCTCAAAGGTTAAGGCATCTTTTAAAGTGTTTATAGTTTCTTTTATAAGTACCGTACGGTCATAAAACGGTACTATGGTGAGTTGGGAAGTTCTTCCATCTTTTAAAACTTTAGATGGCAACCCAGAAGCTAGCTCTTTTATTTTTTGAGTAACTCCGTTAATTACATCTACTGGGTTTTCTCCATGTCTTGCCACTACAACTCCACCAACAACCTCTGCGCCTTCTTTATCTAAAATTCCACGTCGTTCGGATGGCCCTAAAGTAACATTCGCAATATCTTTTATTTTTATTGGAATATAGTTCTCATTGCGAACTTGAGCATTTTCAATATCTTCTTTACTTTTTATATACCCTAATCCACGTACAAAATATTCCGCCTGATTTATCTCTAAGGTTTTTGCTCCAACATCGCGATTACTCTCCTTAACCGCTTGCACAACGTCTTTAATAGTAACATTATACTGTCGCATTAATTCAGGATTAATATCTACTTGATATTCCTGCGTATATCCGCCAATGGAGGCTACTTCCGCAACTCCTTTTGCTCCTGATAATGCATTTTTAATATAAAAATCTTGAATAGAACGTGTTTCTTGTAAATCCCACCCTCCAGTAACCTTACCTTTATCATCTCTCCCTTCTAAAGTGTACCAAAAAATCTGTCCTAAAGCAGTTGCATCAGGACCCAAAGTAGGACTTACTCCTTGCGGCAATAAATTAGACGGCAATGCACTTACTTTCTCTAACAAACGACTCCTAGCCCAATAAAAATCAATATCATCTTCAAAAATGACATAGATACTAGAAAAACCAAACATAGAAGAACTTCTCACTGATTTTACTCCAGGAACTCCCAATAAATTAGAGGTTAGCGGATATGTAATTTGGTCTTCCACATCCTGCGGAGATTGCCCTTCCCACTCTGTATAAACTATTTGTTGGTTCTCCCCTATATTAGGTATTGCGTCTACTGAAACTGGGTTGCTAGGCAAAATACCTAGCCCCAAATTAAACGGCGCATGTATAATTCCCCAGATAAAAAATAAAAACAAGAGTATAAGTCCTACTAACTTGTTTTCAATTAAAAATTTAATGCTTTTATTGAGCATGGTGTTTTGTTATACTGAGTTTTAAAAAATAGTTAAAAACTCCTACTCTAAATAACGATTAATCCAAGAAATGATTGTAACCAAAGTATAACTATTTACTTCATAAATTACTAAAATAACACGATATTCAAAATTAACCTATTATGAAGATAATTCTACAGTTCCGCACCACATTTCATCACTCCTCATCCTTAGTACTTAATCTTCCTGAAAATCTAGAAAACAGCACAAACTTTTTATTTGTATTTATAAAAAAAACACCTGTTAATAAAATCCCAGCAGCTATGATGGATTGTGTTGTTATTTCTTCCTTTAAAAAGTACCATCCAACAAATAATGCTATAATAGGATTAACATAGGTTGATGTTGCCACCTTCTCAGGAGAGACTACTTTTAATAAATAGTTAAATGCAGTAAATGCAACTATACTACCAAAAACAATTAATAACAACATTGCCAACTGCACTCTAAAGCTCCAATCTATAGGAGACACCCAAGATTCCCCAAACAAAACACTAACAAAAAACAACATTATTCCTCCAGTAAGCATTTGATACCCTGTATTAACGAAATAGTTCTTAGGTAAATCTACTCTCCCTACAAATAAGCTCCCATATGACCAGCTTAACATTGCGATAAAAATTAGAAACATTCCAAAAAATGCATTTTCCTTAGTCATTATTTGTTTTTGACTCACCAGAACATAGATACCGATAATCCCAAGAATAACCCCAATTATAGACATAGGTTTTATTTTTTTACCTTGTAATACACGCATTAAAATCAACACGACTAAAGGTTGCGCTGCGACTACTAATGCTGCGAAACCACTATCTACATATTTCAAAGCCCAGACTACCACTCCGTTACCTAGTGTTAAGAACAGAAAACCAGCGATTACAGTATTTTTAAATCGTCTTACAGATATAGAGATATCTATCTTTAATAATTTGCATAAAATGAAAATTAATACACTAGCGGTAACAAAACGAATAGAAGCCAACATAAAAGAAGGCAATTCCTCCACTGCTATTTTATTCAATAAATAGGTAGAACCCCATATTACATATATAGAAAAAAAGGCAAATCCTATTAGAACAACGTTTGGCGCTTTACCCATAATATTTAACTTAATTAATTAACACAATAGTAAGCATAAAATTTTCAAAAAACCTAATACCGATTTTGATGAAAAAGGAGAAAATAAAAAAGCTTCCAATTTCTTGGAAGCTTTTAATTACTGTGGGCCCTGAAGGATTCGAACCTTCGACCCCCTGCTTGTAAGGCAGGTGCTCTGAACCAACTGAGCTAAGAGCCCTTGTTAAGGGTGTGCAAATATATAATAGTTTTTGGTTTACCCAAAAGAAAAAAAGAAAATTTTTAAACTATTTCTGCGACCACAAAATTACTGCCTCCAACAAAAATAAAATCGGATTCCTTTGCATTTTCTTTCGCTGCAATTAAAGCTTCTGAAACTGAGTTAAATACATTTCCGTTTAACCCAAAATCACTTGCTTTTTTCTTTAAATTCTGTGCATCTAATCCTCTAAAAATATTTGGCTTACAAAAATAATATTTTGCCGTTCTAGGGAAAAAAGGCAAAACAGATTCTAAATTTTTATCTTTTACAAAACCTAAAACAATATGTAAATCTGTAAAAGATTGCTTTTTTATCTGATTAAGCACCAAAGACAACCCTTCTTTATTATGCGCCGTATCGCAAACAACGATAGGGTTACGATCCAAAACTTGCCATCTCCCTAAAAGACCAGTGTTGTTCACCACATTTTTTAAGCCTGCCCTTATATCCGCTTCTGAAACTTTAAAATTTTCCAAAGTTTTTATCAAGGCAACTACTCCTTTAATATTCTTTATTTGATATTCTCCCAGTAAAGCGGTTTTATAGTCTTTTGTTATAACTGTACTAGCATAACATAATTTTGCATTTTTATTCGCTGCAACCTTATTAAATATATCCGCAACCACTTCTTGGTGCTCACTTATAACAACAGGAACATTTTTCTTTATAATCCCTGCTTTCTCGACAGCGATTCTAAGTAAAGTATCTCCTAATAAATCGGTATGATCTAAACCAATATTAGTTATCAAAGTAGCTTCTGGTATAATAATATTTGTAGAATCTAATCTACCTCCCAGACCCACCTCAATTATAGCAATATCCACTTTTTCATTGGCAAAATAACCAAATGCCATTCCCACAGTCATTTCAAAAAAAGATAGGCCATTGGCCTCAAAAAAAGCTTTATTCTCTTTTACAAAATCAACCACAAATGACTCGGATACTGGTACTCCATTAATCCGAATGCGCTCTCTAAAATCCTTTAGATGTGGTGATGTATACAAACCAACCTTATATCCTGCTTCTTGCAGAATAGACGCAAGCATGTGACTGCTAGAACCTTTTCCATTAGTTCCACCTACGTGTATACTTTTAAATTTCTTATGTGGGTTCTGTAAATGTAGCACTAGCTTTTTTATATTATCTAGCTTTCCATTAAAGGCCGATTTTCCTTTTTGTTGATACATTGGAAGTTGTCCAAACATCCAATCTAAAGTCTCTGGGTAGGTCACTCTCCTAATTTAAAATTGACAACAACAAAACCTACTTGCTGACTTGGAGCATTAGAATCTAAGTTCCATTTATGCTTAAAAGCCGTTCTTTTAGCAGGTTCTAATAGACATGGATTATTGTTTGTTGTTCCTTGTACTCCAGGCATAGCACTTATTACTTTTCCGTTTCTATCTACAATTATCTTTACTACTACTCGACCAGCTTCATTACACTCTTGTGCAACTTTCCCTTTATTCACCAAAGATCTTCCATTTAACCCATAACCACCAGTACCGCTACCAGAACCAGGACCATAATAGCTAGTAGCATAAGGATTTCCTTCTGATTCCCCTTTATCCCCTGCTCTATTATCGTCTCCCTCACTACCAGATGCTGTTCCGTCTGATTTATTTAAACCGCCCATCATAGCATCTAACTTTGCTTTTTTTGCTGCCTTTTCTTTTTTTATTTTTTCTTGAGCATCGTGTTTCTCCTTAGCCACGCGTGCAGCCTCAGCTTTTGCTTTTTTAGCCGCATTATCTGCCTTTTTTTTCGCTTCTTGCTGTTGTTTTATTTTAATAGATTCTTCACTCTCTTGTGTAAGTACTTTTTCAGCAGGAGCCTCTTTTACAACCTCTTGCTCTGAAACTTGTTCTTGTATTTGTTCTTCAACCTCTTCTTGCATAGTCTCTTCAGGAGGAGTATCTAAAGGTTCTGACTTAATCTTTTCTTTAGGTTGCACTTTACCGCTTCCAAAACTTGTAGTACCAAAATTTACAGAAATACCATTTTCTTCTGGAGGATCCATATAGGTAAGTCCAATATAAAACAATACAAGGAGTAGCACACTCAATAAAAGCGTGGTAATAGTGAAAGAGTTTTTCTTGTGTTTAGTGTCTAAAAATGCCATTAATTTGGTCGCACTGCCAAAATAACCTTATAACTATTCCTATTGGCAATATCCATAACGTTTACTGCTTCTTTAATAGCAACACTTTCTTCTGCTCTAAGAATAATAGTGGGTTTCTCTTGTCCTTCTAGTGCCTTTTTTAATTCAATTTCAATATATTCTCCGTTAATTCTCTCGTCATTAACGTAGTACTGTAAATTCTTATCTATACTAACAGATACATTTTGTGTATTAGTAGATTTTCCTTTCGCCTTAGGCAATAACAAATCTAACGCATTTGGAGAGTTTGCTGTAAGCATAAAAAATATCAATAACAAAAAAACTATATCTGTCATTGAAGACATACTAAAGTCTGGACTTACTTTATTTCTTCCTTTTAGTTTCATATAACAATTCTATAGAGGTTCATTTAATAAATCTAAGAACTCTACAGCATTAGCTTCCATTTTATGAACCACCTTATCCGTTCTATTGACTAAATGATTATATCCTATATATGCTATAATACCTACGATTAAACCTGCTACTGTTGTTGTCATTGCCGTGTATATTCCAGAAGCCAAGGATCCCATTTCTGCTTGCCCCCCGCTACTTGCCATTTCATGGAATGCCAAAATCATACCAATTACGGTTCCAAGGAAACCAATCATTGGTGCTGCTCCTGCCACAGTTGCCAAAATACTGACATTTTTTTCTAACTTATATACCTCTAAAGTCCCCGCATTTTCAATAGCTGTATTTATATCATCCAAAGGTTTCCCTATTCTAGATACACCTTTCTCTGTTAACCTGGCTACAGGCGAATCTGTCTGCGCACATAATAACTTAGCAGCTTCTAACTTTCCATTCGTTACATAGTCCCGAATTTGATTCATGAAATTTTTATCAATTTTAGAAGCCGCATTTACTGCTAGTAATCGCTCAAAATAAATATATAAAGCAACAGCTAGCATAATAAATAGTACAGAAATGATAATTACACTACCTGTTCCACCATTAAAAATTAGGTCTATTACAGACAATGTTTTTTCTTCGGAGATTACCTCTCCGGTAGCAGCATCTTGTGCCAAATCTTGAAACAGTAACATATAATTTCTCTTATTGAATTTGCCTTTATAACGGTATTTTAGCTTTTAAATTATCCGTGGAATACAAAATCGCGTAATAAAATAAATACGACAGCTCCAGAAAGAAAACCAATGAGTGCCAACCAAGCTATTTTCTTAAAATACCAGAAGAAATCTATTTTTTCCATTCCCATAGCAACAACGCCAGCGGCAGAACCAATAATTAGCATACTACCACCTGTTCCGGCAGAATAAGCAATAAAATGCCATAATGGATTATCCATTCCTTCTGAGAACATCCCCATACTTGCAGCAACTAAAGGCACATTATCAATAACTGCAGAACCAACACCAAATAACATTACTACGATATCTGTATTAGGAATTGCAGAATTTAGACTCTCAGCGTAGTGAAATAGCATCCCTAAAGACTCCAAAGCCGCCACCGCAAGTAATATTCCTAAGAAAAATAATATACTTGGTAGCTCTATTTTAGATAAAGAATGATGCACTGGGCTATGATGACCCGCTGTATCATCGCCTTCTCCTTCTACATTAGATATACTAAATTTAGAATTACTATATATTTCTGCAAATGTTGCTACTACAGCAAGAGAAAGCATCATCCCTACATAAGGAGGTAAATGCGTAATTGTTTTAAAGAAAGGGACAAAAACTATTGCTCCCAATCCTAAATACAACATTGTAGAACCAAACTTAGATTTAGGCTCCTCCAAACTACCTAGCTCACTATCTATATTCCCTTGAAAAGCTTTAAATCTACTCGCTACTATAACAGGAACGACCATACAAACTATAGACGGCAACAATACATGTTTTACTAACTGAAGCGCAGATACCTTATCCGCTATCCACAACATAGTAGTAGTAACATCCCCAATAGGAGACCAAGCCCCTCCTGCATTTGCTGTTATTATTATCATACCAGCAAACCAAAGTCTTGTATCTCTATCCTTTATCACTTTTTGAAGAATAGTTATTAAAACAATAGTAGCAGTTAAATTATCAATTATAGCCGATAAAACAAATGCCAGAATAGAAAATAGCCATAACAACTTACGTTTACTTCTTGTTCGTATATACCCTTTAATAGTAGCAAAACCATCAAAATAATCTATAATCTCTACTATTGTCATTGCCCCTAGCAAGAACACCAAGATTTCCGCAGTCTTCCCTAAATGATGGAGTAAAATTTCATCAATATGAGTAGGCTCTAATTCTCTCAGTTCTGCATTTACCTCGAAAACAGGCATATGCGTAAGTGCAATAATAGCCCACAATATAGCCATCATAGCCAATGCAGGTATTAATTTGTCAATTTTAAGATTATGTTCTAAGGTAATGGCTAAATATCCCGCCAAAAAAACAATAATAATAATGGTTTCCATTCTGGGTAGGTTTAAATTAAATTAGTTGTTTCAGTGTAATTTCTAAATCCTAAATAATTGTTTATACTAAACTTTGAAGAATTTTTGCTAAAGATATTCAAAATTGGCTTTTTATCCACACAAGAAGCTGTAGAAATATGAATAAAATAAATTTGCAAACTTTTTACTTCAAACCACACAAAATCATAACAAAATTAATAAAACTAGAAAAGAAGATAATCTGCAACAAATAAAAACACTTTACTTAAGCCTTATATATTACACTATTGAAAATACCCAATATAAAAAAGAGACGCTCATTAAATGAACGCCTCTTTTTATTTAATTTACTCAAGACCTAATTTTAGACCAATTGCTTCAGTGCAATTTCAAAACCAGTTTTACTAATATTAAGTTTAGAAGGATTCTGTTTGTATATGTTTAATATAGCTTCCTTAATAGTATTGGAGGTATCTGAAAAAATCAACTCATCATCTATCCCTACTCTTTTTTCCATAAAATAAGCAAAAACTCTTGCCATTCCGCAGTTAGAAATAAAATCGGGTATCAAACTTACTTTCCCATCGGTATATTCCATTATAGAGCCAAAGAATATCTCTTTATCGGCAAAAGGCACATTAGCGCCACAAGATATAACCTCTAAGCCAGTATCTATCATTTTTGATATTTGCTCTTTGGTAATTAATCTAGATGCGGCACATGGAACAAAAATTTCCGTAGCCAATGTCCAAATACGTTCATTAATTTCAGCAAAGGGAACAAAATCTTCCCTTGAAGCCACTAAAGTATTCCCCTTTTTATTCAAAAAGAGGGCTTTAATCTCATCAAAAGAAAAACCATCTTCCTTAATAACACCACCATCGCGATCTATAATACCGACTATTCTAGCCCCCATTAGAGCTAAATAATAAGCTGCGGCACTACCTACATTTCCAAATCCCTGAATAACCGCTCTTTTCCCCTTTACATTACCTCCATAAATAGTGTAATAATGTTTCACAGCCTCCGCAACGCCATAACCAGTAATCATATCTGCAACTGTATATTTTCTAGAGACCTCAGGAGAATATTTGGTATTTTCTATTGCCTTTATAACCCCCAATCTAAGCTGACCAATTCTATTTATCTTATCTGCTTCTGTAGGTTTAAAATGACCATTAAAAACTCCTTCTTGCGGATGCCATACTCCTGCATCCTCCGTAATAGGAATTACTTCATGAATTTCATCTACGTTTAAATCTCCTCCAGTACCATAATAACTTTTTAACAGTGGAGCAACCGCTCTATACCAACGCTCTAAAACTCCTTTTTTTCTTGGATCACTAGGGTCAAAATTAATTCCAGACTTAGCGCCGCCAATTGCAGGCCCCGATACTGTAAACTTCACTTCCATGGTTTTCGCCAAGGACAAAACTTCGTTTACATCTAAACCTTTTCGCATTCTTGTTCCTCCACCAGCAGCACCACCTCTTAAAGAGTTAATTACGGTCCATCCTTCGGCCTCAGTTTCCGGGTCTTTCCAATTAAAAACTATTTCTGGTTGTTTATTCTCGTATATATGCAGTAATTCTTTCATAAGAATTGATTGTAATAAATTAATATATGCTATTTGTTTTCTAAGTAATCTCCGAAAAAAATAAAATGTGTTTCCCCAAAAATGGGGTTACTGCTGTGTCATATTAATTTATTAAATATCAATTCTAGTAATACATAGGAGAGCAAATATATACTATAGCCTCTGTTTATACAAAATTTTATTCTAGTCAATTATACGAATATCGCATTATAAACTTATATTAGCACCTATATTTTATCATAATTTCAATTATATGGACTTTACCTTAACAGAAGAGCAAAAGCTAATACAGCATGCCGCAAGAGATTTTGCGCAAAACGAATTACTTCCTGAAGTAATAGAAAGAGATGACGCCCAAAGTTTCCCCACAAAGCAAGTTAAAAAAATGGGAGAACTTGGTTTTCTAGGAATGATGGTAAATCCAAAATTTGGAGGCAGTGGTTTAGACACCATTTCTTATGCAATTGTAATGGAGGAATTATCTAAAGTAGACGCCTCTTCTTCTGTTGTAGTTTCTGTAAACAACTCTCTAGTTTGTTATGGTATTGAAGCATACGGAACCGAAGAACAAAAAGAAAAATACCTTACCAAATTAGCAACTGGAGAAATAATTGGAGCCTTCTGTTTATCTGAACCAGAAGCTGGCAGCGATGCCACTTCTCAAAAAACAACAGCAATAGACAAAGGAGATCATTACATTATAAACGGCACCAAAAATTGGATTACCAATGGTAGCACCGCAAGCGTATATATTGTTATTGCCCAAACAGACAAAGACAAAGGCCATAAAGGCATAAATGCAATAATAGTAGAAAAAGGAACAGAAGGTTTTGAGATTGGCCCAAAAGAAAATAAACTAGGAATTCGTGGTAGCGACACCCATTCTTTAATGTTCAACGATGTAAAAGTTCCCAAACAGAATAGAATTGGTGAAGACGGATTTGGCTTTAAATTCGCAATGAAAACTTTATCCGGCGGCAGAATAGGTATTGCCTCACAGGCTTTAGGTATTGCTGCAGGAGCTTATGAACTAGCTAAAAAATACGCTAAACAACGTAAGGCATTTGGAACAGAAATTTCTAATCACCAAGCAATAGCTTTTAAACTCGCAGATATGCATACTCAAATAGAAGCAGCGAGACATTTAGTATATAAAGCAGCTTGGGATAAAGACAACGGACACAACTATGACCTATCTGGCGCAATGGCAAAACTATATGCATCACAAGTAGCTATGGACACTGCTGTTGAGGCTGTACAAATACATGGTGGAAACGGGTTTGTAAAAGATTACCATGTAGAACGATTAATGAGAGATGCTAAAATTACTCAGATTTATGAAGGCACTTCTGAAATACAAAAAATAGTTATATCAAGAAGTATATTAAAAGATTAATCCAATTATTTTTTACACACAACACCTCTACCCTTTGCTTTTTAGGGTAGATTTTGTTTTATTTTAACTTTATTTCTGTTACCTCCTTAATACTACTAGGGTTATTTGTTACAAAATACTTAATCCTAAACATTACCCCCAAAAAACCTATCACAACCACCTTCAAAGCGTTACTTTTATCATTATGATAATTTTAACCTTACAAATATCTCTATTTACATATTTTTTAAGGTTTTATTATAATCATTGTATTTTTTTTTATCAATAAGTAATTATTGCTGCGAAAAATTTAAATAAATTGATATTTTTGAAGAAATACCATAATCTATGACGTTGAAAAAACAAGGGCTTTACCTACCAGAATTTGAGCACGAAAACTGTGGAGCGGGTTTTATTTGCAACCTTAAAGGAGAGAAAGACAACCAAATAATTCATGATGCTTTAGAGATATTAGTTAAACTAGCACATCGCGGCGGCGTTAGTTCTGATGGAAAAACAGGAGATGGAGCAGGATTATTAATTGATATTCCTCACGATTATTTCAAAAGAATTTGTGATTTTAATATTCCAGAACAGAGAAAGTACGCAGTAGGCATGGTGTTTTTACCAAAAAACAAAAACCAATACACATACTTTAAAGACATTTTCGAAAAAAAAATAAAAGCCCAAGGGCTTTCTATTTTAGGCTGGAGAGAGGTTCCTGTAGATTCTACACAATTAGGAGAAATAGCATTAGCGTCTGAACCTAATATTGAACAAATTTTTATTGGTCAAACAGAAAAAATAACAGAAACTGACTTTAAAGCTAAGTTATATGCCGCTCGTAAAATTACCGAGCATACTATTAGAAAATCGAAAATGTCGCAGGCCGACTATTTTTACTTATCAAGTTTATCTAACACAACCTTAATATACAAGGGTATTATAATGCCCGAAGATATTGGGCCTTACTATAAAGATTTACAAGAAAAAGATTTAGTAACTCGTTTAGCTTTGGTACACCAACGTTTTTCAACGAACACTATGCCTTCTTGGGAATTAGCACAGCCGTTCCGTTTTATGTGCCAAAATGGTGAAATTAATACCTTGCGTGGTAACGTAAGTAGAATGCGTGTTAGGGAAGAAATAATGAGTAGCCCTGTATTTGGCCCTCAAATAGACAAATTATTTCCAATTATACTACCTGGAAAATCAGATTCTGCTTCTATGGATATGGTAGTTGAACTATTAACGCATACCGGAAGATCATTACCAGAGGTAATGATGATGATGATTCCCGAAGCATGGGAAAAGCATAAAACAATGTCTGCGGAAAGAAAAGCTTTCTACGAGTATAATGCTTGTATTATGGAAGCTTGGGATGGACCAGCATCTGTACCTTTCACAGATGGCGATTATATAGGTGCTCTTTTAGATCGTAATGGATTAAGACCTTCTAGATATACAGTTACTAAAAGTGGTAAACTAATAATGTCTTCCGAAATTGGTGTTGTAGAAGTTGCTCCTGAAGATATAGAAAGTCATGGCCGTTTAGAACCAGGGAAAATGTTCTTGGTAGACATGAATGAAGGACGTATAATTAACGATGAAGAAATTAAAGACAAAATTGTATTAGAAAGACCATATAAAAAATGGTTAGAAAAAACAAGATTGCACTTAAAAGACCTGCCCTACACAAGTGCCACTTGCCCTATTGAAACTATTGATGTAAAAACAAGACAACGCTTGTTTAACTATACTATTGAGGACATTCAAGAAGTTATTACACCAATGGCACAAGTTGGCAAAGAAGCCTTGGGTTCTATGGGAATAGATACACCTTTAGCAGTTTTATCAGATAGGCCTCAATTAATTTCAAATTACTTTAAACAATTATTTGCACAGGTCACAAACCCTCCTTTAGATGGTATTCGGGAAGAAATTGTAACAGACATAAGCCTTTCTTTAGGTAAGGACAGAAATATATTCAGTATTACTGAAAGACAATGTAGAAAATTAAAAATTCAAAATCCGGTAATTTCCAATGCCGATTTAGAAAAAATTAGAAACATTTCGGTTGAAAGTTTTAAAACTGAAACTATTGAAATCCTTTATCAAAAAGACAAAGGTCTTAACGGACTCGAAGATGCTCTTGAAGATATTATTGTTCAAATAGAAAAAGCTTTACTTAGAAAAACAAACATTATCATTCTGTCGGATAGAGGTGTAAATAAAGAATTAGCCCCTATTCCTGCTTTATTAGCTTGTTCGTATGTAAACCATCAAATGAACCGTTTACGTAAGCGTTCTTATTTCGATATTATTATCGAATCTGCAGAACCTCGTGAACCACATCATTTCGCAACATTATTTGGTTATGGAGCATCTGCAATTAACCCATATATGGTTAATGAGATTATCAGAATGCAAGTTAAAGAAGGCTACATTACTGGCATGGACGAGCAAAAAGCTGTGGACAACTTCAACAAAGCTATTGGTAAGGGTATTTTAAAAGTAATGAACAAAATAGGAATCTCTACATTACACTCCTACAGAGGTTCTCAAATATTCGAGATTGTTGGTTTTAATTCTCAATTCGTAGAAAAGTATTTTCCATACACAGCTTCTAGAATTGAAGGTATTGGTTTATATGAAATTGAAAAAGAAATTAGCCAGCGTTACAAATATGCATATCCAAATACAGATATAGCTAATCGATTAGGTTTAAATATTGGCGGCGATTACAGATGGAGACGTAATGGGGAAAGGCATATGTTTAACCCAACTACAGTTGCTAAACTACAACAGGCAGTTCGATTAAATGATCAAGATAGTTATAACGTTTATGCAAAAGCAGTAAATGAACAATCCGAAAACCTAATGACTATTCGTGGTTTATTTGAGTTCGACAATCTAGACCCTATCCCATTAGATGAAGTAGAACCATGGACCGAAATTGTAAAACGCTTTAAAACGGGTGCCATGTCTTACGGATCTATTTCTAGAGAAGCGCATGAAAATTTAGCAATTGCTATGAACCGAATTGGAGGCAAATCTAATTCTGGTGAAGGAGGTGAAGACAGAAAACGTTTTATTCCAGATGCAAATGGAGATAGCCGTAACTCTGCTATAAAACAAGTCGCATCCGGTCGTTTTGGTGTTACTTCTCATTATTTAGCCAACGCCAAAGAGATTCAAATAAAAATGGCTCAGGGTGCTAAACCAGGAGAAGGTGGACAATTACCAGGTGAAAAGGTACTACCTTGGATTGCAGAAGCAAGAAACTCTACTCCTTTTGTAGGCTTAATTTCTCCACCACCGCACCATGACATTTATTCTATTGAAGATTTAGCACAATTAATCTACGATTTAAAAAACGCAAATCGCGAAGCAAGAATAAATGTAAAATTAGTTTCTGAAGTTGGTGTAGGCACCATTGCCGCAGGGGTTTCAAAAGCCAAAGCAGATGTTGTTTTAATAGCTGGTTATGACGGTGGAACAGGAGCCTCTCCTTTAACATCTTTAAAACATGCAGGACTTCCTTGGGAACTTGGATTAGCAGAAGCGCAACAAACATTAGTATTAAACAATTTACGTTCTCGTATTGTTGTGGAATGTGATGGCCAATTAAAAACTGGTCGTGATGTTGCAATTGCAACTTTACTAGGTGCCGAAGAATTCGGATTCGCCACAGCTCCTTTAGTAGCTTCTGGTTGTATTATGATGCGCAAATGTCATTTAAATACTTGTCCGGTTGGTATTGCTACCCAAGACAAATATTTACGTAAAAACTTTAAAGGCACGCCAGAGCATGTAATTAATTTCTTTTACTATGTAGCAAATGAATTAAGAAGTATAATGGCACAATTAGGATTCCGTACTATGGATGAAATGATTGGTCAAACACATAAAATTAATGCCAATAAAGCTATAACACATTACAAAGCCAAAGGGTTAGATTTATCTTCTATATTATACAGACCAGAATCTTACAGAGAGATGTCTGTTAAAAATTCTGAGAAACAAGATCATTGTTTAGAAAATGTTCTAGATTTTACCATTTTAAAAGATGCAAAAACTGCTATAGAAGATAAGAAGAAAATTACACTAAATTATCCTATAGGAAATATTGATAGAACGGTTGGAGCAATTATAAGTAATGAAATTTCTAAAAAACATGGGCATCTTGGTTTACCAGAAAACACATTAAACCTAAATTTCACTGGATCGGCTGGTCAAAGTTTTGGAGCTTTTGGAGCAAATGGAATTACGTTTAACTTAGAAGGTAATACTAATGATTATTTAGGAAAAGGATTATCTGGAGCTAAACTGATTATCAAGAAACCTACAAAAGCAAATTTCATTGCGGAAAACAATATTATCGTAGGTAATGTATGTTTATTTGGTGCAGTAGAAGGTGAAGCATACATCAATGGTATTGCTGGAGAAAGATTTGCCGTGCGTAACTCAGGAGCTACAACAGTTGTAGAAGGAGTCGGTGATCACTGTTGTGAATACATGACAGGAGGAAAAGTGATTGTATTAGGAAATACTGGCAGAAACTTTGCCGCAGGTATGAGTGGAGGTATTGCTTATGTATATGATCCAGAAAATAAATTCGTAAATGGTTTATGTAATACCGAAACAATCGATTTTGAGGATATTTTAGCTGAAGACGCTATCGATTTAAAAGGATGGATTGAGAAACATGTTTTACACACAGATAGTACACTTGGAAAAAGGTTATTAGCCAATTGGGGTAATAGCTTGAAACACTTTGTTCGAGTAATGCCCACTGAATACAAGAAAGCATTAAAGCGTTTGGCAAAAGGAGAAGTAATGGTTGAAGAATTAACAACAGCATAGGACAATGGGAAAAGTAACAGGTTTTAAAGAGTTCGAAAGAAAAGATGAAACATACACGCCTGTAAAAGATCGTGTAGAAAATTATAATGAATTTACAGTTCCTTTGAGTGATAAAAACATCACTGAACAAGGCTCTCGTTGTATGGATTGCGGAATACCATTTTGTCATAGCGGTTGTCCTCTTGGTAATTTAATACCAGATTTCAACCACATGGTTCACCAAGGAGAATGGCAAAAAGCTTCTTGGATACTACACTCTACTAACAATTTCCCTGAATTTACAGGTCGCCTATGCCCTGCTCCATGCGAACAAGCATGTGTTTTAGGAATTATAGAAGATCCAGTATCTATTGAAAACATTGAAAAAAACATTGTAGAACGTGCTTTTAAAGAAGGATGGATTAAACCACAGCCTCCAAAAACAAGAACAGGAAAAAGAATTGCTGTTGTTGGTTCCGGCCCTGCTGGTTTAGCTACAGCGCAACAATTAAATAGAGCAGGCCATACCGTTACTGTTTTTGAAAGAGATGATGCTATTGGTGGATTATTACGCTATGGAATTCCAAACTTTAAAATGGAAAAAGGAATCATCGATAGGCGTGTCGCTATTTTAGAAGCCGAAGGTATTTCCTTTAAGGTAAACGTAAATGTTGGTGTCAACTATGACATAGAAGAATTAAAATATTTTGATGCAGTTGTTCTATGTGGTGGCTCTACAGAAAGAAGAAGCCTACCAACTCTAGGAATAGAAGCAGATAGTGTTGTACAAGCAATGGATTTCTTAACACAACAAACAAAAGTAGTTTTTGGTCAAGAAATTAAAGATCAAGTAATGGCTACTGATAAAAATGTTATTGTTATTGGTGGTGGAGATACAGGCTCCGATTGTATTGGAACTTCAAACCGTCACGGAGCAAAATCGGTGGTCAATTTTGAAATTATGCCGAAACCTCCAGGACACCGTTCTCCAACAACCCCTTGGCCTTTTTGGCCTTTACAACTAAAAACGTCTTCTTCTCATAAAGAAGGCGTGGAACGTAATTGGCTAATAAATACAAAAGAGTTTATAACCGATAAAGACGGGAAACTTACCGCTCTTAAAACCGTTAACGTAGAATGGGAAATGGTTCCCGGACAGCGTCCAAAATTAATTGAAATAGAAGGAACGGAAAAAACTTGGCCATGCGATTTAGCGCTATTAGCCCTTGGATTTACAGGACCTGAAAGTACACTTGCAAATAAATTAGGCATAGAAAGAGATGGTCGTTCTAACTACAAGGCTGTTTATGGTAAATACCAAACCAATGTTCCTAATATATTTACCGCTGGTGATATGCGTAGAGGGCAATCACTAATTGTATGGGCAATCTCAGAAGGCAGAGAGGCTGCTCGTCAGGTGGACATATACTTAATGGGTAAATCAGACTTACCATCTAAAAACATAAAAGGAGATTTAGTAGGACTTCATTAGATTAAACATTCTATCAAAAAGACAAAGTCGCATTTTACAATGCGACTTTTTTGTTACCCCATATTTCCTAAGACCAACCTATTAGAGGCTTTATAAGATTTCCCCTGTATTCCTTAGATCATTTATCTAGCAATCTATCGCCCAAAAAAACTACATCTAAACGACCGATTTTACGACTTATTTCTATAACAAAACACCCCTATTTCCAGTCTATCCAGACATTTCAAGCAAGAATCCCTTCTTCCTACTTCCTACTTTTAAACCACTAGTCAGACTTAAACTCTAACTTTTTGGGTTGATTCAATCATTTACTTTTAAATATTTTCTCCGATAACGCTGGGTCAAGCGTAAAACTTGGGGACAAAGTTTAAAATTATAACTTTGAACTAAATTATATACTTTAAAATTTGAACTCAAACTTAGCTAAATATTTACT
>NZ_JADGES010000179.1 GCF_016744255.1 Maribacter sp.
ATTTTAGGTAGTGTAGCTGGCGGTGGTGTAGGCGGAGGTATTATCATGGCAATTGTTGGAGTGTTAAAGAACATGATGTCCAAATAGAATAACTAACCATTAACTATATAAGGGGGCTTAACTTTTAAGTCCCTTTTTTAGTTTTAAAAAAATTACTAGTACAACTAATATTTTTTTAAAAACGTTCCTTATTAAAAGTTGTACTATTGTTAGTATTAAGTTTTTAAAAAATACTGAAAATGAAGAAATGGACACTTTTATTAATAATTGTTACAGGTATTGTAGTGGTTTCTTTTACTAAAGAAGAAGTTACTTATGAAGTTGGGCAAATTAGTACTCCAAAGGGAGAAATTCTCTTATGGTTGTACAATGAAACTCCAAAACATAAAGCAAGTTTTTTAGAATTAGCGAAGGAAGGTTATTGGGACTCTTTAAGCTTTAATCGTGTTATTCCAAATTTTGTGGCACAAGGTGGTTGTCCTGATACTCCAGCGGGGTTTACGGATTCGGAATATTTACTAGAACCAGAATTCAACGATAATCTTTTGCATGAATATGGAGTATTGGGTGCTGGTAGAGATGATAATCCGGATAAGCTATCTGCTCGCTGCCAATTTTATATTGTTCAAAACAAAGAAGGTTTACATAGATTAGATGGCGATTACACCGTTTTTGGCAAAGTAATTAAAGGGATGGATGTGGTAGACGCTATTGTAAATGTGCAAAGAGATTCTATAGATCAGCCTGTAACGCTAATAACTTTAGATGTTGATATTATTACGTTGGGAAAGAAAGATTTAGAAGCGTTAAATTTTACAATTCCATTTGTAAAATAGGATAAAGCTCGCTAGTAGTACCCAGATTGGAGCGATTTACTATTTTAAAAATCCTATACAAATAAAACCTATGGCTAGTGAGTTTTGTTTATTAGCCTCCAATTTTTATAGTGTATTTTATCTAATACCTTTTTCGCGATATAAGAAAGAAAAATAGGTAACATTAATCACTACAGCTTCTGTATGTTCAATTTTTTTTATGATTTCTATTTTGTATTTCATTTAGTTATATGGAGAAAAGAGATTGTCCTGTAGGTCTTTTAAAATATAAAAAATCTCCAAGTAGTGTGACTGAGAATTCTTAAATTTACAATAAATAGAAAAGTATGAAATACGAACAAATAAATGCAACCCTTTTTATAAAAAACAGAGCAAAATTTATGGCGCAAATGAAGCCTAAAAGTATTGCTGTTTTTAACTCTAATGATGTTTACCCTATAAGTGCCGATAGCACCTTGCCTTTTGAGCAACATAGAGATATTTTTTATTTGTCAGGTGCGGATCAGGAAGAGACTATATTGGTTTTATTCCCGGATGTTCTAAATAAAGCACATAAAGAAGTTTTGTTTGTTCGTGAAACTAACGCGCATATTGCAGTTTGGGAGGGTGAAAAATTGACCAAAGAAAAAGCGACAGAAGTTTCGGGCATAGAAACTATTTATTGGCTTTCTGATTTTGACAAAGTGTTTTTTGATTTAATGACCGAGGCAGATACTGTTTATTTTAATACAAATGAACATTACCGTCAGGCAGTAGAAACACAAACCAGAGAAGATAGGTTTATTAAAAAATGTAAAGTGCAGTTTCCTGCACATCAATACGCAAAGAGTAATCCCATTTTACAAGAAATTAGAGGGGTAAAAGAGTCCGAAGAAATTGCATTGATGCAAACCGCCTGTGATATTACAGAAAAAGGGTTTCGTCGTTTGTTAGGCTTTGTTAAACCAGGAGTTTGGGAATATGAGATTGAGGCAGAATTGTTACATGAGTTCGTGCGTAACCGTTCTAAAGGATTTGCATACACACCAATAATAGCATCGGGAAACAATGCAAACGTATTGCATTATATAGAAAACAATCAGCAATGCCAAGATGGCGATTTAATCCTTATGGATGTTGCTGCGGAATATGCTAATTACTCTTCCGATTTAACCCGAACTATTCCTGTAAA
>NZ_JADGES010000022.1 GCF_016744255.1 Maribacter sp.
TAAATAGATTGCCCTAAATTTTCTTAAAAAACTTGCTGGAGCTCCACCATATCGCATTTCATAGAATTCTAAATCGGTATTCACATTAGATTTCCTCCACAACTTTGCATAAACAAAAACAGTTAATAAACCCGTAATTAAGAATGCCCACCATACCCAGTTACCAGAAACACCATTGGTTCTTACAATATCCGTAACCAAATTAGGTGTATCTGTAGAAAAGGTAGTTGCTACCATGGAAAGGCCTAAAAGCCACCAAGGCATTGTTCTACCCGATAAGAAAAACTCAGATGAGTCTTTACCTGACTTTTTAGAAACAATAATACCTATTAATAAAACAATGGAAAAAAAACCTATGATTAAAGAATAATCTAAAGTGCTTAAATGCATAAAATGATGACTTTTATTAATCTATAAAGGTATAATTTTTTAATATACTTTTCCCTTCTATTCGCTAAACACCTTTCATCCTCCTCTTAACAACTCAAGAATTAATAGCAATAACTTAAACATTCGCCTGTATTTCTTCATCTATAGTAGGAGTTTCTAGATCCTTAATTATAGGTGTTTTTATTATCAACCTGAGTTCGATTAATAATATTTGATATTTTGGCATTAAAAAAGATAGATTTTCAGTAAATTAAAGTGTTGAAATTCAATTCGTTAATCTAAAAACCTATCTATGATAATCTATTCTAAAGTAACAGAAATTTTTTGTTTAGTTGATGAGTTTTGTAAGGAATATTCAGAATTAGTTGATAAATCTATTATTGGCAACAAAGTAAAACTCCCTTCTATAATGTCTCAAAGTGAGATAATTACCCTTGCTATTATTTTCCAATTAAGTGGTTTTAGAACCTTCAAACACTTTTATGTTTCCTATGTTAAAAGTCATATGAAGAATGATTTTCCTAACAGGGTTTCCTATAATAGATTTACGGAGCTAATGTAACAGAATTTAATGCCCATGACTTTATTTTTAAAGACTTGCTGTTTAGGTGATTGTAACGGAACCTCATTTATCGATTCAACCCCTGTTAAGGTGTGTAAAAATAAGCGTATACATAACCACAAAGTATTCAAAGGTATTGCTACTACTGGTAGGTCTACTATGGGTTGGTTCCATGGTTTTAAGTTGCACATTATAATAAATGACAAAGGGGAAATCTTAAACTTTACTATTACACAAGCTAATGTAGATGATAGGCAACCATTAAAGCAAGAACGTTTTTTAGACAAGGTTTTTGGGAAACTATTTGCAGACAAAGGCTATATAGGAAAGAATTTAATGCAAATGCTATTTATTGATGGGGTGCAGTTAATTACATCGCTTAGAGACAATACGAAAAATTCATTAATGACCATGAGTGATAAAATACTGCTTAGAAAACGTTCCGTAATTGAAACTGTAAACGATGAACTCAAAAATATCTACTAAATAGAACATTCTAGACACAGAAGCTTTGGTAATTTCTTGGTAAATATGATTACAGGCCTTATAACTTATAGCTCTTTGCCTAAAAAACCCAGCATAAAATATGAAACCGTCAAAACAAATCAACTCGTTATGTTTTAATCAAACTCAGGTTATTAAATTTTTGGCTTCTAATAGGGCGTTACTTCTTCTTTGATGGCATCGAGATAGATATAAACACCATTGATAGTTAGGTAGGTCGAATTGTTTGTTATCAGGACTTATCGTTACGATTTTCATCCCGCATCCTTTCCCAGATTCCAAGCAGGCATCAATAATAAAATAGAATCTGGTTTTGATTTTGGATTTGAAAAATCATGGTGATGTCTTTGAGGAATTATTGTGTTTCCTGAAGTAAATGCATACTTTAAAAGTTGAATTAGTTTCTTGAAACATCTGTTCTTCTTAACAAAGGTGTCATCTATGTGCATATAATTTTCCATGAACAAATTTACAAGAACCCGCTGTTTACATTCGGCAGATTTTGTAAAAAATTTTGAATTTTTGATGTATACTTTTTGTTTGTACTTTCTTTCTGAATTTCAACAATCCTACAATCCATTTTTTGTCTCCTGATACTGCTCCTTGATTTTTCTTAACTGAATCTCTGCTAAATTCAAGTTATCCCTATGGGTTTGGGTAACCTGTGAAGTTTCTAAATGGGCATCAAATACCCGCTCAATCCTTTCCTTAATTCCTGGTAAATAATATTGGAATCTCTTTCTCTTGGTCTCATTCCCCATGAGTTGGTATTGCAATTGCAATAATTGCTGTCGTTTTTCTTCCAATTCTTGCAATTCTTCCATTTTATTGATTCCTTTCAGTACTTGTTTTCTTTTTCCAATGGCATCTAAGGTTTCAGTTAATTGATCTTTTAATTCTTCTGCTGCCATGGAAAGTTTAGCTGCTTTTCCATAAAATTCAAAACGATCCTTTGCTGGTCTTTCTGTAGTCATATCCAGTTCTTTTATGTTAAAACTTTGTGCAGAACTCAATTCACGTAATTTTCCCTGGTGTAATACAATCAATTGAACTATATATTTGTTCTCTGACACAAAATTTAGTGTTCTAGAATAATTTGCATCATCAGATTTAATCTTTGTGGATAAATCCCAATTCACTTCCTGAAACCCTTTTCTATTAGCTACTGGAATAATGGCCACATTCTGATTGTTCACATTGTTTATCCGTGCAAAGATTTCTGTATTATCCTCAAAATCTTCTTTTTGTAACGTATCGGAAGTAGGATAACTCCCATTATAATTTTGGTTTTGGTTTCGCATTCTAATGCTTGTCAAAGAGGGGTAACTCTTGTCCAGATATAATCTGATCTTGACTCCGTACTCCGGATTGTCTGCACTAAAATGGTCATCTCCCAACGATCCCTTTCTGGAATATCCTATATCTCCCCGCTGAAAAAATTGCCACGCATCTTTTATTGGGAATAAATGGTTCCCCGTAACATTTTGCACATCTCGCAATGGAGTATAATCATCTAGCACATAAATTCCTCTACCAAAAGAAGCGGCCACCAAATCATTTTCCCCTTGATGGATTTCCAAATCTCTAAAGGCGATTGTGGGTAATCCTCCTTTCATCTGCTCCCACTGACTTCCTCCATTTACACTGGCATAGATTCCAAACTCTGTCGCTGCAAACAGTAGATTAGAATCCACATGATCTTCCACAATGCACCATCCGGAATGTGATACTCCAATTCCTCTATTGATAGACGCCCATGTTTTTCCCAAATCCATGCTCTTTACGAAATAAGGCTTAAAATCACCTTCTTTGTGATTATTGAACACGGCATAAATGGTATTCGCATTATGGTTGGATGTAAACACATCCGACACATACGCTTTTTGAGGCACTCCCTTTATATTGTCCGCGAATCGCCAAGAATCTCCATCATTCTCTGTTATCTGGATAAGGCCATCATCCGTTCCAGCCACAATTAAACCTTCTTTAATCGGAGATTCTGATAAAGATACAATAGTGCCATAAGGAGAGGTAAACACATTTTTATATACGGCTTCCGGTGGCCAGACCTTGCCCATTACCTTTCTGTTGCTCCTATTTTCACCCCTGCTCAAATCTCTACTTATGGGTTGCCAGCTATCTCCCCTGTCATCACTTTTAAAAATTCGTTGGGCTGCATAGTACAAACGCTTTGAATTATGTGGACTCAGTACCAAAGGAGAATCCCAATGCCAACGAAGTGGTTCATTGTTAAAATCCGGTTGGGGTTGAATGTCTATCCGTTGTCCGGTACGTTTATCGTATCTTACTATCCCCGCGTATTGATATTGTCCATAGACAATATTGGTATCTTCAGGATCTACACGTGCTTGAAAACCATCCCCGCCTATGAGCACTTTCCAATCCCTATCGGTGATTCCGTGTCTAGTAGTATTTCTCACTGGGGCATATATTGTAGAATTATCCTGCGTACCTCCATATACATTATAAAAAGGTTTGGCATTGTCTATTCCTACTCTATAAAACTGGGTGATTGGTAAGTTGGAATGGTATTTCCATTTTTTTCCATAATCCCAGCTTTCATATATACCACCATCGCCCCCAACCATCTGGTAATTGGGGTCAGTTGGGTGAAACATCATCTCGTGTGTATCGCCATGCATGTTCCTCATATTGATACGATTAAATGTTTTTCCTCCATCCGTGGTACTATGAATTCTAACATCCATGGTGTACACATGATCAAAACGATGAGGATCAGGATAAATCTCTCCATAATACTGGGGATCAACCACAGTATGATTACTCATCTTCACCCAATTTTCTCCACTGTCTGAAGACCGATAAAATCCACCTCCTTCGCTATTCACTCCTGGAATAAGAGCGTACAACACATTGGATTTTTGTGGCGATATAGCCAAAGCAGGACGGCCCCAATCCGAAGAAGGAAGCCCCGAAGTCAATTTTTTCCATGTTTTTCCACCATCCACGGATTTGTACATGCCTGTTTCCGGACCACCTCCTATAAGTATTCCCACATGGCGCCGCCGTTGGTATGATATAGCGTAGACAATATCCGAATTGGTAGGATCCAAGACCACATCCGTAACACCTGTATTCTTACTGATTTTCAGTACTTGTTCCCAAGTTTTGCCACCATCAACCGTTTTATACAACCCTCTATCACCTCCTTCTTTCCATAATGGTCCCTGTGCGGCAACATATACCGTATTTCCATCTCTAGGGTCAATCAAAATTTTCCCAATATGTTCCGATTTTCTAAGCCCCATATTGGTCCAACTCTTCCCATAATCAACACTCTTGTAGACTCCATCTCCCCAACCTACGGAGCGTTGACTCTGATTCTCTCCTGTACCCAGCCAAATAGTCCCACTATTCTTAGAATTAATAGCCAAACAACTCGTGGAAAAAGATCCATGATTCTCAAAAATGGGGGTCCATGTGGTTCCATTATTCTGGGTTTTCCATACATTGCCCGAAGCCACGGCCACGTACCATGTGCTCAAATCATTTGGATCTTTCTCAACATCTGCAATCCTTCCCGTCATAAATCCCGGCCCAATATTCCTAAAAGACATATTGGAAATGGCTTTTTTAGCAACTTGGGCATGGACAAAAAAAGCAGCAAACAAAATAGGTAGTACAATAATTTTCTTCATATTATATTTGGTGTTATTTTAATCAATTTCTCAATGTATTGTAAGTGATAAATTAAAAGATGTAACTCATTAGGCCCTTGTTTTTTAGTGTCTTTTTGCAATTCGATTATCCAAATATATCAATATATATTTCAAAAATCTACCCAATCATTTTTTGATGATTTTTGTGATACTTTTTGCAAAGATTTTTTGATGTTTATCGTTTTGTTCAGGGCATTTCTTCCACCACTAAACATAAAAGAAAGAGAGGCTGTATGTGTTTCCATATCAATAAAGTTGTAATCTGTATTATAGACTTTTGTACCCTTTATCGCTTGGAATGAATTTATACGATTGCCATCAACCTTAAACTCTAATATTCCTTCTGGCAAATCCCCCGAAGAATTGATTGTAATTGAAATCTCTAGTGCGTTTTCCGATACTGAGATTGGGTTCCATTCGAAAGAAGGTGTTTCCAAAACCTTGGATTCATCATCCTTACCACACGAATGAATTGTCAATATTGTCAATGTGATCAAGACAATTTTTTTCATTAATTAAATGTTTTGGAGGTTTTTTTATTTAAACTAGCTATTTCAACAGTCCATGTTCCCTGGGCTATGTCGTCTATTATGAGCGTTTCTTCAAGTGATGTTGTGAATGATTGTTCAAAATCTGGTCCTTTCACAATAATGTTATGCGTGTTAATAATGGCTTTAATTTCAATTCTTCTTGTTATTTCTCCGGATGCAAATTGAAAGTTGTTTCCAGCATATATGTCATTGGAAGAAATCCATGTAATTTCAGGAAAATTAATTTTCGGTATCACCGTAATTGAAATTTCGGCGGAGTTGGATAATCCTCCGTGATTATAAGCAATGACCTTTACGATATGATTCCCTATAGCTAAATCAGACAAGGTAGTTTCAAAAGGGAGAAGTTCAACTGTATCAACCAAAATATCATCAACATAGAATTCAGCCTTATCTACATTATCATTGCCATTTAAATCGGATATCGTTGTAGTTACCATAATCGACGTTTGCTCTTCAAAAATCGAATTATCCACAGGGTCGTTAATGGTTACCTCGGGATTCGAATTTTCCCCTTTGGGTATCAGCAAACCTGTATCCAACAGATTTTGGGTCTGCCATAATGTTATCCTTGCCGGGTGTTGCAAGGCCAAAAGCATTCTGTTTACCTGACCTTCAGTAAACATTTTATAGCAGCCAGACGAACCATTGTATCCCATATAATTTTCAGTATTTACGAAATCTCCATCGCAATTGGTGCCCGCTAAACATTTAAGGTTATGCAATCCATCTTCTCTCGGGGTATCATCAACCTCATCAGTTCCCTCACAACCTCCCTCAAAGGTATGTATGAGGTTTAACCAATGTCCGAATTCGTGAGTTAAAGTGGAAGCAAATTCCTTATCCGTATTTGTGGCTAAATAGGCGCCATTGTACACTACTCGGGCCAAATTGTTATCGGACATATTGCTTATAGGATACCAAGCTAAACCAGAATTATTGGTAGCATCATCACCATACAAATCATTTTGGATATAAACATTCATATACTTATAGTTATCCCAAGCATCTGCCATTATCTGACCATCACTACTGGATGAATTACCGTATCCGCTTTTTTCTGAATAATATACAATACCGGATGTTTGATTTCCATCAGGGTCTTTTTTTGCAAGCCTAAAAGTTATGTTTATGGATTGTTTAATAGAAGAAAACATACTGTTTACGGACCCGTAGTCGTCATTCAATCCCTGAAAATCTTTGTTTAATTCCTCTAATGCCCTTTTGATCAAGGCGTCGTTCACAGATTTTCCATTAAAAGATGAACCATACACATGGAATACAACAGGTATTTGATAAGACATAGACTTATCCGTTGTATTTTGAGCTTTTGATTTTTTGTTAAAACTTTTATATTCCTTTTGAGCAGATATATTTTTTTGAAAGTAAATCTCGTTAACTTCTGAAGTTCTACAATTTACTTGGGATTTTATCTCTTGTAAAAATCCCCCTTGCGTTAGTAATATAAAAAATAAAACTACTTTAAATTTCATTATTTTAATTCTTTGTTATAATTACCCGATACAGTCAACACCCTGAAACGGTTGTCGTTATACAACTAATCTACCATTCAAAATTCCAGATAGGTGTCTCGGCTTTTAAATGTTCCACAAAATAATTCCATCTTTTCTTCATGAAATAATTTCTGTGTTTTCCACCATAAATGTGTCTTTGACTGGGCAATATCAGGAGGTCAAATTCTTTGTCCTCTTTAATCAGCGCCTCGACCAATTTAAATGTGGCCGAGGGGTTTACATTATCATCCATACCTCCATGGACCAACAACAATTTGCCCTTTAAGTTTTTGGCGTTTGTAATGTTCGATACTTTGTGGTAGGTAGAATCTACAGGCCAACCCTGATACATTTCTGGCCACCAAGCTTTTTCCATTCTAAAATCATGATCTGCTGAACTTGCTACTCCAACCTTATACACATCTGGAAATGCTAACATTGCCCTTCCAGTATCAAAACCTCCGGCGGAATGCCCAAAAATACCAACCTTATCAGTATTTATCCACGAGTATTTTGCCCCTAAATGTTTGATGGCCAAAACATGGTCTTCTAAATTATTCCCCATATTCTTATAAGAGTGATTATGGAATTCCTTTGACCGTTTTGATGTTCCCAAACCATCAATCACCATAACGATAAAACCGAGTTCGGCCAATGCTTGATTACGAAATGCCCCAGAAAATCTTTCAGGAAACATGTGTGTGTGTGGTCCAGTATACGTATGATCGATCAATGGATACGACATTGAAGAATCAAAATTTGTTGGCTTCCAAATGGCTCCATAAATAGTAGTTTTACCATCTTTGGCGGTAAGTTCAAAAACTTCGGGGGATCGCCACCCTTCGGCAACTACTCTGGATATGTCCGCTTCTGTAATTTGTTTTATGATTTGCCCCGACCTTGCCTTTCGCAAAACAGTTTTTGTGGGCGTATTTATAGTAGAATAACTATCCACAAAATGTTTTCCATCAGCGGAGAACGAAATATCATGGTTCATCAATTCAGGAGTCAACAGAGTAACCTTCCCTTGAAAATTTGCCTTATATAATTGGCTGTGGTATGGATTGTTCCCTTGTTCCTTTCCATTGGCAATGAAATAAATGGTTTCATTTTTCTCATCGATATATTCAATTCTGGATATGTAATAATTTCCACCGGTAAGAGAGGTTGTTTTATTGGTACGTATATCAAGAAGGTATAATTGACGCCAACCGTTTCTTTCAGAGAGAAATGCAATTTTTTGCTTTTCTTTCAAGTACCTGTATTCAAAATTGTCAATGTTTGTACTGCTGGTTTCAGTCACTAATATTTGTTCCAAATTAGTGTTTAAATTTATACGCTTTAAGTACCCTTTTTTAAACCCACGCTCCAAGTAATAAGCTAGGGCGACTCCTGGCTCTTCGGTCCATTCCACGGAAACTGAATTTATATGAGTGCCTCTGGGCAGATTGGTTCTCACCTCACTTTTGCTTTCTACATTGAAAAATACTGGCTTTACATGGACCATTGTGGTATCTCCGGGGGAACCTCTATAATAGGACAGTAATTTTGGGCGAAATAATGAATCGATACTATAATCGAGCAAATACATTTTTTCTGCATGTTGCAAATCGACAACGTTTGTCGATATCCATTTGGAATCTTTGGACCAGTTTACATTAAAATGTTCAGGACGATTTCCATTTTCTCCTTCCATTTTCTCATACCAGCCATACAATGACCCATATTCATAATTTTTTCTTCCATCAAAACTCAATTGATATTTTTGTTCAGTTGTGGTTGACTTAATAAATAGATTATAGTCTTCTGCGTAAGCAATCCATTTTCCATCAAGCGATTTAGATTCAAAACGATTTTCCTCTTCCTCCTTTTCTTCACTGATTCTAAGCTTGTAGGTTAACAAATCTAAAACATATGATTGGCCATCGTGTACAAATGAAAGTTGTCCTTCTTTAGGCTTCTCAATATCATAAAGCAATAACTCATTTGCTTTTGTTTCTTTTTGGGAGAATTCATTTATGGCATTGGCGACTCTGTAATGATCAAATAAAAATTTTATACGGTATGTCTTGATATCCATTGTTTTATAATAGATACCTTTCTCACTATGATCAATGAACCAGAACCCTGTATTATCCTTATGCCAATTTATCTGGGTATCAAGATTAAAAACCTTCTTGTTATTGTAGTTGGCATACAGATAGTCCACAGCTCTTTCGTAATCATTTGTGGTGATATCCTGACCCTTAATCGAATCTATTGATAATGCCATTAGGGTAATTAAAATGTATAAATGCTTCATTTTTAATGTTTGTATCAGTTTTTTTTAATAGAGTGGACTATAGTTTTTTAATGATTTTTCCAAATACAAAACCAATATGTTTCGTGAAACTTGTGGGCAATGAAATTCAATAACAAATAATAAAATAAGAGTATGGGAAAAAGCGCAGATTTTCTGCGCTTTTTCTCAAAAGCTAACTCAAATCTAACTAACCAATTTTAATTTATATATTGTCGTAAATGTCTGTTAGTTTATAGTCAAATAGAGGTGAATAATCATAGTGCTCCCTTTGCTCGTTTTTATTATTGCTTAGTAAACCTATAAACCGTTTGCCCAGGAATTCCACAATTTAGTTTGGTATCATCTGAAAAAACGACTTCAAATACTTCATCATTATCTAAGGAGTAGATGGCATTGACCTCGGCAGGTCCAAAATAATCGACACCGTCACCACAATTACAATTGTTGAACTGAAACGGAACCACGATTTCATTGCACACCAAATTAAACACAAACGTATTTGTAGTTGAACAGAAATTTGGAAAGTTAAATGTTTCAAAGGAGCGTGCGAGACCATCTCTTTTAAGTTCAACAACCGTATTATGGCTTAAGGTAGAGCCAGCCAAGAAAGTAGAAACCTGCTCAATAAGATACATACCAGTAAATAAAGTTTCATCGACCGGGCATACTTGAAAAATACTAATGGTCAAATTTCCAGCGCCTACTAAATCGGCACTTTTGGATACCTGAACCACCAATGCTTTTGGCTCTGTGGTAAGATTGTTGTCTACTCCTTCTATGGTAAGCGTACCTGTATATGAGTTTGCCGGCACTACTATGGAACCTACTGTATATGTATCAGCCCCAGCAGTTGTCTCTTCTTGCACAATATCAACTTCAAAGGTTCTTTCTGATTGGCTGATACTACTTACACTGATGGTTGCCTCAATTAAGCCCGTACCATCAATAATTATTGGAAGATCCAACCGTGATTCCTCAAATGATATAAAGGTTTGGCTATTATTAAAAATTACTCTATCCTGTTCACAGGATACCAATAGGACACACACTATAATAAAACTTGCTATATATTTTCTCATGACACAATTTTTTATGGTTAATAGCCAGGGTTTTGTTGTTCACGTAGGCCAGGATTGGCAATGAGCTCGGCCTGTGGAATGGGCAATGTAAACCTATGATCTGTAGCAGGTAATGAGCATGCCCCATTAACTCCAACAACATTACAATCCAAAGGATCCCGTAATACCCCTTGGTTGGCACGAGTACCCAAACGTTTTAAATCATGAAATCTATGCCCTTCAAAAGCCAATTCTATACGGCGTTCATTTAAAATAGCTGCAAAAGCCTCTGTTTGATTGGCGTATGATGGTAAAGGTTGTTCTGTTGTAAATCTGGCATCGCGTAATTGCTTGATATAAGATGCGGTAGAATTAGCTGCTCCATTAATATTATCGCCATCTGCCGCTACTTCTGCCAAAATCAATAACATCTCAGAAGATCTAAATACTTTTAAATCGTTCATTAACGGTTGCGTTTCAGATCTTGGATACTTATAAACAAGCAAAATATCTTCGTTTTCAAAATCTGCTGCATTTTGATAGTCTGGTGAAATTATAGATTCTGGTCCAACATTAACATTAAACCTAATATCATCTTCGTCCAATAAATTGAACAAAGATCTTCCTATTTCAAAAAATGGACCACCATTAATTGTTTCATTGGTAAAGGCAAACTTGGCGCCAGCCCTACTTTGGCTTGCCATATTAGATACGCCATTACCTGCACGATCAAATTCATCACCTCTAGTACGTTCAAGCTTGAAGATAATCTCTGCATTACCTGAATCCAAAAACATATTGATATATTGCTCTCTAGAAGCTATAGGGTACCTATCCAACAATTGTTGCGCATAGGTGCCTGCCAAACCATATTGTCCACGGTATGTGGCCATACGTGCCCTTAGTGCCGTAATGAAGTCTTTAGATATAAAAGTGACACTGCTTTGTTCTTGCAATAAGCTTTCTGCTTTTTGTAGATCAGTTTCTATTAAGGAAAATACTTCCGCATTGGTATTACGAGGAAAGGTATCACTTATTAAGGGTACAAAATCTACTGCAATAACCCCCAAAGCATTGTCATCAGTCAAATCTGTTGAATAATAAGACAACAACTTAAAGTGAGAATATGCCCTAAGCGCATGGACCTGACCCAATATGTTGTTATACTCTTCTTGCTCACCATCTTTCAAAGGAATGGACTCAGCGGCTAAAATTAACCTAGTACCCTCATTTATTTCTTCATAACTTCTTTGCCAAAATGTGAAAGCGGGCAGAGAAGTAGCATCTAAGATAAATTGGTAATCATCTACTCTTTGTCCGCCACTTATAAACCCTACGGAAAGTTCATCTGTAAAGGTCGATGAATGTGCTATGTCCTGTACTAGATCATATTTAGTATAAACACCTATTAGACCATCTTGTAAATCTTGTAAGTTTTGAAAAGCTACATCGGTAGTAATACGGCCTACTTGGTCAATATCTATGGCATCTTCACAAGCTGTGAAAAGTGCCAGACAAAATATAAATTTTATTATTTTTTTCATTGTTATTTTTTTAAAATCCTATTTCAATTCCTAACGATATTATCCTTGGAGTGGGATATTGTCTTGTCTCGGTAACACGTGATTCGGCATCATATCCTTTCCATTCAGAAAATGTTGCCAAATTTTCAGCAGAACTATATAACTTAAGATTTGTCATACCAGTTCCTTTCAAAAACTTTTTGGGGAAAGTATAGCCGATATTCAAAAAACGTAATCTTAATAAATCTGAACTGCCAAGAAAACGGTCACTAGTATCCCTAAACGAGGTTCCATTGGTTGCTGTTAAACTAGGAATGTCTGTAATACGGTTATCTGGGGTCCAGGCATTGAGGATATCTGTGGATAACTGAAAATTAGTCAGGGCAAAACCACTATTGATAAGTTCATAATAAATAATATCACGCCTATCAACCCCAATAACGTAACTCAACTGGGTGTCTAAATAAAACCCTTTGTAGTTAATATTGAAACCAAAACTTCCTGTTGCATCTGGGGTAGCGTTTTTACCTGTCCAAACAGCATCTGTGTCAGGATTTGGATTTTCCGTTAAATTGCCATCGATGTCTAAAAACAACACATTACCATTACCAGGGTTTATCCCTGCATAACGTACTAGTTTTTCCTCAAATATTTTGCCTCCATTTCTACCTATGCCAAGTATTTCTCCTGTTTCAGATGGCAAGTTACTTAGCTCATTGTCATTGTAGTTACCAACAAAGTTCAACGTTAAGGTAAGATCATTATTTTTAACAAGATCATAATGCAATGCCCAATCTACTCCTTTATTGGTCAAATCACCAGTGTTGGAATCAATTCCTGTTGTCCCATTAATTGCTGATATCTGTAAAAATTGAAATAAATCTTCGGTTTTTTTATGATATACATCCAAACTACCTCTCAATCTTCTATTGAATACCTGAAAATCCATACCTATATTAGTCTGGGTCACTTCTTCCCACTTCAAAGTATTGTTCCCTATTTGATTTAAAAATAAAGAATTGGCATTACCATAGCCACTACTGCTCGTAGCGTAAAAAGATTCTGAAAGATCTGGAGATGAGAAATAAGTTCCGCCTCGAATTCTTTGATTTCCAGTGGTACCATATGATGCTCTTAATTTTAAATCATTGAATACAGAATCTTCCATAAAGTTCTCATTGGAGATATTCCAACGTGCGCCAACAGAATAAAAAGTTCCCCATCTGTTTGTTGCAGAAAATCGATAAGAAGCATCACGTCTTACTGTAGCAGAGATACCATATCTACTATCATAATCATAGTCTACATTTCCAAAGTAAGAGAATAACCCTGCATCAGCCCTAAATGCATTGGCATCGTCTACAAAGAAATCATTATCGCCATTATCACTTATAAATGCGCTATCATCTCCTGGGGCAAAATTCCTAGGGTTTAAACCTCTTGCAAAATAACCAAATCCGCGACGGAATGCCCTAAAGTATTCTGAAAAAAGTGTAGCATCTACCGTGTGTTTACCAAAAATGTTATTATAATTTAATGATAAATTGTTGTTAAAAGAAACATCCCTATTTGTATTCTGACTTTGAAAACCAGGGGTTACATTTCCAGTTTGTGCAAAACTAAGTGACCTATAAGAGTTTGGGGGATCTACTTCATAACTGGTTGTATGTTCATAATCCACACCCAAATTTATTCTTGCTGTTAAATTTTCAGCCAATTCATAATCGGCATTAAACCCTGCTATAACCTTAACTTCTTCCTCAAGAAATTCATAATTTCTTAACCTATCGAGAAGATAAAGGGGGGTAAGCGCAAGAGAAAATCCTTGATTTGCCAAAGTTGCTCCATCTATATATTCATCTGGAGAGATATATGGAAGAGATGCATTTACTCCATAAAGTAAGTTTGTAGTTACACCAAATGTACCAACATCGGTTGGAATGTTATTCTTAGAGTAATTTGCCGTAACACTTGTATTGTAGTTAAATCTACCATTAGCAGAACTTCCGGTAAGGTTATTTCTAAAAGTAAAACGTTGCAAACCTGTAGTTTTAAGAACTCCTTCTTGTTCAAAATAACCTAAAGAAGTAAAACTAGAGGTGTTTTCACCGCCTTGAGCAAATGTCAAGGTATGATTTTGCGTTATGCCTGTTCTAAAAAACAAATCTTCCCAATCTGTAGTAGGTGTAGCATCAATTTCCGCATCAGTCAGACCTACTCCTCTTCCTCTTCCGATTACATCACGTTCAAAACGCAAGTATTCTGGAGCCGACAGAAAATCATAGTCGTGATTTTGGAGTGTAGAAAAACTTTGCGAGCCTGTATACGTAATTTTTAGAGGTGAGTTTTTTACACCTCTTTTTGTTTTGATAACAATCACCCCATTGGCTCCCCTGCTTCCAAAAATAGAAGACCCAGCTGCATCTTTAATAACGGAGATAGATTCTATATCATTAGGGTTTAAACTTCTAAAATTGTCCTCATTGACAGGCACACCGTCCATTAAAAAAAGTGGCTCTGTGTTACCGTTTATTGAACTCACCCCTCTTATTTGCACCGAGGAATTGGCTCCTGGCTGCCCACTACCGGTTTGTATGTCCAAACCTGCAACTTGACCAGATAGCGATTGTACAAAACTTGCATTTGGTCTAGACTCCAATGCCTCGGAAGTAAGCTGTACGCTTGAAATAATAGATTTTTCTTTGGCCACGGTTCGGTAACCTTCAACAACAACTTCCTGCAAGGAGGTGATATCCTCTTCCAAAACCACGTTAATGATAGTTTCATTGCCGATCACTACCTCGTGGTTTTTCATTCCCAGATAAGAAAACACCAATGTCTGCCCAGATTGTGCTTGTATGGTATATCCACCATCAAAATCGGATATGACACCTGTTGATGTACCTTTTACAATTACGCTGACTCCTAACAAAGGAGATCCTAATTTGTCGAAAACTGTTCCTTGAATAGTGCTTTGAACCTGTTCTTTTTCTATAATTTGGGTCTTCACACGTTTTATAAGGGATATTTGTTTATGGTCAATTTGATATAATGTTTCTGTACCCGAAAAAACTCTTTTCAGAATAGAACTTACTTTTTCCCTCTTTGCTTTGACGGATACAATTCTTTTTAAATTGACATCTTCAAGAAGATAAAGGAATCTGAAGTTTGTTATATCTTCAATTTCATCTATCAACCGTTCAACAGTGATATTCTTCAGATCTATAGTGACTTTTGTACGTTGAGAATAACTTTCATTTGCCTGTAAAGCAAATATGGTGGTCAACAATAAAAGAGCGCTAAGTTTCATTTTTAAATCAAATTTGAACAAAGAAGTTCCATTCTCCTTTCGTTTCAGAAGATTTTTCATAATTTTATAGTGTGTTAATGTGGTTAAATGTTTGGTTTAATCACTTTATCTAAATCGGGAAATGTTAGCGCATTTTCCGATTTTTCTTTATAATAAAGTGAACAATAAACCTTTCTATTTAATAAATAGTTTTGTGAATTAGTTGGTTTATTTCATTGGCTGTTTGGTTGAATTAGGTTATTATTTAAGAATGATTTTATTATCATTAATGGTGTAACTTATTCCATAGGTATTCTTAAAATAGTTCAAGACCACCTCTATTGGCTCATTTCCAAAATTCGCGTTGAATTTTTTTTGAGAATATTCCAAGTTTTGATTTGTAATACTAACATTATAATGCCTTTCTAATTTCTTTAAGATATTCTCTAAATTCATTCCTCTAAAAACTAGTTCCCCTTTCATCCATGAGGTATACACATTGGTAATTACAGGCTTTGTAGAAATATTTCTTTGTTGCCTATCAAAACTTCCTTTAAAACCTGGTTCAAGAATAACAGCATCATTTTTTTCATTTACTTGCAGGCTTACCGAACCTTCCACCAAAACAACTTCTGTAGTTATATCTTCAGGATAATTGGAAACATTGAACTGGGTACCCAATACTTGAATATCTAAATTATCGGACGTATTTACCGTGAAAGGTCGTTTGGAATCTTTAGCTACATCCAAGAAAACTTCTCCGACTAAGAAAACCTCTCTTTTACCTTCTTTTAAAAACCTAACGGGGTATTTTAATGAAGATCCAGCATTTAGATGGGCAATTGTTCCATCGGACAATTTCAATTCAAATCTTTTTCCATATGGAATAGTCAATTGATTGTAAACTAATTTTTTTGATTCAATCTGTGAATTGTCATATCTCAATTGATTCCCCTTTTGTGTTCCTATTACATCGCCTTTGGTATTTAAAATCTTAGTGGTGTCTCCTTCAGAAAGTACCTCAAGATTTCCATTTTCAAGTTCCAAGGTTATTGTGTCCTCACTTGGAAAAGCTATATGCTTAGTATTTTCTTTAAAGAATCCTTGCTGATACGTATACCCGATGCCGAAAAGAATAGTTACTACCGCAGCATACTTTAAAAACTTCGATATCTTTAAAGTAATAATGGAACGTTTATCTTTTCTTATTTTTTTCAATATAGAATTCTTGGTTTTCTCTGTATTGAATTCGCTCATTATATTTTCAATTGCGTAGTTAATTTTCATATACTCATTGAATGTTTTCACATCCTTAGAGTGCTCAAACCACAAGTTCAATTTATCCCATTCCTTCTTTGATATGGAATTAGTTAGATACTTTATAATGAGTTTTTCTATATTCTTCATCTTCATTTAAACAAAGTCATCATACCTATTACAAAGCTATTTTATCATACCACCAATATTTTGACATTATTTTTGTGATTTAGCATTATTTTTTTCATATTTAATGCATATTTCTATATTTAATACGTACATAATAAATAATTAGTTAATTAAACATCAGTTGATTTTCCATTTTTATAGAGATAGAGAACCATCTAAATTGTACTATAAATAATCTAGTTCTAAAATGATAGAAAACTTTAGTAATAATTCTAATTTAATTCTCTATTTAAAGAAAGGGAATGAAAATGCTTATGCCTATTTAATAGATACTTATAATCACAAGTTATGCTTGTACGCTAACAGTTTGATGAACGATGTTTCTATTTCTGAAGATATAGTTCAAAACGTATTCATAAAGGTTTGGGAAAGACGCGACAACTTAAAAACAAACCTTTCTATAAAGAGCTATTTATACAAATCGGTTTATAATTTAAGTATTAATGAATACAAAAGAAATCAATCAGTTACTGCCTTAGAAAAAAAATACATCGAAGAGTTAGACCGTATTATAGAAGACAAAGATGACGATGCACTGGAAAAATTGATTGGATTGGTTAAAGAAGCTATTCATGAATTACCACCAAAATGCAAAGAAATTTTTCTTTTAAGTAAAAAAGAGGGATTGACCAATATTGAAATTTCAGAGTATTTAAATATTTCTAAAAATACTATAGAAAGACAAATCAATATCGCCTTTTCTAAAATTCGTGAAAATGTTGGTGGTAAAACCAATATTATACTTTTTTTATTGTTTGGGTTTTGTCAAAATTTAAAAGTAAAATGATTACCCCCGTACTCATTATTGATTTATTAAAATTGTGGAGTTACTAGATTTTTGCATAATCCTAAAATCCCACAACTTTTGGACTTGATCCGAGATTTCTTACGGGATACCCACAGGGATACCTGAAATACTCAAATAGCTTTAATAGTTGACTTTTAATAAATTTTGGAATACCCTTCAAAACCCTTTATAAAATGGGCTTAAAAAACAAAAGCTTCCGATTTCTCGAAAGCTTTGTATTTACTAGTGTGGTCCCACATGGGCTCGAACCATGGACCCCCTGATTATGAGTCAGGTGCTCTAACCAGCTGAGCTATAGGACCCGCAATTTGCGGTTGCAATATTACTACTTATTTTATTATGTTGCAAGGAAATTCGCTGCTTCTATACTATTTCTTGACACAATTCTATTAAAACTCCATTGGTTGTTTTCGGGTGTACAAACGCAACTAATTTATTATCAGCTCCTTTTTTTGGTTTATCACTTAAAACTACGAATCCTTCTTCCTTCAAACGTTCTATTTCTAAAACAATATCTTCTACCTCAAAAGCTATATGGTGAATACCTTCTCCCTTTTTTGCTATAAACTTGGCGATTGGGCTGTCTTCTTTGGTAGCTTCTAATAGTTCTATCTTATTAGGCCCTGTTTTAAAAAAAGAAGTTTTAACCCCTTCAGATACTACATGTTCCTCTTTATAACAGGTTGTTCCTAATAGTTTTTCATATAAACTATTAGACGTTTCTATACTTTTTACAGCAATGCCAATATGTTCAATTTTCTTCAAAATGTTACTTATTTTATATATGAATATAAGGAAAAACTAAAGTACTCCATTTTCTACGTACTTTTGTACCATGGAAACGCAACGTCAGAAAAAAATAGCCGGAGTAATACAAAAAGATATTGTAGATATTCTACAACGCGCAGCAATAGATGGTGGACTTACAGGAACTTTAATTTCTGTCTCTAAAGTAGCCGTAACAAGTGATTTGTCTATAGCTAAGGTATATGTTAGTATTTTTCCAAATAAAGGTGCAGATGAACTTTTAAAGGGAATACAATCTAACCAACCCCTAATAAAGCATGAGCTTTCGCAACGTACCAAAAATCAGTTACGAAGAGTTCCAGAATTATTATTCTATTTAGATGATTCTTTAGATTATATAGAGAAAATAGAAAAGTCTTTAAAAAGAGAAGAAAATCCTATTGAAAATAGAGACCTTTTAGAAAAAAGAAAAAAATCTTAACTATTGAATTTTCCATTATACATCGCAAAAAGATACCTGCACTCTAAGAGTAGTCAAAATGCGGTGAATATTATTAATTTTATTACTTTTTTAGTTATTGTTATTGGCTCCGCAGCATTATTCATTGTTTTATCTGGTTTTGCCGGTTTAAAAGAATTTAGTCTATCTTATACCAATACGATTGATCCCGATTTAAAGGCAATACCAAAAACGGGTAAGTTTTTTTCTATTACTCCTGAACAAGAAAAGCAACTTTCAAAAATTAAAGGTTTAACCTTTTACGCCAAGGAGTTAGAAGAAAAAGTATACCTATCTCACCAGCAAAAAAACCATATCGCTTACATAAAGGGGGTTGACTCTACTTTTACCAAAGTAACTGGAATAGATAGTACCATACAATATGGCAATTGGTCTATTAATAACGAAAAAGGTGTTACTGGTATTGGTATAGCAAACTTATTAGGCTTATCTATTAACCAATATAGACACCCTTTAGTGATTTTGGCTCCAAAGCCAGGAAAAGGAAATACTTCGCAATTAACTTTAAAAGCAAAACCATATAACGAGCTCCCTTTATTAATGAGTGGGGTTTATGTTATTGAAGAGAATATTGATAAAAAATATGTTTTTGCACATCTTCCCTTAGTACAAGCTTTACTTGAAAAAGACAGCACGAAAGTATCTGGAATAAATTTTAAAATTTCAGATGCTGTTACTAGCGACGAACTAAAAAGTGAAATTGCCGCTATTATACCTAATGTGATAATTAAAAGTAGAAAAGAACTAAACAGTACGCTCTACAAAATGTTAAACACAGAAAATTTAGCAACCTACCTTATTTTTACTTTAGTATTAATTATTGCTCTTTTTAATGTAGTCGGAGCCATAATTATGATGATTTTAGATAAACAACAAAACTCAAAAACCCTTTACAATTTAGGAACAACCATAAAGCAACTTCGGAAAATATATTTTTTACAAGGAATTTTAGTTACAAGTCTAGGCGGTTTTATAGGTGTTCTCCTAGGTTCTATACTAATTGGCTCACAATTAGCTTTCGGATGGTTAAAAATTACACCTACCTTAGCCTATCCTGTGCAATACGATATAATTAATGTGGTAATTGTTTTGGCAACTATTGTGGTTTTAGGAGTATTAGCATCTTTAGTTGCGAGCAGTAGAATTTCTAAAAAACTTATTACGGCCTAATAGCCCCAAAAGTAATACGGAATCTTTTTTGTCTGCGCCCTCTCTCTATTTTCTACTTACACTATTTTTTCGATTCACTTTTCTTATCCAAAAACTTATAAAACTCGCACCTATTATACCTGGTATAAACCAGCCATAAAAACTAGGAAAAAATTGATTGACGACAACAAATGCTGTTGTAGCGGAGATATAACCGCCAATCATTTTTACCAAATGTAATTTTAGCCAACTATCTTTTACTTTAATAGGGTTTTTATACAAAATTAAATCCCGAATGGAGAATAGGATTCCAATAATTGCGAACACACAAAGAACAATATGGATACTTTTATTCCAGATAATGGGTAGAAAAATCATTAAAATTCCCGTAATAATCATTACGATAGAAATCCATTTATCTATCTGAAAATTATGGTTTTTGTTTTTAAATCTTAATGCTCGTTTACCCGTTAGAATAAAATAGAGGCTAAAAATTCCGACAGCAAATAAAAAGGCACTATGATGATTCGGAAGAAATGCAACTATCATTGCGGTAATCGCAGAAATTAACATCGTGTAATAAAACACAATTCCAGATTTTTTATGAATTGCAAGTCCCTTCTTTGCAACCATGGAAACAAAACCAGCTAAAAGTGCAATTCCACCAAATACTGCGTGAGTATAAATAAGAATTTTAATCGTTTCTTCCATATAATTTTCTATTGATAGAACGATTACAAGTTCCGTTACTTTGTTAACGGTTTATATTTTTTAGTGCCGATTTGTTACATTATAGGGACAGGCTGTCTTATACAACTACAAAATACACTTTTTGAGCTTTAGATTTTTAAGCTATCTAAGAAATTCAAAATCTCCAAATTTTTCTAATACGTCGTTAAAAGCAGCAAACACAGAGGCTGAATCATCGCTAGTAACCATTTTCATGCGATGTTCTTTAAAATCTGGAATCCCTTTAAAATAATTGGTATAGTGCCTTCTAGTTTCAAATACACCTAATTTTTCCCCTTTCCAATCAATCGCCATTTCTAAATGTCTACGTGCTGCAGTAACACGTTCTTCCATGGTTGGTGGTGCCAAATATGTTCCTGTTTCCATAAAATGCTTTACTTCCTTAAAAAACCAAGGATAACCAATACTCGCACGCCCAATCATTGCACCATCTAAACCATATTCATCGCGCATTTTTACGGCTGCTTCTGGTGTATTTACATCCCCATTACCAAAAACAGGAATATGCATTCTCTGGTTGTTTTTTACCGCTGCAATTTGTGTCCAATCAGCATCGCCCTTATACATTTGTACTCTTGTTCTACCATGAATTGCAATTGCTGCACAGCCTACATCTTGCAAACGCTCTGCAACCTCTACAATTTTTATAGAATCGGTATCCCATCCTAGCCTTGTCTTCACTGTAATGGGTAGTTTGGTATGCTCTACCATGGCTTTAGTTAAAGAGACCATTAAATCTATATCTTTTAAAATACCAGCACCAGCACCTTTACTAACCACCTTTTTTACAGGACAACCAAAGTTAATGTCTATAATATCTGGACCCGATTTTTCTACAATCTCCACAGAACGAAGCATGGAATCTAAGTTGGCTCCAAAAATCTGAATTCCGACTGGGCGTTCCTTCTCATAAATATCTAACTTCATTACACTTTTTGCAGCATCGCGAATTAATCCTTCCGAGGAAATAAACTCCGTATATACTACATCTGCCCCTTGTTCTTTACATAACGTACGGAAAGGTGGATCACTAACATCTTCCATAGGTGCTAGTAATAAAGGGAAATCTGGTAATTGTATGTCTCCAATTTTTGGCATGCTGCAAATTTACTACTATTACATTAGCTGTAAAAACAGAAAATGCTACTATCTTAGTCCTATGTTTTTATCCTTTTCTATTCCGTACGAGCCCATTCTATATGGAATAAAGATTAATATGCACCTTGTGTTGGAGTATTTAGCCTTTTTTATTGGGTTTCAATATTATCGTTTTTTACGAAAAAAAAGTGCCGATTTAATATCTTCTACCAATCGCTTGTCAATAATTATTGGAGCCATATTTGGTGCTTTATTTTTATCTAGGTTTGTCGCATTTTTTGAAAACCCTGTATTACATTATAACCAAGGTTGGCTTTCTATTCTTAATAACAAAACCATAATGGGTGGTTTATTCGGTGGCCTTTTAGGAGTAGAGCTCGTAAAAAAAAGAATTGGAGTAAAAACATCCTCAGGGGATCTTTTTACTTTACCTATAATCCTTGGTCTTATAATTGGCCGTTTAGGCTGTTTCTTAGCGGGGACCAATGAATTTACCTATGGTATTGTAACCAACAGTTTTCTTGGTATGTCTTTAGGAGATGAATACCTTAGGCACCCTATTGCCCTTTATGAAATTGTCTTCCTTGTCTTTCTTTTTGCCCGTATTAAATATCTTAGAAAAAGAAAGAGTGCTTTGGAGAATGGAATGCTTTTTAAAATTTTTATGATTGCCTATTTTTCTTTTAGATTCTCTATAGAATTCCTAAAACCAAATCCGTTTCTATTTTTAGAGCTTAGCACTATTCAGTTTTTATGCCTAATTTGTCTTTGCTATTACTATAAAACCATATTAAAAGGAATATCATATGCCTACAAGAAATTACACCTATTATGATTTTACATTAAGCCTTTGCCCTGAATGTTTAAGAAGGGTCGATGCTAAAATTGTTTTTGAAAATGATAAGGTATACATGCTTAAGAATTGCAAGGAGCATGGTAACTCTAAGGTTTTAATAGCAGATGATATAGAGTACTATAAAAACATAAGGAACTATAACAAGGCTTCTGAATACCCAAATACTTTTAATACAGAAACGCATTATGGCTGTCCTTACGATTGTGGCCTTTGCCCCGATCATGAGCAACATTCTTGTCTTACCGTAATAGAGCTTACCGATCGCTGTAATTTAACCTGCCCTACTTGTTATGCATCTTCTTCTCCTAGTTATGGTAGGCATAGAACTTTAGAAGAAGTTAAAAAAATGCTCGATGTTATTGTAAAAAATGAAGGAGAGCCAGATGTAGTGCAACTCAGTGGTGGTGAACCTACTATACACCCTCATTTTTTTGAAATTTTAGATTATGCTAAAACCCTACCTATTCGGCATTTAATGCTCAATACTAACGGAATTAAAATAGCCAAAGATTATGCCTTTGCACAGCGCTTAGCAACCTATACTCCAGATTTTGAAATCTATCTTCAGTTCGATTCTTTGGATAATAACGTTTTACAAACTCTACGTGGTGCAGATTTAGCCGAAACCAGGTTAAAAGCATTAGAGCACTTAAATAAATTAAACCTATCTACAACCCTTGTGGTTACCTTACAAAAGGGGCTTAACGACCATGAAATGGGTAAAACCATTGATTTTGCTTTAAAACAAAAATGTGTTCGCGGAGTTACCTTTCAGCCCACACAAATTGCTGGTAGACTAGATAATTTCGAGGTAGACGAAAACAGAATAACACTCACCGAAGTACGTAGAAAAATATTGGAGCAATCCCCTATTTTTGAGCCAGACGATTTAATCCCTGTACCTTGTAACCCAGATGCTTTGGTGATGGCTTATGCCCTAAAAGTAGGAGATGTAGTAAGTCCGTTAACGCGCTACATTAATCCAGAGGATTTATTAAATGAAGGAAAGAATACCATAATTTATGAGCAAGACCCTGAATTACATGGTAAAATGATAGATCTCTTTAGTACTGGTAACTCTGTAGAAAAAGCTTCTGAAAATCTAAAAAGTATACTATGTTGCTTGCCCGAAATTGATGCTCCTAACTTAGGGTATGATAACCTCTTTAGAATTATAATTATGCAGTTTATCGATGCTCATAATTTTGATGTTAGAGCCATTAAAAAATCTTGTGTACATATTGTAAATAAGGACTATAAAATTATTCCTTTTGAAACTATGAATCTCTTTTATAGAGATGATAAATTAGAACGTTTAAAAGAACTACAAAACGAAATATGATGAATATAATTTTCCCTTTAGAAGTTGGAAACCTGGATGGCCTAGTTACGTTTCTTTTTGCCATTATGTTTGGCCCAGCAATTGTACTTATAATAATAGGTCTTATTTTAAGAGGCAAAGAAAAACCAAAAGCAGGTAAGGTACTTTTTATATTAGCAGGTGTCTATTTATTAGTTAGTTTAGGCGTTTGTGGAGGTTTAATGGGTGCGTTTTAAGAATTATATTCTTCGGCGTTCCGCATTATGCTTCGACTTTTTATTGTTTTTTATCTTTGAATTTCCAAACTTATACCTAAATCCCAAACTAAAAAGGCGTGTTTCCCTTCTTGTGTAGGTCGAGTTATTTTGATCGCCATATACTCTAGATGCAAAACGTGCATTGTCCCTAAAAACATCAGACATACCTAAAGAAATACTCGCTTTTTTATTCCACAATGTTTTTCGTATTGCTATACTTAAATTACTGTAAGCTTCCGAACTAGCATTACCATAAATTGTAGGAGCATAATACACATAATTTACATCTACCATTAAGCTCTTATTATCTAATAATGCAAAACTATTTCTTGTTCTAAATAACCAAGACCAGATATCTCTTGTTAATAAATCGCCAGAACTAAAATCTACAAATTCATGCTCTTTATTTGAAATAGATAGTAAAATATAATTATCCCAATAATTAGTTACCTTTTTATTAAAAGAAAAATCTACTCCATAAAACGTATTTCTATCAATGTTATAACTAACATACCTTAATAAATTAGAGGTATTATCTTGAAAAACTTGTTCGCTAAAATAATTTTTCTCTACCATATAAAAGACCTCTACATTGTATGCCTTTTTTAAAGTATATTCTAAGGCTATATAGTTTCTAGTGGTTGGCAATAAGTTGGGATTACCCTCTATCACAGAGTTATTACTTTCGAAATACTGGAAAGGGTTAATCTTATTATACCTAGGTCTTTTAATTCTTCTAAAATAATAGAACCTTAAATTATGATCTTTACTTGGAACATAATTCAAAGAAAAGGAAGGAAATAACTCTAAATAGCTCCTCTTTGTTTTACTGGGGTTAGTATCTAAATCTCCAAGTGTTTCGGTATACTCTAATCGTAATCCAGTGTTTAATTTAAAATTCTCCCAGCTAGAGTTAAAACTAGTATACCCCGCATAAATATCTTCATCATACAGAAATACCCCTGCTTCTGTTGGGTTTATCCCAGGTTGGTTACGATCAAAACCTTCTTGTTTTATAGTACTCTTAGAATATATTCCCGCAAAACGAACCCCGGCTTCAAATCTACTAGCTTTACCAAAAGGGGTTATATAATCTAATTGAGCATTATACAGGTTTATCTTCTGATTAGAATCTGTCGTAAAATTATTAGTTCCCGTAGATTCTCCTAAATCATTAAAAAAAGTAGTATTTAAATCTTGTCCAATTTTTGCATCGTAAAAAGTATAGTGTGATCCAAAGGATATTTCTGCTCCTTTCTTATTTAGCTTCCTAACCCAATCTACATAATATGCAGTATTAAAATAATCTCTATCACTAAAAATAAGTGATTTAAAGCTAGAATCTAAGGCATCATCTGTATAATTAACATCTGTATAAGTATCTTTTAGATTACTATATTTTGGTGTAAGAGCATTAAGACTAGACAAACTAATCGTATTTTTTTTGTTTATATAATAATCAAAAAACAGGCTTAAATTATGTTTATTCTGTTTGGTCGTAGAGTTTTGGTTGGCTGTCCAATCGGAACTTGGGCTACCTATGTAATTTGTTTTATCTGTAAACCTAGTAATATTTTTATTTCGACTAAAACTATAGTTTACAGAAAAATCAGTTTTTTTTCCCTTAAAATAGTGATCCGTACCCAAGGTATGCTTTGCAAAAACACCCTGTTTGTATGTATTATAAAGAGATCCATTATAACCCGATGCTAAATTTTTGCGCATTACAATATTAATGAGCATTCCTCCTTCTGCACTATATTTTAATGGTGGGTTGGTAATTACCTCAATAGATTCTACATTACTAGCACTAGTTCCAGAAAGTAAATTATATAAATCCTCAGTGGGTAGATTAACCTTTTTATTATTAATCATAACCCCGATATTATCTTGCCCCTTAATTTGTAGTTTATCTCCTGAGATAAGAACAGAAGGAGTCCTTTTTAAAACATCCCAAATATCGGAATCTGCCAAAGCAGTATTGGCAATATTAAACACCAGACGGTCTGCTTTTCTTTCTAACCTAGGTTTTTGTAGTGTAACCACAACCTCATCTAAGTTTTGCTCAGATAAGTTTATTAGTATAGAACTTATTGTAATGTCTCCATTGATTTCTACAGAAATAGATTTAGAGGTGTTTCCTATATAACTAGCCTCTACATAATAACTGCCTTTTGCTAGTTTATTCAGCTTATAACTACCATCTTCTTCTGTAGAAGTTCCACGTAATAAAACAGAGTCTAAAGATTTAATAACCACTGTTGCATAAGAAATAGGGTTTTTATTACTATCTAAAACAATACCAGACAAAGAATAATCTTGAGCAAATGATATCTTAAGAAAAGAAAAGAAAAGAAAAAAAGTAAGGTATAATCTTATCATGTAGAATTTTCGACAATGTGGTAAATATAAATAAATATTACAAGAAATAACCTACAATATATGTAGTTTATTGTAGGTTGTGGTGCTTTTTTCTTAGGAGATTGTTATCTCCAAACTTATAAATAATAAGGACTTAACGTCCTAAAATATTTATAGTCAGGGCTTAGATAGCAGTATTTAAATTAAGCTATATTTGCAATTGCATTTCTTTGCCAGAAATAAAATTGGTAAAAAATAAATGCAATTGCTCATTTTGCTCCTATGAAGAATATTAGAAATTTTTGCATCATTGCACATATTGATCACGGTAAAAGTACATTAGCAGATCGATTGTTAGATTTTACTGGTTCTGTAACCGATCGTGATAAAAAAGAACAACTACTAGATAGTATGGATCTAGAGCGAGAACGTGGTATTACCATTAAAAGTCATGCCATACAAATGGAGTATACTTATAAAGGAGAAGAATATATTCTTAACTTAATCGATACTCCTGGTCACGTAGATTTTTCTTATGAAGTTTCTAGGTCAATTGCTGCCTGTGAAGGCGCGCTATTAGTAGTAGATGCTGCTCAAAGTATACAAGCCCAAACTATATCTAATTTATATTTAGCATTAGAGAATGATTTAGAAATAATACCAGTTCTTAATAAAGTAGATTTACCTAGCGCAAGTCCAGAAGAAGTTACAGATGATATTGTAGACCTTTTAGGGTGTGATGCAGAAGAGGTAATTCCTGCCAGTGCCAAAACAGGTATAGGCATTGAAGAAATATTAGCTGCTGTTATTGAACGTATTCCTCCACCCAAAGGAAATTTAGATGAATCTTTACAAGCTTTAGTTTTCGATTCTGTTTACAATCCTTTCCGTGGTGTTGAAACCTATTTTAGAGTCATAAATGGCGAAATAAAGAAAGGGCAAAAAATAAAATTTGTTGCTACGGATAAAGACTATTTCGCCGATGAAGTTGGCACTTTAAAATTAGAACAACAACCTAAAAAAAGTATTAAAGCTGGTGATGTTGGATACTTAATTACAGGTATAAAAGATGCTCGAGAAGTAAAAGTTGGAGATACCATTACAGATGCTGCCAAACCAACTCAAAATGCTATTGCTGGTTTTGAAGATGTAAAACCAATGGTTTTCGCGGGTATTTATCCTGTAGATACAGACGAGTTTGAAGAATTACGTTCCTCCATGGAAAAACTACAGCTTAATGATGCTTCTTTAGTTTTTGCTCCGGAAAGTAGTGCTGCTCTAGGTTTTGGATTTAGATGTGGATTCCTTGGAATGTTACATATGGAAATTATTCAAGAACGTTTAGAACGGGAGTTTAACATGACTGTAATTACTACAGTACCTAACGTTAGTTACCATGCATTTACAAGAAAAGACCCAGAAACGCCTTTAGTTGTAAATAATCCAACAGATTTACCAGATCCATCTAGTATTGAACGTGTGGAAGAACCATATATAAAAGCTACCATAATTACAAAAGCCGATTTTGTTGGGAATGTAATGTCTTTATGTATTGAAAAAAGAGGACAGATTACGAACCAAACTTATTTAACTACAGAACGTGTTGAGCTAAATTTTGATATGCCATTGGCAGAAATAGTTTTTGATTTTTATGATAGATTAAAAACAGTTTCTAAAGGATATGCTTCTTTTGATTATACACCAATAGGAATGCGCCCTTCTAAATTAGTGCGTGTCGATATTTTACTAAATGCGCAGCCCGTAGATGCTCTTTCTGCCTTACTTCATGCTGACAATGCAGTAGACATTGGTAAGAAGATTTGTGCAAAACTAAAAGAACTTATACCAAGGCAACAATTTGATATTCCTATACAAGCTGCTATTGGTGCCAAAATTATATCCAGGGAAACCACTAAAGCTCTGCGTAAAGATGTTACTGCAAAATGTTATGGTGGAGACATTTCTCGTAAACGTAAACTTTTAGAGAAACAGAAGAAAGGTAAAAAACGGATGCGCCAAGTAGGTAATGTAGAAGTGCCTCAAGAAGCATTTATGGCAGTATTGAAACTCAATGATTAAATAATAAACCCCAATAGAAAATTAAATTTTCTATTGGGGTTTTATAAAATAGCTATCCTAATTTGGCAATTATTCTAATGCCTTAAAATATATGTTTCCATTTTGGCTTTGGTCATGCCTATTAGTTTTGAGGCGTTTTTACTATAAAAATTGAGGTAAGAGAAGTTCTCACCTTCTTTGGTAGATAATTTCATAATCACAAAACTTTCTGAATCATAAGTAATCACATATAAACCTATTGGATTAAAAAACACCGGTTTGCCTATGCGGGTGCTCTCTTCTGCTTCATACTTATAAATTGCTGGCATACATTTGAAACAGGCGGCTACTAACAACATTTTGGTGCCATTGGCTTCTGCATACTGCATTACTTTTGTTTTAGATTGGCGATCTGCAAATAACATTTGGTAAGTACCATCTATATTTTTTGTAGCAGTTTCCTGCCCATAAAAGACTCCTATACAAGATAAGAATATGCCTAAAACAATTTTTTTTATGGTATTCATTAGTTTTTATTTTTGTTTGTTATACCTCTTAAGTAAATGATTTTGCCTTTTTCATTAAACTCTTTTTTGGCATCGAATACAATTCTTAAAATTGGCTCTTTTCTTTGGACTCGGTTCTTTCTAAAAAACCTTTTTATAAACATGACTGACATTTAAAAAAAATAGAAATAAAACGCTTAATGTTTCCATTAAGCGTTTTATATAGGTACTCTATGTGATTTTCTATTTAAAAGAATTTAAGGAGTAGAATGTCAAATAAACACGAAACGTTAGATACCTTTTCTTAATTTACATTTATCGTTTTTCCACAACCTGAATTCTTACTATACACTTTTTGGCTTGTAGAGCTATAGGCATTACTCCCACCAGATTTAGTTATTATTTGTATATAAGCATCCTGACTACAACTCCATGATGCTGTACTACCAGCATTTATTTTTGTTCCTGGATTACGGCTACCACTAGTTCCAACATAAATAGCACGACCACTATTATTACGAAGTGTTACCGTGTTTTTTGACTTAGCTCCTTGGTAATTTCTTTCGTTTTGTTCTTTTCTTCTTTGAAGATCTTGCCATTCTGGAGTAGCTTTAACAGAATCGTTATATCTTTTAGCATCTGCCCATTCCGCATCTCTTTTTGCTTTTTCTGCCGCTTTAGCTTCTTTTGCTTTTAATACGATTGCGTCTCTAGATTTTAAAATATTTTTATCCGATTGCTTTTCTTTTGCAGTTCTAGCATCTTGTTTTGCCTTCATTGCTACTAGATAATCAGTAATTAATTTTCTTAGATTCTGACTTTGTAAAGCTTTATGTTCTGAACCATAATTAGCTTTTATAACAACACCACCAGACTTCAATTTTTTAAGCTTGTCTTTAAAAGAAAGTTTCTTCTTCTTTTCTGCCTTTTTTTGTTTTCCATCATTATTTTCCACTGAAGCACCTTCTTTAATATATACATCATCTATACTAGTATAAGAAGTACCCTCTTCAGAAACACCTTTAAGAAAAAAAACATAATCACCTATGGCAACAATACCGTCTTTATTAGATGTAGATCTAATTACACTTTCATAAGGATAGCCTTTACAGGTAAAATTTCCTTCTACTACATCAATCGTACTTGTTTTTCCTTTTTTATCCCCTTTATCTACGATAGCTGTAATGCTATAGCCTTCACCAGTAGAAAGTGTTTTAAGTTCAAATTTTACAACAAACTGTCTGTCTCCTATTTCATAGACTCCATCCTTATCAGTATCCACAACAGCTCTGTATTCTGTATATTGATCTGTAGTGGAAATATTTTCAAACAAACTTTTTTGGGCTGTTGTAATCGCAGAAATTAGCAATATAGCCGCTATCATTATTTTTTTCATTATTGTATTTTTTTTATAGAATTATATACCACTCGTATAGTACAATCGGTATGATTTTTTATTTTATTTAAAAAGAAGGAAAACAAGTACCAGTTCCCGTTTGTGGTATTTGATTAGAGGTTAAGGCTGATCCAGTTTCAAAATTAGTACAGCTAGTTACATTACCAACATCCCAATTCCCTAAGTTTTGACTAAAATTGGTAGCATTAAAAAACATGTAGCTCACATTAGTTACTCTACTTACATCCCAACTACCAATATTTTGATTAAAAGCGGTAGCTCTATTAAACATTCCTGTCATAGTGGTTACTTTAGCTACATTCCAGCTACCAATATCTTGGTTAAATGCGGGTGCTTGGTAAAACATATTGGTCATATCGGTTACACGACTAACATTCCAATTACCAATGTTTGCATTAAAATTGGTAGCGAAACTAAAGGTTTGGTTCATATCTCTTACATCACTAACATCCCAAGAAGAAATATCTCCATTAAAGGCGGATGCATAATTAAACATGCGATCCAGTTTTCTAACAGCAGCAACATTCCAATTATTTAAATTCTGGTTAAAAACAGTAGCATTAGAAAACATCTGAGACATAATGGTAACCTTACTTACATCCCAAGCCCCAATATTTTGATTAAAAGTGGAAGCACCACTAAACATGAAGCCCATATTGGTAACATTACCTACATCCCAACTACTAAGGTCTCCGTTAAAAGAAGTAGCACCAGTAAATAATGAAAACATATTGGTAACGTTGCTTACATCCCAACCATTAAGATCGGCATCAAAAGAAGACGCAGTTCTAAAAGTTCCTGCCATACTAGTAACTGCAGCTAAATTGGGCACATCTGTAGCGTTGTTCGTTAAGTTATTACAACCAAAAAAGGAATACTCCATAGATTCCCATGCATTAGCACCCCATTGTTCTATGGTTTGTATTTTCTCTTTATCCCCACGGTCGTAAAAATAAATGGCAGGGAATGTACCTGTAATCTTTACCGTATACGTGCCTGGAGTTGCATAACCATGAATGACATCGCCTGTTTGGCTTGTACTTGTATTACCATCTCCCCAATCTACAGCATAGTCGTAAGTAAATGTATTGTTTGTTGGGATAGTAATAGTTGCATTAGCAACTGTGGTTTCCCACGTAGTAATAAATTCTGTACCAATAGTTGGCGTTCCTTCATTTACATCGGTAACATTAATGGTAACAGTTACTAAGGTATTAGAAACTCCATCGGCTACCTGAACTTCTACTGTATATTGGGTGGCAGTTTCGAAGTCTAAGCTGTTGTTTGCAGTTAAAGAAATATCGCCATTATTTGTCCCAATACTAAAAAGACCATTGGCATTATCTGTAAGACTAAACGTAAAACTACTATCTGCATCACTTGCACTAATAGAACCAACTATAGTGTTGCTTGCAATGTCTTCTGCTACTGTAAAAGGCCCACTGGAAACGATTACTGGAGCTTCATCATTTACATCTTCTACAATAATATGCATATTTGCTGAAGCCGTAAAGCTACCATCTGTAACCGTAACGGTTACATCAAAATTACTAGTTGTTTCCGCATCTAATAATTGTCCTGATTCTAGTTTTATGCTATTACCGTCCATAATAAAGGTAGTACTAGCATTGGCTTCATTGGTTATGCTATAGGTTAATGCGTCGTCATTAGGATCCGTTGCTACAACTTCTCCAATAGTACCATTAGCTGCCAAATCTTCAGCTATTGTAAAGGTTTGCGCTACGATTTGCGGTGCATCATTTTCATCAACATCAATTACATTTATGGTTATTGGTGCTGATGCTGTTAAATCTCCGTCAGACACCCAAACGGTGATGACATGGCTCGTTGCTGTTTCATAATCTAAAGAAGCACCAGAAACAAGGCTTAAGTTCCCTGTTGTAGAAACTTCAAAAAGATTATTATTATTTGTAGTAATACTGTAAGTAAGTGTATCTCCTTCTGGGTCTGTTGCAACTACGTTACCAATTAGCGTATTGGCATCTAAGTCTTCTGTAGCATTATAGCTTTGACTTTTTACTATTGGCGCCAAATTTTTTGGCGGATCCTCGTCTTTAGAGCAGCCAATAAAGACGATTACTAACAATAGGATTAGTGTTTTAAAATAATGTTTCATGTAACTTAGATGTAAGCGGTTTTATTTATAATAAGGAGGAACAGTAGTTGCCCCTCCTTACTTGTTTTGGTATAGAAAAATTTTATAAGACTGATTTTACTATGGGATATTGTTAAAAGTTATTTTACGAACCAATCGTTGGGTTCCATCGGTATCTCCAACATATAAATTACCATCAGCATCTATAGCGATTGCATTAGTAGCGTAAAAAGAAGCCGAACCAAAACCACCATTCGTAATTTGTTGCGTGCCTGTTCCTGCAACAGTTGTAACTACGCCACTAGGGGTTATTTTACGAATTCTTTTATTTCCACTATCACTTACATATACATTACCTGAAGCATCTACAGTAATACCATTAGGGCTACTAAACTTAGCTGCTGTACCTGTACCATCTGCAAAACCAGGGCTACTTCCTGCTAGTGTACTTACCACACCACTAGGTGTAATTTTACGAATACGGTGGTTTCCTTGATCGGTTACATATAAATTACCAGAACCGTCTATAGCGATCCCAAATGGGGTATCAAATTTAGCGGCTGTACCTGTACCATCTACAGAGCCATCTCTATTCATGGGAATAGGATCATTACTACCTGCAAAAGTACTGACTAGTTTTTGTGGGGTGATTTTACGAATATTTTGGTTAAGCCTATCCACCACATACAGATTACCACTGGCATCTGCTACTGTTTGTGTCGGATTATTAAACATAGCAGTAGCACCATTGCCATCTACATAGCCTCTGCCTGTTCCGGCCCAAAAACCTACATGACCAGCTGTAGTTACTTGTCTTATTAAATGATTTCCTGTGTCTGCGGCAAAAAACCGACCTAAATAAGTACTATATGTAAAACCTGAAACATAGTCATAACTTGCAACAGCTGCACTACCATCGTTTGAGTTGTCATTACCACTTCCTGAAAACTTAGTAACGGCTGCCGTAGAAACATTAATTTTTCTAATGGTGTTGTTAGAAGCATCTGCAATATATAAGTTCCCTGAAGGGCCCACAATTATGTTGGCTATGCTTCCAAACTTTGCTGCTGTACCGATACCGTTAGTATCGCCTAATGTTGAACCTGCAAAGGTAGTAACCGTTATGCTACTGGCATTTTCTACAACATCGGTAACATTAATGGTAATGCTCTCAGCAGATACTGCATCGCCATCAGAAACATTTACAGTAAGCGTATGGCTGGTAGCTGTTTCATAGTCTAAAGTTTTTCCTGCAGCCAAGCTAATTTCTCCATCATCATTTATTTCAAAAAGATTTCCTGGGTTTAAAGGAAGAGAATAGATAATGGTATCCTCTTCTGGGTCTGTAGCATCAATAGTACCAATAACTACTGTATCGGCAATATCTTCTGCTACATCGTTAATTACAGAGCCATCGCCAATTACTGGTGCTTCGTTTATATTGGTTACATTGATAATGATATCTGCAGTTTCGGTTAAAAGACCATCACTAACTTCAATAGTTAAAGTATAAGATGTCTTTGTTTCAAAATCTAGAGCATGTCCTGAAGCAATACTAAGTTTACTAGAATTTTGGTTCAACAACTCAAAGATAGGTGTTGAATTTGAAGAACTTACAAATGCATTCTGTGTAATGCTATAGCTTAAGGTATTACCGTTGGCGTCACTAGCTATAATATCCGCAATTTCTATGCCATGGTTGGTGTTTTCCGCCACACTAAAGGTTTGTGCTGCCATTACTGGCGCTACATTTTCGTCTACATCTATTACATTAACCGTAATGGTAGCTGTTGCTGATAAATCTCCATCGGATACTTGTACTATTACCGTATGTGTTGGAGTGGTTTCATAATCTAAAGAAACTCCTTCCAATAAGCTTAGGTCTCCTGTTGTAGAAATTTTAAAAAGAGCAGGAGTTATTGATCCTGAGGGGGCTGTAATACTATACGTAAGTGCATCCTCCTCTGGGTCTGTTGCCACTATCCTGCCTATGATATTATTAGAGCCCAAATCTTCAGAGAAATTAAAAGTTTGTGCTTTAATAACTGGAGCCGTATTTACTGGGGCATCGTCATCTTTACCGCAGCTAAAAAGCAGTGTTAGAACTAAAATTGAAATGGTTTTAAAAAAATGTTTCATGGTCTATTGTAAAAATTGATTGTTTACTATTACAAGTACCTGAGTACATCTTATTTGCAGAAGTACTGTACTCAAATATCTAATTAGGAAGTTTTAAAAAGAATAAAATCTATTTGTGTATAAGCATCAGAATATTGATTTAGGGTTCATAAAAAAATTAAGTAGGTTCTCTGAGTGTAAAAATGATAAAATAAAGAACTCTTGTGTAGCGCTACTTTACGAAAGGGTATTTTGAACTTATGAAAAGAAAGTCTTAACGTAAAAAGCCCAAAAGCAATTTTAAAAAATTGTTTTTGGGCTCAATATTAAAGACAGTAAAGGCTCTTAAATACTACTTACTATTTTTAAAAACTCTTCTCGCTTTTCTTTACTGATAGATACTGTTTTATCATTGTCTAAAATAATGTAACCCCCATCACTCTTTACATATTGTTTTATAAACCTAAGGTTGATCATAAAGGAGCGATGTGGCTTGTAGAAGCATGGAATATTTATAAGTAAATCTGCAAAATATTTTATAGGCTTACTTATTAGTATTTTGCTTTTATCAATAGTAGTAATACTTGTGTACATACCGTCTGCCTCAAAAACAATAATGTTTTTAAGTTCAACAAACTTAATACCATCTGCTACTGGCAGTCCTATTTTCTTAAATTCATCTAAAGAAAGGCTCTCTTTTAATTCTTTAAGCCGAAGGTTAAGTTGTGATTTTCCGACTAAGGCAATGCATTTCTCCACCGCTTTTTTTAATTGAGCTGCCCGTAATGGCTTTAGAAGATAATCTACTGCTGCTAACTCAAATGCTTTAAGAGCATATTCTCCATAAGCAGTGGTAAATATAATTTCAAAGTTAATTTTATCCTTATCTATAAAATCTAGTATTTCTAGCCCGGAGTGCTCTGGCATTTCTATATCTAAAAAAACAAGTTGGGGCATTTCTCTTTGTATGAGCTCTACTCCATCTAGTAAATTACTGGCCGTAAAAATCTGTTTAATTTCTAAACAGTTTTCTTCTAATAAAACCTTTAGTAGGTTCCTAGCTTTTGGTTCATCATCAATGATAATTGCCTTCATTATTTATGATATAATTGGTATGTTTAAAATAATTTTGGTGCCTATTGGTTTTTCGCCTTCGTACAAATCTATCGTTTCAACGCCAATCTTTTTTGTTGCACTGTCATTAAACAGACTTAAGCGTTCTTGTGTAGCTTTTTCTGCAAAAGACTCATGCTTATTTCGCAGTTTTTTACTTAACATAACCCCTTTTTTTCTTCCGATACCGTTATCTTCAACAATACAATTAATAGTACCTTCCTTTCCCTTTGTAAATGACACCACTAATTTTCTCTTCCCTTTTTTATGTAAAAGTCCGTGTCGTATAGCATTTTCTACATAGGGTTGTACCATCATTGTAGGTATGCGTAGAGTAACATCGGTCAATGCCTGTGCTAAAGTAATATGATAGTTAAAATCATCTTCAAAGCGTAAGCCTTCTAAATCTAAATATATCTCTAAGCTTTCTACTTCATCTGCTATAGATATACTACCTGTTTCACTATGTTTTAAATACCTACGGATTAAATCTGCAAATCTGCCTAAATATTCACTAGCTTCATTTTTTTTATTGGTTACAATATACTCTTGAATGGAATTAAGCGTATTAAAAATAAAGTGAGGATTCATTTGTGATTTTAATGCTTTGAGCTCGCTCTCTTTATATTTTTTCTCTAGTACTAGTCTTTTTTGCGTCTGCATCAATTCAGTCGCTACAAGTTCTGCCTGTTTGGCCGTTTTTAATTTTCTAAAATAAAACAATGAACTTAAAGCTATTAGAATAGCTATAGTTATAGCACTAATAAGATAGTTTCTGTTCTGTACACCCGTAGCTTCTGCAAGTGCTGCTCTGGCTTCAGCAGCATCTTTGTCTGCGGCAATACGGTCTGTTTCTAATTCTACTTTCATCCGACTAAATTTTTTTTCTCTATCTTCTTTATTTGAAGTGTCTTTACTTGCACTTAAAAGCTCTAATATTTTAAAAGCCTCCTCATAGTTACCCATATTTACTAATATTTTTTTTCTAGTTTCGTAGGTAAGGTTTAATCCTGCAGAGTATTCAAGAGCTTTATATGCTACTAAAGAACTATCATTATACAAAAGTGCCTTTTCGAATTTTTTTTCTTTCCGATAGCCTTTACTTAACATTAAATAAGAATATCCTAATATGAAATGATTCTCTGAATTACTAATCTTCATCAACCGCGTAGCCTCTTTAGAAGACTTAATTACTATATCTATATTTTTATCCTTTTGTAAATAGGATTCAGATTGACCATTAAGACTGGCGCATATATTAATAGTATCCTTGACTGCCCTACTATATACTTCGGCTTTCTTCATCTTTGACAGAACTTCTACTAAACTTTTGTTTATTCCAAGATATACGTAACCTATCGCTAGATTAACCATTGCCAAATTCAGAGTATCGTTTACTTCTTTAGAATAGTCCTCAGATTTTTCTAAATATTCTAGAGCAACTTCATACTGTTTAGTATCAAGAAATGCAACACCAATGTTATATCTAATACGACTAAGTATGCTATGCATCTTAAGTTCTTTAAAGACATCTATTGATTTTTTATAATATTCTAAAGATTTACCTTCATATCCTCTATTGTTATACACAACTGCAAAATTGTTAAACGCTTGACCTTTTCCCTTTAAATAATTATGCTTCTCTGAAAACTCTAGCATGTATTTAGCTACGGCTTCAGAAGCATCTAAATCTGTATTCCATAGACGTTTACCAAGTAGAGCTAAACTGTCTACTTTCTTAATAACCATGCTATCTACCGCAGCTATTTTTTGGGGAAAACAGAAGTGACAACTCACAAAAATAGTCAAAAGAAGAAGTGTTTTTTTCATTTTATAAGAGGGGCTATCTTAAATCTCATATAGATGGTCACTACATGTAATTTCTTTAATATTGGTTAAAAGCACCTCTAAAAATGAAGCCTATTTAATTTTCAAATATACACTCTAGATGTATATAATATCGAAGTGAACTTATATAAGGCTTGTTTGAGCTTTTGAAATGACCAAAATAAGATATTTACAATCTTATATTAATAGGTATGATTCAGGATTATTCTATAAAATTAGTGTAGTAATCTATTCGGTGAACATACGCTGTTATAGAAATAAAAAGAACAGAGTAAGTAAAGTAGAAGTACCGCAAGAAGCATTTATGGTGGTATTAAAGCTGAATGATATTTACTCCTTTATTTAGGATACAGATTAGTCGATATACCAACAAAGAAATTACTCCTAACATACAAGGAATAAAAGCATTGTTAATAATATTTCTTTACGAGTATAAAAAAACTAGTATTTCTTCCTATTTTTGCTTCCCCCAATTATCCCCCGATATTATGACATTATATATTGCTCAGTTTACCGCTACACACAATATTATTCAACTAGAAGAGCGTTCCATATTTACTTGGAGACAAGAAAGTGGAGAAATTGATGAATCTATGCTAATAAACAAAATTAAAAGAGAATCTTCTATTCACTTTTTTCAACTGGTTGCTGGCGCTAACTACGAAATAAATGAAAAAGATATTACGGTAACCATTAATAAAGCTCAGCCTTTTTCTTGATTTCTATTAAAGTAAAAATTATGCCTCTTTTTAAAATATGATAGGTTAAAAACTAAAAAAGCGACTTTACATAAAGTCGCTTTTTTAATATGGTAAAGAATACGTTAAAACCCCGAAGTACCAGCACATATATTTTTAACAAATGCTTCTGGAGTAACACCATCTAAGTCTTCTTCTGTATAGGTTGTCGACTGTCCTAAAGTTTTAACGGTAACAGTACCGTCTCCATTATCGCATCCCTCTATTTTAATTCCTAATACTTCACAAGAGTTACATTTTTTATCATCGTCATCTTTAGAGCAGCTAGTAAAACTGATAGTAGCGGCTAATGTCATAAATAATAAAGCTTTTTTCATAATAAAATTTAGTTATTGGTTATTAAATGATTTGAAAAAAGATAACGAGTGCTTCCTAGTTATATTTCTAAAAAGCCCTTAATTTATAAGTAAATGTTGTGAAATCACTAATTTCAGACATAAACTAACATTATAGCATATATTAAATTGAAAATTATGTAAAAGATTTTCCCAAATAAACTAGCTTAAAACCCTCTGTAACAATCCCTTTTTCTTTACCGTAAGAAGAAATAATTTCGATATTACCTTCTAAATTTTTTATAAATATGGGTACTATATGCTCATCTGCCTTTGTTATTTCTATTAGTTTAGTATAATGTTCAGGGCTTGTTATTTCTATCTCATTTATAGTAGGAAATTTTCTTGCGGTTTCTGTTAATTTTACAAAATCATCGGTATGCGAAAAAAGACCTTCATGAGGATTATTTTCTGGATTATTCATTTCGTCTCCAGTTACCAACCTAAAGGCACCATTTTCACCAAATTGTTTTTGAAATTTTGTAATAATGTACTTATTAATATCCGAATTACCTGTTAGAGCCATTAAATACCCCATATCGTTTAATTCAATATTATCCATTAAACTATCCGAGTAAATATTAGATACTAGTGCTTCTAATCCTGCTCCTTTGGCTTTTTCTATATTAGATTGGTTATTATCTATAAGCACAACATGCCGCTGGTTTTTAAGAAGATAACTCGCAATTAATCTAGAAACATCGGAGGCTCCAATAATTAAAATTCCTTCCGATTTTTTTAAAAACACTCCAATTAATTTTGCAAAAAAACGAGCCGTTGTAGCGTTTAGCAAAACAGTTCCTAAAACAATCATAAAAACCAAAGGTGTAATATACTCAGCGCCTACTTCTCCTTTAGCTAAAAGCTTAGAACCAAATAAAGAGGCAATACCCGCGGCTACAATACCACGAGGACCTACCCAACTGATAAATAATTTTTCATTTAGTTTTAAATTAGAACCTTGTGTACTTAAAAACACCCCCAAAGGACGTATTACGAATATAATTACTGTAAAAAGTGCTACTGTTTTCCAGTTATATATTAATTCTAAATCGCTAATGTTAATATTCGCAGCTAAGAGTATAAATAATATAGAGATGAGTAAAATACTCAAAGACTCTTTAAAATAAAGTAATTCTTTAAGGTTAGGAAGATTAATATTCCCTAAAACAAGTCCCATAACTACTACTGCCAAAAGTCCCGATTCATGGGCAAAAACATCCGAAGTCACAAAAACTAATAATACTATAGACAGGGAGGCAACATTTAATAAATAATGAGGGATTAATTTCTTTTTTATAGCAAAGGTTAGGGCGTGAGCAAAGGTAAAACCAAAGCTAGTTCCAAAAAGAAGTATTTTGCC
>NZ_JADGES010000133.1 GCF_016744255.1 Maribacter sp.
AGGTTTTCCATTAATTGCTTCTTTAACTAAGTTAACCGCTTTACAAGCAGACATTAAAGCAACAGAAGAAGATGCTTTAAAAACAATGCTAGCAGGTAATTTAACAGACCAAGTATCTCTTAAGAACTTTGCTACTTCATTAAATGCTAGTAAATCAGCATTTTATAGTGGAGAAAAGTATGATGGTAAAATTATCATTAGCAAGACAGATAATTCTTCTACTCCAGTAAGAGCTGAATTAACTCTTGATGGTAGAAAAATGACGGAAGGTAAAGATTATAAATTAGAAGCAGGTGGAGTTAAGTTATTGATTGGTGCAGGTACTCCTGGCGATCATACTGTTGCTGGTCAAATTTTCTTTAAACAAGATGGAGAAGAAATTCCAGTAGAAGTAAAAAATGCTTTCGCTACAATATCTAAGCCAAATGCAGCATTAATTGCAGCAGATAAGATGAACGTTGTTTATCGTGGTGTTCCTAACCCAATGTCTATCTCTATACCTGGTATTCCTAACAATAAAGTTAGTGCTTCTGCAGCAGGTCTTAGAAAGAGCTCTGGTAGTAAGTATATCATGAATCCTGGTAAAGGTAGAAATGTTACTATTGTTGCTTCTGGTACATTACCTGATGGGCAAAGAGTATCTTCTAAATCTGAATTTAGAATTAAAGATATTCCAAGACCTTCTGGTTCTATTAGAGGAGAATCTGGTAGTGCAAAAATGCCTAGAAAAAACTTAGAAGTATCTACAGTTGGGGCATTATTAGAAGATTTCGATTTCGATTTAAATCTTAAAGTAAGTGGCTTTAAATTTAAAGTTCCAGGACAACCAACAGTTAACGTTAACGGTAGTAGATTAGACTCTAGAGCTAAATCAGCATTAAAGAGAGCTAAAAGAGGGGATGCAGTTCAGATTTTTGACATCAGAGCTTACATCACAAATAACAAAGGTTATAAATTAAAGAAAGTATCTCCTGTAGTTGTGGAGATTACAAACTAACAATAATTAGTAACTATAAAAATGAAATGAGCCATCTTATCTAGATGATACCCATTAAACATAAGTTGGCTCACAACATTTTAACTAGTAGAAACAATAAATATTTACAAATGAATTGGAAAAGAGTTTTATTAATCGGCACAGTAAGTTTATTACCTTTGTCAATGATGGCCCAAGCGAATATCTTAAACGCTAAAAAGCCACAAGAAATAGGGGTAAGAACAGCTGAGCAAAAGGCTTTGGACAATGACACTCCTTTAAGGTATGGTTATGTAGAAGACAGAGATATTCTTTGGTCTAAAACTATATGGGAGACAGTTGACTTAGATGAGCGTGTAAACTTTCCGTTATACTATCCTATTGATACTATTGATATAGGTTCTGATAGAAGATCGTTATATGATGTTTTAATTAAAAACATTAAAAGCGGAAAACTAGATGATGTATATGTGGATTCTTATTTTACAGAAAAAAGAAAATTCAGTGATTTAGAAGCTACATTACAGAAAGTAGATACTACCGATTATGGATACGAGCAATTAAATGCTGGTGAACAAATCTCGGAAGAGTATATTAACAAAAGAGATTTAACTGCTGCTGATATTGAAGAATACCGTATTAAAGGAATCTGGTATTTTGATAAAAGACAAGGAGAATTAAAATATCGTTTGTTAGGTATTGCTCCAGTAGCTCCAGATGTTAACTTTATAGATGATGAATCTATGGATCCAGGGGATGCTAAAGTAGAGCTTTTCTGGGTATGGTACCCAAGTGCAAGAAAAATTTTGCATGAAGCAAAAGTTTTTAACCAACGTAATTCAGCACAGCCAATATCTTTTGATATGTTGCTAAACGCAAGAAGGTTTGATGCCGTAATTTATAGAGAAGATAATGTGCATGGTGACCGTAAGGTTAGCGATTATATAGCTGATAATGCATTGTTTCAATTATTGGAAGCCAAACGTATAAAAGAGGTTATCCGAGACAGGGAGCAAGACATGTGGGCATATTAACCACAGAATATTCCAATTCAAAATAATATAATGAAATCCTCAGTGAAAACTGAGGATTTTTTTGTTTTTTAAAAATTCTGATATCTTAATATAAGGCATACTATTTAGTTTGTAATACCTTTGTACTATGGTAGATTATTTAGTGGTAGGTTTAGGGTTGGCAGGAATATCTTTTTGCGAACAATTACAAAAAAATAATAAAACGTTTAAAGTTATAAGCGATGATTCTCAGACATCATCTATAGTAGCAGGAGGATTATATAATCCAGTAATTCTTAAGAGGTTTACTTTAGCATGGAATGCCAAAGAACAATTAGAACTAGCAAAGCCTTTCTATATAGAATTAGAAAAAAAACTAAAAACTAAATTAGATTACAAGGTTTCAGTACACCGAAAATTTGCTTCCATAGAAGAGCAAAATCTTTGGTTTGAAGCTGCGGACAAAAATGCATTACAACCCTTTTTATCTACCAAGATATTAAAGAATACGAATGTTGCAGTAGATGCTCCATTTGGTTTTGGAGAGGTGTTAAATACCGGAAGAATAGATACACATGCTTTGGTAAAGAAGTATGCGGAATATTTAGACGGTTATGAATTACTACAAAAAGAGGTATTTAATTTTGATGATTTAAAATGTACTGCCGCAGGGATTAATTATAAAACCATAGAAGCAAAGAGAATTATTTTTGCAACAGGCTATGGATTAAAGAACAATCCATATTTTAATTATCTACCATTAAACGGAACAAAAGGGGAGTTACTGACTATTAATGCTCCAGAACTCAAAGAAGAAAACGTAATAAAATCTTCGGTTTTCACTATTCCAATGGGGAACGATAGGTATAGGGTTGGAGCAACGTATAAATGGAAAGATAAAACCAATACGCCAACAGTAGAAGCTAAAGAAGAGCTATTAGAAAAATTAGACACCTTTTTAAAATGTAAATACAAAGTAATAGATCATAAAGCAGGCATAAGACCAACTGTTGCCGATAGACGCCCGTTGTTAGGAAGGCATCCAGAGTTTGTAAACATGTACGTGCTAAATGGTTTTGGTTCTAGAGGAGTAATGATAGCTCCGTATGCATCAGCACAATTATTTAAGTATATAGAAAATGATACCGCATTGCCAACAGAAATAGATATTCTAAGGTTTACAAAAAAGCACTATAATTCTTCTATTTAATTGTTTTTTCCTCGGGATTGTATGATATAAAGAAGTTAATCCAGATGTTTCTAGATATTCGCATAATTACAGGCATAAAGAAAATTAAGGTACCCATGATTGCAAAAAAAGAAGTAAGTAAGGTTGTTTGTAATAGTAACTTACATATAACAAAAGCAGCAACTGCAAAAGCAATACCAACTCCATAACTTACGTACATTGCCCCATAAAAAAAAGAAGGTTCAATTTTATATTTGGTATTACAATGCGAACAACGTTCGTGCATTTTTAAGATATTACCCAAATGATAGGGGTTTTTGTCTAAATACATGCTTTCTTCATGACATTTAGGACAAGTTCCTGTTAAAATACTGTAGAGTTTGTTTCCTTTTTTTAACATTTGCAAAATGTTTTTGTAAAAGTACAAGAATGTGTTCTAAATAATTTATAATTCAACTACAAAATGCTTAATATCCATAACCTTTCTGTTTCTTTTGGAGGCGAATATTTATTTAAAGAAATATCTTTTAGATTAAACGGGGGTAATCGCGTTGGTTTAGTGGGTAAAAATGGAGCTGGTAAGTCCACGCTTTTAAAGTTATTGTCCAAGGATATGTCCATCGATTCAGGTACTATAGCAATAGAGAAGGATATTAAAATAGGATTTTTACGGCAAGACATTGATTTTGTGCTAGGTAGAACGGTGTTAGAAGAGTCTTACCAAGCCTTTGAAGAAATTAAAGCATTAGAACTTAAGATGGATGAAATAAACCATCAGCTTGCAGAGCGTACAGATTATGAAAGCGAGGGGTATAATCAGCTGATTATAGATTTAAGTGATATTACACACCATTACGAAATATTAGGAGGGTACAACTACCAAGGCGAGACAGAGAAAATACTACAAGGATTAGGTTTTAACCGTGAAGATTTTGATAAAAAGACAGAAACTTTTTCTGGTGGTTGGCGTATGCGTATAGAGTTAGCAAAACTTTTGCTGCAAAGTAATGATGTTTTATTGCTAGATGAGCCAACGAACCACTTAGATATAGAATCTATTATTTGGTTAGAACAATTTTTGAATAACTATTCCGGTGCCGTTGTTATTGTTTCTCACGATAAAATGTTTTTAGATAATGTAACGAACAGAACTATTGAAATTTCTTTAGGTAGAATTTATGATTATAGTAAACCGTATTCCGAGTATTTGGTATTAAGACAAGAGATTAGGGACCAGCAATTAAGTATTCAAAAAAACCAAGATAAAGAAATACAGCAGGCCGAACGTTTAATAGAGAAATTCAGGGCAAAATCTACAAAAGCCTCTATGGCGCAGTCCTTAATGAAGAAGTTAGATAAAATGGATCGCATCGAGGTAGATGAGGATGATAACAGTGTAATGAGTTTACGCTTTCCAATATCTGTTGTTCCTGGAAAAGTGGTTGTAGAAATAGAAAATTTGGCAAAAAGCTATGGTTCCAAACAAGTATTAGAAAATATAGATCTTTTAGTTGAAAGAAATAGCAAAACTGCTTTTGTGGGTCAAAATGGTCAAGGTAAATCTACTTTGGCTAAAATAATGGTTGGCGATATAGCGTATGACGGACATTTAAAACTGGGGCATAATGTTCAAATAGGGTATTTTGCGCAAAACCAAGCAGAGTATTTAGATGGTAATAAAACCATTTTAGATACGATGATAGATTCTGCAAACGAAAAGAATAGGAGTAAAGTAAGAGATATACTTGGGTCTTTTCTTTTTAAAGGGGATGATGTGGAGAAGTATGTAAAAGTACTTTCTGGAGGAGAGCGTAATAGGTTAGCCTTAGCTAAAATGCTATTACAACCTTTTAATGTATTGGTAATGGATGAACCTACCAATCACCTAGATATTAAATCTAAAAATGTGTTAAAACAAGCTTTACAAAATTTTGAAGGAACCCTGATTTTGGTTTCTCACGATAGAGATTTTTTACAAGGATTAACAGATAGTGTTTATGAGTTTAAGGACAAACGCATTAGAGAATATCTTGGAGATGTAGATTATTATTTGGAGCAACGTAAAGAGGAGAATTTTAGGAATATTGAAAAAAAAGAAAAAAACCCTAAGAAAAAAGAATCTATAACTAAGAATACAAACGATTTTCAAAATCAGAAAAAAGTAAAATCATTAAAAAACAGGTTAAGTTCAGTAGAGAGTAAAATAGCTAATTTAGAAAAAGAGATTGGACAAATTGACCACAATTTGTTGATGAATTATGATGAAACTATAGCTAAACCTAATTTCTTCGATTCTTACGAAGCAAAAAAGAAAACCCTAGAAGAGTTAATGGGGAAATGGGAAGCTATAACCATTGAATTAGAGGAGGTATCCTAAAATTCATTAAAATAACAAGTAATAAAATTCCTACACCACAAAAAATAAGTCTTACGCAACAAAATAGAGCAGTTTACCGAATACTTTTGGTTTTGTTGCGTTAATAGTTCAAATTTGTAAGATAATTCTTAGTTTGTGCTATTGAATTATTCTTTAGCTTTATAAAAGCAAAAAACTTATATATGAAAAAAGCTGTTTATATATTATTGGTGGTGTTTTTAATTTCCAATGTAGTTACTGCAAAAGTATCTAAAAAGGAAAAGAAAGCTCTTTTAGATCTATATAGTAGTACTAATGGATCGCACTGGATTAAAAAATGGGATTTAAAAACCTCTGTTTCTAATTGGTTTGGTGTTACGGTAGAAGACAATCATGTAGTTGAGATTAATTTATTTAGAAATAATTTAATGGGAAAACTTCCGGCAAGTATAGGGGAGTTAAAACATTTAAAAAAATTGAATCTAGCCTTTAATTCTATAACGGGTGAATTACCTAAAGAGATTGTAGAATTGCAAGAGTTAAAGACCTTGAAATTAGAAATGAATAGGCTTAAAGGAATACTGCCTAATGCTATTGGTAATTTAGATAAATTACAAGAATTAACAATGTTCAATAATTTTATTACGGGTTCTATTCCTGAGAGTATAGGCGAAATAGCAGGATTAAAAGTGTTAAACTTATCTAGTAATAATTTAAAAGGAGAAATACCTAGCTCTTTAGGAGATTTAGCAGAGCTTGAAATCTTAGGTCTTTTTGAAAATTCTTTATTTGGTGCAATTCCTAATGAAATGGGTAACCTAAGCCATTTAAAAGAATTGGTTTTGGCTAATAATCAATTAAATGGATCTATACCAGAAGAATTTGGTCAACTAGCGAGTTTAGAAGTATTGCAAATTCAGAACAATGCCTTTAATTCTTTTAAGAATTTACAGATGATGGATAGTAGACAGTTCTTAGTTTTTGATTATGATAAGGGCGAAGAAAAGGTAGATTTTAAAGATATTAACTTTAGTAAGTCAAGAATGGCTGATACAAAATTTGAGGATGACGAAGAAGATGAAAATTAAATAATATTTTAGTTAGTTTGGTTAATGGTGGGGGTGTGTGGTGCACCCCTTTTTTTGTTTGTAATGTTGTAATGAATAAAAAAATGCTCTTTCTTATCAGAAAACACTATTAATTACGTTAGTTCTATACTAATATAATTTAAAAGGATATCCATTTTAGCTAATAATAGGAGAATGGTAAACTTTAAAAACTATATTTTATATTAAAATAACAGACTAATTATTATACCATGAAACAAATTTTACTCCCCATTAAAATTGTGTTACTTCTTTTTTTCACAAGCCTTTCAACGGCGCAGGTATCCGAAAAAGAAAAAATTGCATTATTAGATTTGTATAATTCTACTAATGGTAAAGAATGGACAAGCGCATGGGATTTATCTAAGCCTATAGATAGCTGGTATGGTTTAAGCGTTAAGGATAACCATGTGGTGTCAATTAATTTGCATAGAAATAATCTACAAGGTAATATACCAAAATCAATAGAGAATTTAATTTATTTAAAAGAGCTAAATTTTGCTTTTAATAAGCTGACAGGAGAACTACCGGCGGAAATAACAAGTTTCTCACAATTAGTAGTACTAAAATTAGAAATGAATCAATTTAAAGGGGAATTACCTAAGGATTATTCTAAACTTGGAAGTTTAAAAGAATTAACATTGTTTAATAATTCCTTGGAGGGTACTATACCTGCAGGAATTGGGGCAATGTCTAGTTTAACGCTGTTAAATTTATCTAGTAATTATTTAACAGGTAATTTACCAAAATCAATTGAGGAAATGACTTCGTTGGAAAGTCTAGAGTTGTTTGGAAATAAATTTGAAGGCCAAATAAATATTGATTTAAGCGAGTTACAAAATTTAAGAGAATTAGTTTTGTCTTATAATAATTTTGACGGTGTAGTTCCAGAAAGTATTCAAGAGCTTTCCAGTCTAAAATTTGTGCAACTTCAAGGAAATAAATTTAGTTCGTTTAAGGGCTTAGAAAATCTTCAAAGCGAGGGTTTGCTTACTTTTGATAGTGATAATGTAGACTTAAACAGAAAGTATAACAAACCAAAATTCCGTTTATCGCGTTTAGCAGATTCAAAATTTGAAGACTCTAGAGCTAGACATTAAGTAGTAAATGTCTCGTCCTAAATAATCGATACAGGTTATTAAAGGATTAAATTTATTAATTAAAGCTGAACAATGATATCATTGTTCAGC
>NZ_JADGES010000180.1 GCF_016744255.1 Maribacter sp.
AGATAATATAGATAACCCAGGGCAGTACTTCTTAAACCTTAGTATGTATGGTAAAACAATTAGCTCTTCTTTTCATGAACCAGAAGAGTTAGAGGCTTGCGATTTTGAATTCGATTACCATTTACTAAGCCCCGTTTTTTCTTCCATATCTAAGAAAGACTATAAAGGGAGAGGTTTTAACGTAACTGCCATAGATAAATTGATTATTGGTATGGGAGGTGTAACTACCGATAATTTAGAAGAGTTTAATACCCTAGGCTATAAAGGAGTAGGGGTTTTAGGCGGTATTTGGAATAGTAAAGAACCTATCGAAGTTTTTAAAAAAATGAAAACGTACTTCAATTAACAAAGAGCAATTAGCAATAGGAAAAACAATTTATGAAAGAAAATGTAATATTAAATAAGACCTATGATTTTGCTGTTTCTATGGTTAAACTTTCTCAGAAATTAGTTTTAGAGAAGAAGGAATACGTATTGTCTAAGCAAGTATTGCGCTCAGGAACTTCTATTGGCGCTAACACCGAAGAGGCAATTGGAGGAATTTCTAAAAAAGATTTTATCTCAAAATTATCCATAGCATATAAAGAAGCTAGAGAAACAAAATATTGGTTACGTATCTTAAAAGATACAGGTTATATTACAGAAGATGAGTTTCAAAAATATTTTCTAAGAGTAGAAGAGATATTAAAAATTTTATACTCCATTATTAATTCATCAAGAAATAATTTGTAGTGATAAAAGGTAACAATCAAACACATATTGATAATTGTTCATCGCAAATTGATAATTGTATTTTATCAATCGCTGGGTTAGATCCAAGTTCTGGAGCTGGACTTACTTCGGATATTAAAACTTTTGAAGCGCACGGTTTGTATGGGTTGTCCGTTTGTACGGCAATTACAGTTCAAAATGATCTCGATTTTAAACAGTGTGTATGGACAGAAAAGAACCTTATTCTTAATCAAATAGAAACCTTGTTTGAGCGTTTTACGATTGAATTTGTAAAAATAGGTATTGTAGAAAGTTGGGAGGTATTATCGACTATATTGGATAAATTACATGCATTAAATACGAATGTGAAAATTGTAATAGATCCCATTTTTAGGGCTAGTGCTGGGTTTGATTTTCATACACAAGAAAACCAAAAGACATTGGATAAAATATGGAAAAAATGCTATATTATTACACCTAATTATGATGAAATTAATAGCCTCTATCCAGAAAAAAGTATAGAAGAAACGATAACTCATATCAGTAGCCTAACCAATATTTACTTAAAAGGTGGGCATAGAAAAGACAAAAAAGGTTGGGATGAGTTGTATTGTAATAAAATAGTACAAGTAAATATAGAACCTAGAGCAGGTAAAATTTCAGAAAAACATGGAAGCGGTTGTGTCTTATCTTCTAGTTTAACGAGTAATTTAGCTTTAGAAATAGAATTAGAAGATGCAGCCAAAAACGCAAAATATTATACCGAATCCTTTTTGAACTCGAACGTTAGTTTACTTGGAAAACATTCATATTCAATAACAAAAGACTAAGACATGATTATACCTAAACTACATTACATATCGCAAGGCGCAAGTCCGCAAGAGCATTTAGATAATATCCAAAAAGCATGTACCTCTGGTGCAGAATTGGTCCAGTTACGTTTAAAAGGAATATCCGAAAAAAAGATTTTAAAGATAGCAACAAAAGCGCGGGAGATTACAGGGCACTATCAAACTAGGTTAATTATTAACGACTATTATAAAATAGCTAAAGAAGTAAAAGCAGACGGTGTTCATTTGGGAAAAACAGATACCTGTCCTACAGTTGCTAGAAAACACTTAGAATCATGGCAAATTATAGGAGGTACAGCAAATACATTACAAGACTGTGAAACACTAATAACTAAAGAAGTAGATTATATAGGTCTTGGTCCTTTTAG
>NZ_JADGES010000134.1 GCF_016744255.1 Maribacter sp.
GCTATAAATACATAACAAGCTCTACTCTTATGTTTTTTTTTTTTTTTACTACTGCTTAAGTTATCTTCTTTTTAAAAAAAATAATCATCGTAATTTAAGCTTAACTAGATAAAACTTAAAAATCGTTTAATATAAACATATAACGTCTAACTGTTAAACATAAGAGTAACTCCTAAAGCTATATTGATCCAAACATAAATTTTGCACTCTTTCATAATACTCTGATGTATTTAACAGTATTTAAAAATTGTATCTTTTAGAAAAAAAAATAGATAACAAAAAATTCCTGCTAAAAATACTCAAAATGTATATTATGCTAGATTTTACGGGTTGCAAATTATATACAAAACCAATAAAAAATAATACCATTAGCGTACCATACGCTCTAATAAATACATTCTTAGAATAATAGTAGGAACGGCCCAGGCAAAAGGTTCCGATAAAGTAGGCACTCATGACAGACTTAATTACAGGTTGCCAAGTACTTTATTTTCAATGAGTTAAATGTTGAAATCATAAATGAATCCCCAGATGGACACCAACACTCAAGAAGTAACTAAAGAACTTAATTCTTTTCGTTTTTACCAACCTAAAAATACGTAAATTTTAGTTTTCCAATACCATACTTTTTTATTAGAATATTTTCTATTTCTTCAGAATAAATTCCTAATACTTTGTATTTAGCTTTAAGAACAGTTTGACCTTCTCCTTTTTCGCAGGCTATGAATTCCATTTTTGAATTTTCTCGTCATATCTCTGTAACAAATCTTCACATTCCATTGACTTGTTTGCGCAAGAGTTAAGCATAAATAAAGCTAAAAATAAGAAAATAGGCTTCCTATTTTTATTCGTATTAAAATTGCATACAACGTTTTTATATAAGTATAGTGAGGGGTTAAATCGCACTTTCTTTTCTAGTTGTCTGGGTTATTATTTAAAGTTTTTTCTACAAGTTTTGATTTTATCACGTCTACCCATGTTACATTTTCCGAGGTGTATTCAAAGAAGTCTGTTTCTGTCCAGCTCCATTCTTTAGACTCTCTATGGTTTATGCTATGTGCTTTATAGGATACTTCTATGGTTTTCTTGTCTTTGTCCGTGGCTATTAAAATTTCATCAAAAGTAGATTGTACCGTTGCTGTTTCTAGTATCTTATGGCAGACTTCCAATTCTTTTAATGCAATACCATCTTCTGAAAACCATTGTTTTAAAAAGCCATAATGGGTATCAGAACATTGATAGCCTAAATCTAATGCGGTTAAGATTTTACATTTTAAGTTGCTTCTCTCTTCATTAACGTCTCCATCCCACGAACACTCATTACCAATAAAGGATGCGACAAAGCCCAAGGCTGCTTTCTCTTGATTAGTTATAGAATTAACAAACGGTTCATTGATGAATATTGAATTAATACTTTGTTGTGATTCTTCGTCATATTGCCCCTCTCTCCATAAAAAAGTAACTGCTTTGTTTCCAGATTGAATGCGCTCTGCATCAATAATTGTTTCTTTAAAATCAAGTGTTTCTCCATCTCCTGCAAGCCAAATACTATCCATTTTCCATTTTATTGCTAACATATCTCCAGACTTAAAGTTGTATTTGTTTTGGTTTAATTCCCAATCCCACTTATAAATCAACGAGTGGTCAATTCCTTTTTTATTTCCGAATAACAGATTATAATCGCCACCATCACTATAAGAGCTAAAAGTGATGGTATCTGCATACGTTTTATTTAACGTAATAACCTCATCAGGTCTTATATTACTGGCAAACTCTGTTTTAATTTCATTAATATACCCATCCCTATTAATGTGAAATTTAGTGGTATCAATTTGTGTTGTATCATCGTAAAATTCATCAATAACAGTAATAAATTGCTGTTCTACTTTTGCATGTTTTCTTGACCAACCTTCTGCTATTTCGTCATATGCAATTATTTTATGAGCTATCAATTTCTCTCCCAAATTGTAATTAATAAGTATAGATTCTAACTCATGGTCTCCTTTAAAAACATTTAAAACAAGACTATAAAAATCATCTGATAACTCTAACCTATACGAAGGCAGAAACCTATAATTATGCCCTTCTTTTTCAAGGTTTGGGTAAATTTTATGTAACTGTAATACTTCTATATCTTTCTCATAAAAATCACTAATTTCATTAATGTTGGCAAAGTTTGTAGAGTCAACAACTGGTGCTTGTTTTATGGGAAAATTTTTCCATATTTCAGAAAATTGTTCTGGGGAATCAATTTTTGATTGAAGGGCTTCAATGAGTTCTTTAACCTCTTTGTCATGAGGTTGAATATCTTTCTTTTTCTCTTTAGAGTTACAACCTACAAGGCCTATGCTTAAAATGAGTGCTAAAATATTGATTTTATTTTTCATGTTTTTAATGGATATCACTTACTGATTCTGCTTCTACTGATTCTTCTATCTTAGATGGATTACATTGATTGATTATAATATCTGTTTTAATGATATCCCAATTTTGATAATAATTTATAGTTCCTATATAGTTTAGAGAATCATTTCTACAATATTTTAAATTGAATTCAGCGATGTGGAATCTATTGTAATCACTAATGTATTCACTACTAAACCCTCCTGGGTCTTCTTTGTTTTCTATAAAATGTGTCGTTCCTGCTTCTCCAAAAGGAACAAAGAATGGTGTACCACTATAATATTCGTAAAAACGAATACGATATGGTACTATTGCTGTTGTATTCTTTGAAGGTGTTTTAAAATGATTACTTACTTTGTGAAATACCATTTTCGCTATAATCTTATGCAATGAATCTTTATCCTTAATAGGATATTTTATGAGGTATAAATCTGGATACACTTTAGATTGTATGAATTCCATTTTTTTGAAAAACAAGTGATTAACTAGAACAGCTAGAGCAATCACGCCAACTAAACCTGAAGCCCATTTCATTCTTTTTTTCTTTTTAATAGTCCATTTGATTAATTTGAATAATTGATATAGACAGATAATCAGTATTATTAAAAGAAGAATTAAAATTAGTATTAGCATTGCTGTTTATTAATTTGCGTATTGCATTGTTATGTTTCGTTTTTTAGCAACCTTTACCATAATGCCAGACATTAAGTGTTTCTTCTTCTGATATAAGCTTAACCCAACCAGAATATGTTTTTATAATCAAATTATCTTCGCCAGAACACGGATGTTTTCGGTACTGCGTAACATTTACTTTGCACCATTTTCCTTTTCTTTCAGTTGTTAAATTAATACCGAACAGGTCTCCTTTTAGTGTGACTATCTTATTATATGCAATTGAAGGCCCTGTTCTTAAATTGAGTCCTGGTTTGTTAGCATACCATTCTGTGTTTTTCTCTATGGCATAATCCATCCAAGAGGTTAGTTTTAGATTCTTGGATTTTAATTCTTCGATGCTAATCCAGTATCCGTTTTTTAGTTTAACATATCCAGATTTTGAGTCTATAACGATTAAAGCCATTACTTCATAGCCTACCATTTCAAAGTTTTCTTGCACTAAAATTTGCTTTGAATTTTGTTTTTTAATACTAGCGGTGTAGAATTCGTTGCTACCATTGGGTTTTCCTAAACAAATTTCACCTTGAGGGTTTCCATTGGGTTGGTTATAAATTACAAGACCAGAATCAGGGATATAGACACAGCATAATTTAAATTCTTTCGTAGGCATTACAAGACCTGCCCTAAATTTTTGGGAATACACAGTAATAGAAGTGCTTATAAAAAATAGTGTAAAGAAAAGGTTCTTCATTTTTTATTAATTAATAATCGTGCATATTAAATTCTTTATAATCATCAAAATCTTTAATTTCAGATAAATTCAATAGGTGCTCTATTTTAACCTTTAATAGTATTTTCCTTCCTCACATTTATTTCTGTTCCAATGTTTAATAAGAAAGTTTTTAAAATAGCCACTATCGTTTAAATTTTCACTTGCGGTAAATTCACCACCATAAGCATTATTACTCTCACACATAAGCATCGTTGAACCCCTTAATGCATATTTTGTACGCCCTTCATACATTATTATTTTCATAGCTCCAGGGTCCATGCCGCCACGACAAATGGAAACGTATGACATGGTAATTTCCGTTATACCATCATTGTCTAAATCTGTTATTGTTGTCGCCTTTGGTGTAAACCCAGTAAACCAATCGACACCAAAACATTCGGTATAATCATAAACTCGCCATTGTCTCTTATATGATTTGTTTAAATTGTTTTTTTGAAACAGATAAGCATATAACTCGGATTTATCTTGAATCATATAATCCGTAGAATCGTTATCATAATCTTTCCAATTAAAATTACCAGTAACAGTAAGTATTAAAATGTTTTCCCCATTTACATCCGACCATTTTAAGGCTTCGACCACAGTACCTCTAAAATCAATTGACTTTGGGATATCGTCATAGCTTAATGTGTCAATTTTAATTGACTGACTTGAGCTCTCTTTATCCCAAATACCTAACCATAAGTCTGGTTCTAATTGTCTAAACTTTTCTTTATGAATTTCGGTTTGTCCAAAAACAAAATTTGTAATGGTAAGACAAAATAGTAGTAATAATCCTTGTTGTTTCATTTGTTATTTTTATTTGAGTCCCATTTCATTTATATCTTCGTCTACTCTTTTCCATTGATGCCCTGAAAAATTTCTTTCATCATATTTTTTAGCCCAAACAATATAAAAATGTTCCGAAAAATAGATTACTTCAGCCTTGCGCTTAGCATACCCAAAAGCCCCTATATCTTTCATTTGAAATTCAACTTTATGATTTGTCATCTTTCCATTAACTAATGCTACCGTTTGGGTTTTCCAAGCGGATGTATTAAAAATTATTCTTAGAGGATTTAGAAATAGTAACCCTATAATCGCCAGCATCGGAATTCCCTTTCTTAAAATTGATTTGCTAAAACTCAGGTTCGTTTTAAATTCCATTAGTAGTAATGGAATTGGCAAAATCAATACTCCGTAATAGGTAAGTGCCTTTATAAACCCAATTTTAGTTTGAAAAACATCGAATATGTCCAATAAAAACATAACTAAAATGCTATAAAATGTTACTCGTATTAGTTTTAACATAATTAGTTTTTTAAATGCATTAAGGCGTGTAAGCGGTAGTTTTTATCCATAGCACCCAAAATTTATACTTTCTAAAACTCCGTCTTTAGAACTGCCAATTACAATAATAGATGTATCATCTAAAACCGATTTTTCTATCTCAGTAAGTTTCTTAGACGTTATTCTTTCACAATCGGGACCATAAATAATTGTAGTATCATCAATCATATAGGTTCTTATTTTGAGGTTTTCATTTAGTATAATTCTGTCACCTCCTTCGTCGGTATATTTAATCTGTATAATATCAATATCGACAAAAGTTAAATTATCTTTTCTATAGATTTTTTTTACATAAAAATTCATTTCAGAAATATCTTCGCCTAGCGTTGATTTGTAACTCTGAATCTTTTTTTTGTGGTTTTGCAATTCAATATCCGATTCATAGTTACTCCCAACTTTATCTAAATTCTCTATCATTGCTGTGCTCCAATTTTCAATAAAGACTTTATTTTTTAAAACATCATTTTTACCTGCGAATTCTTGAACGTTATCATTACCATTTTCATCATAAATAGTTTTTTTCACAATGTATTTACCAGTAACCAAATTGTAAGATTTAGCAATGTGTACCGTAGGCAAAGACCTGTATATTACATCATAGCCAATAACTTGAGCCTGATTAGTTTTAGGCCGGAACCTTAACTTTATAAACCGTCCAAACGCTCCTGTGCCTTCTTCAAAATAACCAAACTCAACAACATTGTTTTTTGTTTTGATTTGGGTGGGATACACACTCATTTCCTGCAGATTGACTAAATCTACTTCATAGGATTTCTTATGGCTGCTTACATAAAGTATAAATTTATAAGCTGAAAATTCAGAGGTGTTTTCTACCAATACAGCTGTATCTTCAAGACCATCTGCATCAAAATCTAGAAATACCTGTTCTATTTTCTTTCCGTTGGCAGGGCTTTCTGTTACAAGGCTGTACCCTTCAGGTATTTCTAGTTGTGCAAAAGAAATAATAGGTATTAGTAGCAACAAAAACGTTGTCCTATTTTTGATTTTAAGTATATTTTTCATTTCGATGTTTTCAATGTTAATCCCCATCTAATAGATATATTTCAGAAAGCGACATATATTTTTCATCATTCACATAACATAATTTCTTTATGTAAATTGAATTATGGGATATTCCTTCAATATTAAATTCATAGCAGTTCTCTTTTACATTAAAATAGTCTGATTTTCGTCTTGTTTTTTCACCAGAATAAACCTCAGGTCTGTAAAAGAAATCTAGTTTGTCTTTTCCTTTTAAATAGAAGGTTTCAGTATCTTCTTCAATGGAATGTGTTATAACAACTTTAATACTATCGCGTTCTAGAAACTTTGCTATATATGCAATGGTTATTTCATCATTTCCGCTAAAACTTTCATGGATTCTTTTAGAAGCAAAGTATATTTCAGAATCATTAAATTCTTTTTCTATAAAATTTTCATATTCATTAGTCGTCATTACAGTCGATTGATAGGGTACTATTGCATTTTCGTCTTCGTCATCATACGCTTCAAGTATTTTATCAATTGAATTAGCTTTAATTGAGTTTTGCTTGGTATCCGGAAAATAATAGAGTTTTCTTTTTTCGCCAAGGATAACCAAATTACTACCATACTTTTCAGAATAGTAGTTGACATATTCAGGTGCTAGCTCTACAAGTTTAAATATACCATTTTTAGCTATTTCTTTCTCCATTCCGCATCCGTGTTCTACTAAATTGAAATCAACCGTTTTAGGAAATTCAATAGGTTCCTTAGCCGGAATTTCAAAAGTTATATCAGTTGAATAACAGTCTGGTGCTCCGCAATCAAACCCATGAAGATTGAAAGGCAGTTCAAACTTTATCTTATCATTTATTTGATTTACAAGTCCTCTGATGTATAGCTCTTGTAACATGCTGAACTTTAAATTTTCGTTCGGTTTTGCGTTCAGCAATTGTTTTCTCAAAGATTTTTGAGTTTCTTCAAAGGACAATTCCGACCTGTAGATTTTCTCACTTTTCAGAGATACCTTTTCAGATACAGCTTCTATTTTTTCATTGCTTTCCTGTTTCTTCTCTTTTGTCGAGCAAGAAATAATTAATAAACTGAGCAATAAAAAAGTAATTTTCATCTGTTAATATTTATTTCTTTAAGGTCAGATATAATTCGCCAATCAACATTATTATGACCCATTTCATAGTTCAAATTTGTTTATTTGGCCTTGTTGCGTTAATACTATCCCAATTTCAAACTTGCCGAAATATGCAAAGCGGTTTCAATATCGTTTGCCAATTCTTCTACTATGGCTATATCATCTAACTTTCCTGAGGGAAACGAAAACAAGCCATGCGTATTTTCAACGGCCAAGTACATTTTTTCGTTATGAAACGATAGTAGTATGGGTCTATTGAACTTCTCTTCTAACGCTAAAACACGCTCCATTAATGCCGTTGATAGTAC
>NZ_JADGES010000023.1 GCF_016744255.1 Maribacter sp.
CTTGTTTTACTATTTATTTTTTTTAAATACCACCTTTTATGGTCATTTAAAGTAATCTCCTCGGTATTATAAGAATTCTCTCTTACTCTTGAATCATTAGACCATTCATAGACTTGCATCATATGTTTTTCAGATGCTTTTTCAAAAGTAATATCTACATTTTCTAATAAACTTAAAAATCTATTATGACTATTTCCATCAATAAGATTTTTTTGTATACTTATAAAAGCTTTATAATTTCCCGCCTTTATAATTTCTACAATTTTCTTATAAAAATCTTCTTCTGTATAGTTTTTAAAATTTCCTCCTTTTGCAATCGCTCCTATTTGACTCAAAGCATTGTAAATGTTCTTTTGATTTTCCACGAAATAACCTGATAAAATAGGCATTTTCACAGCGCATAGCTCATATAATATAGTGCTAGAAGGTGCAATTGCAAATTCGCATTTCTGCATTAATTCAGCTAACTCTACGCCTCCTAAATTTCTATATAATTGTAACTTCTTATTTAGTTTCTCAAGACTAAAAATAGTCTTATGTACATAAGCACCACCAAGCACAACATGTATTTCAGTAATATTATTTACCCTTAATAATGCTCGCACTGCTTTTAAGCTTAAATCTAGCATATCTGCGCCCCCAAAACAAACAAAAGCAGTATGTATCGTGCTTATTTCTCTTTGTTCCTTAGCTAAACCTAAAAAAGACGGTCTTAGAATAGCATAATTTGTCCCGAAGGCAAATTTTGTTGCCATTTTATTTTTATAATCATCTGGATAAACATTAGGAGAGTGATTTACTATTATATCTGCGGGTATATTTTTATAAAATAAATCATCTATGTAAATTAAATAATAGTCTAAGTTCTTTATTTCTTTTTGATATTCTGGTTTAAATTGATAACCATCTGCTATTACAAAATATTCTGAAGGTGAATAATTAATAGAGAGCCACTCTGGCTCTTCTATTATAGAAATGCTATTCGGAATTAATTCTACGTTATAATTTTCAGGAAAAATACTTAATGTAGAAGATTTCTTGGTTAGAAAAACAAAATCATATCTAGTTTTATAAATTTCTACTAACGCAAATAAACGATATAAATGTCCTAAGCCTGTTTCAGAATTACCATCTCCTCTAAACAGTACTTTTCGCTTCTCCATAAAATTAATTTTCTGGAATATATTGCTTTTCTACAATTCTAACAGGCCTTCCTACTGATGCAATTGCGAGCTTTAAATCTCTAGGGGTATATCTTGTAAAGTGAAATATACTTGCTGCCCCTACAGCTTCAATACTTGTTGTTGAAAACAACTCTTTAAAGTGTTCTAATTCCCCTCCTCCGCCTGAAACAACTATGGGAACCTTAATTATTTCTTCTACTTCTTTAACTAAAGGAATATCAAAACCATTCATCATACCATCATTATTAACAGATGTTAAAATAATTTCTCCAAAAGGATATGATTTAATTTTTTCTAAAAAACTATAAAGTTCTATTTTTTTATCAATTCTATTATATAAATAATAGTTTCCATCATCTCTTTTCTCAGCATCTATAGCTATAGTTATACATTGGTTTCCAAATACTTCTGCCGCTTCCTTTATGAACTCTGGATTATCAATTATTTTTGTTTTTAGAACTACTTTATCTGCTCCTATAGCTAATAAATCATGTATATCTTCAATAGTTTTAATTCCTCCTCCTAAAGCAACCGGCATAAAACATTCATTAATTATTAAACGTGCTAGTTGTAAATTCATTTTTCGGTTCTTATCAGATGCATATATATCTAAAAAAACTAATTCATCAACATTTCTATTATTATATACTTTAGCGGCTTGAACCGCATTACCAACCATTCTTGGATTCTTAGCAAAACCTTTTGTTTTAACAAGGCCAAAACCATTAAAGGTCATAATTGGTATTATTCTAGATTTAAGCATAGCTATCTAAAATTTTTTTTATTAATTGAATTCCTGCTTCCTGACTTTTTTCTGGATGAAATTGCATTGCATGAATATTCTCTTTTTGAACAGCTGCTACTAATGAATCACCGTAGTCTACAGTCATTAAAATATCATTAGGGTTTTCTGTTAAAAAATGATAACTATGGATAAAGTAATAATCTTCTTTATTAAACTCCTTGTATTTTTTATTATTATTTTTTACAGTAATCGTATTCCAACCTAGATGAGGCACTCTTAAATTATCTGATTTTATCTTTATTACTTCTCCTTTTATCCAATCTAAACCTTTAACTCTTTCTGGTTCATTCCCATAAGTTGCAATTAACTGCATTCCTAAACAAATACCAATAAAAGGCTTTTTATTTAATAATACCTCCTTCGATAGCAATTCTACAAACCCACCTTCTATAAGGTTTTCCATACCTTTTTTAAATGAGCCTACACCTGGAAGGATAATAACATCTGCCTTTTCAATTTCATATGCATTATCGGTAATAATACTATGGTAACCCATCTTTTTTATAGCTTTTTGAACTGAAGCTACATTCCCCATACCGTATTTAATAATTGCAATAGTCATTAAATAATTTCAAAGCTTCTTACTAAATTACCTTCTTCGTCTTTTAAAAATTGCCCTTCCTCATTCATTTTAAAAAGTACTGGGTTGGTATAAGAGTCTAATATTTCATCTATTTGCTCTTTAGTCATTCCTGAATAGTCCACAAATGCATTTATTGAATGATATGGGTATTTACCATCATATTTCTTAACTAACTCTAGTCCTTCTTTTCGTGTTAGACGTTTATTTCTTATATCTATACAGGCATGATCAGTTGCTCTTCCAAATCCATATTTTACAAATTTTAAATAATCGTGTAACCCATGCATTTCTTCATCTAAATTTTCGTAATTAGTATATGTTCCTTCCACTGGGCCATCTTCTTTTACTTCAAAACCATGCTGTTTTACTATATCTAAATGTTTTCTTGCATCCCAAAAGAAATAATGACCCAAAAATAAACTAGTAACGCCTGTATCTTCTAATTCTTTATCAGTTGGATAAAAATACGGGGTTAAATCTTTAGCTGTTAATCCATCAACCCCTATCATATCCTGTATTCTATTTCCTAAAAGTCCACCGAATTCTTCTAACCATCTTCTTGTAAGTTTATTTTTCTCTATACTCTCTAATGGCCCACCATATTCTTGTTGTGGGTTTTCTCCCCAAATAATTAGTGGTATTTTAAATTTTGTAGCAATATTAATGGGGATTGTAAAAATACCAATATGGTTTGGCCACATTTCATCTCCTACTCTTATAAAACCTTCTTTTACCATAGAGCGGTAAGCGTTATAGTTCTTTTTAAAATGAATTACATCTATTCCCATTTTAGATATATTATCTAAATTTCGTTGTCCTAATTCTGTTACTCTAGTAGTTTCAAAACAAACACATAATGGATTCATACCACAAATTTCTTTCATAAAATAAGCTTGATATGTAGAATCTTTTCCCCCACTAACAGGTATTAGGCAATCATAACCAATTTCATCCTCTTTATGCTTAAACTTATTAATAATAGTATAAAAATCTTTCTCTCTTTGTTTCCAGTTTATACCTTTGTCTTTAGATTCTGATGCTATGCAAGCAGAGCATATACCTTCTTCATTAAAATGCAAATCTGGTTTTGTTTCAGGAAACAAACATTTTTTACAATATCTTACTTCTACTTCCATTATTGTTTATTATAATTATACTTTATTTCTAACATTGCCCAATCTTCCATAGTGTCAACATCTTGGGCTTCATATTCTTTTAGTTCAATATATCCAGTTTTAGATGTAAAAATCTTTTTTTCATCTAAAAATCTATCTGTTTTTAACCAATAAAATTGTCCAGAATCATGAAAATAAGATTCTAAATCTTGTGAACGTGTGTTTAGGTGCTCTTTTTCTTTCATTTCTAATAACCCATCCTTATTCTTTAAGGCTCTTTGAATAGGGTATGCAAATTTTATTACTGGAACTACAGATATATACTCTGCATTTAAAATTTTTTGATAAGCTACTGTAATTAATTCTGAACTAATAAGCGCTGCAGTACTCAAAACACAACAAACATTATCAAACTCTTTTCCTTTTTTTTTATACGTAGCTAACACCTCTAAAATAACATCAGTTAAAGTAGCAAAATCATTTGCATTTTTTTTACTCCTTAAAAATGGAACTTCAGCATTATAGTCTTTTGCAATATTTGCTATTTCTATATCATCTGTAGAAACCATAATTTCGTCAAAAAGACAACTATCTCTTACTGCTTCTATTACATACGCAATTATTGGCTTCCCAAATAGCTTTTTTATGTTTTTTCTAGGAATTCTTTTACTTCCTCCTCGAGCCGGAATTATTGCTAAATTACTCATTTACAAAAGATAGTACTTTTTTAATTATAAAAATTTGTTCTTTATCTGTCAGGGTAGGATACATTGGTAAACTTATACATTTGGAATAATATGTTTCTGCATTAATAAGATTTACTCCCTTATAGCCAATATCTTCATAATATGGTAATTTATGTACTGGTATATAATGTATTTGTGCGAAAATTTTATGTTCCTTTAAATAATCATAAAGCCCTTTTCTATCTTCTACTTCAATTACAAATAAGTGATGTGCATTATAAGAATTAGAAGGTAACGATTGATACTTTATTTTACCCTCAAAAGCTTCCTTATAACTTTTTGCTATTTCATTCCTCCTCTTCACTCCAGCATTATTTTTTGCCAATTGTGTAATTCCTAATGCAGATTGAATATCTGTTAGCCTGTAATTAAACCCCAATTCTTGCATTTCATAAAACCACCCTCCATGATTTTCAGACATGTTCTCCTTTGTAATTCCATGAGATCGTAACGAGAGTAATTTCTTATATAACTCTTCATTATTAGTTGTCACCATTCCTCCTTCACCACAAGCAATATGTTTTACAGGATGGAAAGAAAATATACTCATTTCTGAAAAATTACCATTTCCGCACATTTGTTTAGTGCCTTTTGAATCTTTAAAAGAACCCCCTGGAGCATGACAGGCATCTTCAATTATCCATAAATCATGCTTGTTTGCTAGCTCTCTAAATGCTTCTAAATTTACTGGAAGCCCCGCAAAATCTACTGGTATTATACCTTTAAAAAAACCTTTAGGCTTACTCTCTATTAATTTTTCGGTGCTCTTCAAAGATAGTAGGTAAGAATCTGAGTCTATATCTGCAAACCACACCTCACCGCCAGCATATCGTACGCAATTTGCTGAAGCAGCAAAAGTTATTGGTGTCGTAATCACTCGTTCACCTGGTTTTAAGCCCAAAGCTAAAACAGCAATATGTAAACCCGCGGTAGCATTACTGACTGCTACCGCATATTTACTACCAACATATTCTGCAAATTGATTTTCGAACTCTTGAACTTTTGGTCCTTGAGTTAAATAATCTGCTGTTAATGTATTTATTACAGCATTAATATCTTCTTGATCTATAGACTGTCTTCCGTAAGGGATTGCTTGCATTATATACTAAAATTAGGATCTACATGTTCCATAATAAGGTTTCTTAAAGTTTCCACTGTTTCCCACTCCTCATTTTCTCCAGAGTTATAGCTAAAGTTTGGTTCCACAGGTTTTGCTTTGAATTCATTTATAAACTCTTCTAAAGACCAATTATGGGTTGCGGGTAAAATAGTAAAGTATTTACCTAAATCGTACGTGTAAAATGAATCTGATGGGGTAATCATTTCTTCATGAATTTTTTCTCCTGGTCGTATACCAACTATTGGCTTAGAACACTCTGGTCCTATTGCTTCTGCTACATCCATAATTTTGTATGATGGAATTTTAGGAACATAAATTTCCCCGCCCCAAGCATTGTTTAATGCATGCATAACCATATCTACTCCACCTTGCAAAGATATATTAAAACGAGTCATATTGGGTTCCGTTATTGGTAATACTCCTTCTTTTTTCTTGTTAATAAAAAAAGGAATAACAGAGCCGTTTGACCCCATTACATTACCATACCTTACCACAGAAAACCTTATAGGGTTATCCCCCTTTATGTTATTTGCTGCTACAAATAATTTATCTGAAGTTAATTTAGTAGCACCATATAAATTTATAGGAGCACATGCTTTATCCGTAGACAATGCTACTACACTCTCTACATTCGTTTCAAAACAAGCGTCAACTACATTTTGTGCCCCTCCAATATTAGTTTTAATACACTCTTCTGGGTTGTATTCCGCCAAATGCACATGCTTCATTGCTGCAGCATGAATAACATAATCTACATCTTTAAAAGCTCTAACTAAACGACCCCTATCCCTAACATCTCCAATAAAAAATCGCATTTGAGGAAACTTATCAAGAGGAAATTCTTGAGCCATTTGAAACTGTTTCTGCTCATCTCTTGAAAAAATAATTAATCTTCTTATCTCAGAATGGTTAGATAAAATATGTTTTGTTAATGCTTTACCTAAAGATCCTGTTCCTCCAGTAATTAAAAGTGATTTCTCTTTAAAATTCATTCTTTTATATATGTTATATTATTCTAAAACACTATTTTTTGGCCTTATAGCAAAAGTACGATAATTCTTCTCTTTCTTAAGAATGGAATTATTTTCAATACTATTTTCTTGTAATATTAGCTTCGCAAAATCATACCAAGTCATAGGAATATCATCCGTAAAATGCTTTATTCCAAAATTAACATTCTCATTAACTATTTTCTCCATAATAAATAAGGCCAAATTTAAAGCATTTGTAGGACAACCTATTTGCTCATCTGTTACGCTCAAAATTTCTCCTCTTTTAGCCTTCTCTACTATCGTTTTGTAAAAATTATTTCCATATTTTTTGCTATACAACCAAGAAGTACGAATAATAAAATACTTGTTTAGAGTTTTTTGGATATACTTTTCACCCTCCAATTTAGATTTTCCATATTCATTTATAGGATTAGGTATATCATTAACAGTATATGGTGTCTTCTTTTCCCCATCGAAAACATAATCTGTAGAGATATGAATTAAAACCACCTCAGCTTCTAAACAATTTTTTGCCAAGTTTTTAACCGCCTCTTCGTTTATTCTAAAAGCAATTTCTGGATTTTTCTCGGCTTGCTCCACATTAGTATAAGCGGCACAATTAATACAGTAATCGTACTTATTGGTGGAAAATATACTGTGAACTTGAGCAATGTTTGTTATATCTAGTTCCTTTGAACTTTTAAAATCGAACCTTAATTCGGTATAATTTTTTGCCACTTCTTGTATCGATTTTCCCAATTGTCCATTGGCTCCAGTAACTAAAATATATTTCATAAATCTAGTTCTGAAAATAAAGGCAATTCTTTATCTTTTGATGAAAGTATCCTTTTTGAAGTTGGAAAATCCCAAATAATATTTAAGTCTGGGTCACTATATAAAATGCCTCTTTCAGACTCCTTATTATAGTAATTATCGCACTGATACGTAAAAATAGTTTCTTCTAAGGCCAAAAAACCATGAGCCATACCTTTTGGTATAAAAAGTATTTTCTTATTATCTCCTGATAGTTCTATTTTAAAGTGCTCTCCATAGGTAGGGCTGTCTTTTCTTATGTCTACCACAACATCTAGTACCCTTCCTTTTACAACGGAAACTAATTTTGCTTGTGCGTATTTACCTTCTTGAAAGTGGAGCCCTCTAAGAGTTCCTTCTTTAGATATAGATTGATTGGTTTGAATAAAATTTACCTCATAACCAATAGCCTTATCTAATTTTTCTTTTTGATATGCCTCAAAAAAAAGCCCTCTCTCATCTTTGAAAATAGCTGGCTCTATTACAATACAACCCTTTAAATTTGTCTTGATTACTTTCAATATTCCTATTTTAAATCTAACAAATACTTACCGTAACCACTTTTAAGAAGTGGTTTTGCTAGTTCCTGTAATTCTTCTTTATTGATGTAGCCCATATTATACGCAACCTCCTCAATAGCCCCTATTTTTAAGCCTTGTCGTTCCTCTATTACTTGTACAAATTGGGAAGCTTTCATTAAAGAACTGAATGTTCCGGTATCTAACCAAGCGGTTCCACTATCTAAAATACTAACGCTTAATTTTCCTTTTTCTAAATACACTCGATTAATATCCGTAATTTCTAACTCTCCTCTGCTACTAGGCGTTATCTGCTTAGCTATACTTACCACTTCATTATCATAAAAATAAACTCCTGGTACTGCGTAATTAGATTTTGGCTGTTTAGGCTTTTCCTCTATAGAAATAGCTTTCCCATGAGAATTAAACTCCACTACTCCATATCTCTCAGGATCTTGTACATGATACGCATAAATTATACCTCCATCTGGGTTGCTATTTTTTTGAAGAAGTTTTGCTAATCCTGAGCCATAAAATATATTATCCCCTAAAATTAATGCCACTTTATCATTACCAATAAAATCTTCTCCTAGAACAAAAGCCTCTGCCAATCCGTTAGGGTTTTCTTGTGATATATATTTAAAATTACATCCTAATTGAGAACCATCCCCCAATAAATTCTTAAACAAAGAAACGTCTTTAGGTGTTGTAATAAACAAAATTTCTCTTATCCCTGCAGACATAAGTGTTGCAAGAGGATAATAAATCATAGGCTTATTATAAATAGGCATTAATTGCTTACTTATCGATAATGTCAACGGATATAATCGTGTTCCTGATCCGCCTGCTAATATAATCCCCTTCATTTTATACGTTTAAAGGTATTGTTTTTGATAATATTCCTTATAAGAACCAGATGTAACATTATCTAGCCAGTCCTTATTATCTAAATACCAATCAACGGTTTTAGACAGCCCTTCCTCAAAAGTAACACTAGGTTTCCATCCTAGTTCCTTATTAATTTTATTTGCATCAATAGCGTACCGTAAATCATGCCCTGGTCTATCTTTAACGTAAGTTATTAATCTTTCACTTTCCCCATCTTCCCTATAAAGCTTTTGATCCATTAATCTGCAAAGCGTTTTTATCAAATCTATATTTTTCCATTCATTAAAACCACCAATATTATAGGTTTCATGATTTTTTCCCTTGTGAAAAACTAAGTCTATAGCAATGGCATGATCTTCTACAAACAACCAATCTCTTGTATAGTTCCCGTCCCCATAAACTGGTAAAGTTTCCTTATTAATAATGTTATTGATAAATAAGGGAATTAATTTTTCTGGAAAATGATTTGGACCATAATTATTAGAACAATTGGTTATTACGTATGGAAAGTCATAAGTTTTTCCATAAGACCTCACAAAATGATCCGAACTCGCTTTTGATGCAGCATACGGAGAACTAGGGTCATACGCTGTCTCTTCAGTAAACAAACTTTTATTTTCTATTAAACTTCCATAAACCTCATCTGTGCTTATATGATAAAATCTATTATTTACGGTATTGCCCCATAATTTCTTGGCAGCCTGTAGTAAATTTAAAGTACCTATAACATTAGTTTTCACAAAAGCTAATGGATCTTCTATTGAACGATCTACATGAGACTCTGCCGCTAAATGAATTACGGAATCGAATTGGTATTTTTCAAAAATTTCAAAAACAAAAGAAGTATCCACTATATCTCCTTTTATAAAAGTATAATTGGGTTCCTTTTCTATATCCTTTAAGTTTTCCAAATTCCCCGCATAGGTAAGTGCATCTAAATTATAAACCTTATAGTTTGGGTATTTAAGCACAAACCTTCTAACAACGTGGGAGCCTATAAAACCTGCTCCTCCTGTAATTAATATTCTTTGGTTTGCTCTTGTATTCATTTATAATAATTCCTTTGTTCTTTTATTTAAAAATTTTAACAAAGACCACATAAAAAACAGTATTACTAAAACGGTTGGTATCAAAGTAAGTCCATCTTTTAAAAACTCTTTTTTTATTTGTTGAGGGCCTCCAAAACTTAAAATTTTAATAGTTTCTTTATGCTCTCTTTTTAATAATTTATTTGCAGCCGAACTTTCTATCAAATTATTTTTTAAATTGAATAGTTGGGGAATATTAAGTCCTTCTTCTCCTCCTAAAAGAACCATGCCTTCTCCCTTTTCATTAGCACTAGATTTATTTCCAAGTGCCTTAGAGTAATTTGTAATTAATACATCTATTTGTTTAATTAACTCTTCGTTTTCTTTTATTCTGGATTCAGAATTGAATAAATAAATTTCCTTTAACTCCTTAAAATAGTTATTATCATTAATAAAAAGCATAATTTTTTTAGCAGCATCTTGACCCAATTCAGCGTTTTTATAATAGAAAGAGATTTTATGATTTACATAACTGCTAGCCAATACTTCATTCTTTATAACTTCTTTAATAGAATTATCATCTTTCAGGTTTCCTAAGTAGTCTAAATATTTTAAAGACTGCTCTAAATCAACATTCGATTTAGATTGTACTGGTTGAATCTCAATTTTCAACCCTTTTAATTCTTCCAAATTAATTTCCAAACCGCTGTAAAAATCATAATCCTTTCCTTTAATTTTTGACTGTAATTCAGAAACTATACCATACAAATAGTCTTTACTTTCAAAATTAGGTTTTACAATTACTTCCGTTTTTTTTGTGATTTCAGATATTTGACTTAATCCATAACCAATCCCAACTCCTATCACAGAAAGAATTGCAAGGATGAGTATATTCTTTTTTAAATATAAGAACACTCTAAGAAAGCCAATAAACACCTTATGGAACCCATTACGGATTATCTGAAATAGCTGCCCTAAATCTATCTCATCTGAGGAATTATTATTTGTTGGTAAATTATCTGCCATTTCTTTTAATTATTAAATATCTGTTTTAAAATTTTATCCGTGATTAAATAAGTTGGTTTTACTCCTGTAGTTCCTAGCCCCCCAGAAGCTAAAGTACTTCCTGTTTCTAATGGATTATCTGATGCGTAATAGGCATACCTTACTTTTACATCTTCTTTTATACTCTTCCGTATTTTTGATGCAGATTGTATTGCTTTTTGGTAATGTACTCCTTCCATTTCTAAACCTATTACATTCCAAGTTGATTCATGGAAAAACTTAAGAATATCTTTATTTTGAAGTGATGTTCCAAGAACAGAAACCATTGATCCTTCAAAAACCTCTAAACCATGTCCCTTAAAATCTTCTGCACATAATTCATTTTCAAAAGGGTAATTATCCGCAGAACCTTCAAAGATATGAGAAGTCGGAATCATTAAATCTCCTTTTCCTCCTTCTAAAATCCCTGCCTTACCCATAATAGAAATAGAATCTATATTCAAAAACTGGGGCTCTTGGTTCTCTTTTTTATATGGTTTTAATAATTCATCAATCGTTTCATAGGCCTGTTCACCAAAAGCATAATCCATCACAAAAATTACCGGAATATCTTCTGTTTTTGTTTTATTTGATAGATTATAACAGCAAGCTTCTTTTCCTATTTTAGCCATATCAAAAATCTGAACATCTATATTTGTTCCAGACTTATCATAAATACTAATCATTCCATTTTTGGCAGCTACAGACTTAACCTTGTTTCTTAATTTCTCATTTTCAGGAGAACTCAACCCTTCATAAATATCTAAAGAATCGGTAGTTTCATTAAACTCTTTCTTTAAAGCATTTTTTGCAAAAAGAGAGTTCATAACGCTATGCATATTGGCACTTATAATATGAATTGGCCTATTTAATAGATTATTCTTACTGAGCGTTTCTTTAATAGTATTTGCCCATATGTCTCCATGAATATGATGGCCTAAACGTTCTCGTAATATAGCGCTAAAGGTAATAACTCTTTTATCTCCAGAAACTTCTTCTTCTATTGCTAACTTACCTAACCAATAAATTATTCTTAGAAACCTATCTGGATCTGTAATAGTAGCAAACTTGCTATATACACCTATAATCTCTTCAAAAGATCTACCTAATATATTTGCTGTATGTATTAAAGCTACTTCTCTTTCTGCTTGCGTAAGTTTCTTTTTGTTTACTGCAGATTCTAACTTAGCCCAATCCCTAATTGTCTTATCGGTATCTTCTATTAAAACACGTTTGCAAATCTTTTCTGATTCAATAAACAAAAAAGTTAAATGGGTAAGGATATCATATATATCGGATCTTCCACGTGTAATTTCAATATTCATTTGCTCATCGTCTATACGGTAGCAATTTCTTCTTCTCTTAGGGGGTACAATAGCCTTAAAATGAGATTTACGATAGCCTTCATCTGACGTAAGGTTAATATAGCTGCATTGCTCAATGCCTTCTGGCAAACGTTCAAGCACATAGATTAACCCGCTAAGCTCTGCTTTTTCCTCTGCAATTGAACCATAAATTTCTGGCCTTAACAAAAGTAAAGCATGCTTTAGGGTTTCTCCTGAAACTCCCGTTGGCTTATAAAACCCACGATTAAATAAATGACGCATTGTAATATATAAGCGCTCTATTGCATTGGTAGATTCTTGCGCTCTAGTTGTAGTAATTGCTTTTCCCATAAACAAGTTTAATGTAAAATTACAATTATTATTTAAGTATTATATTCTTCCTAACTTTATTAAACCATCTGCTAACTTACGATCGTTAGATAATCGTTGTATTTTATTCTGCCCTCCCAATTTTCCTATCGATTTCATATAGGTTTTAAAACCTCCGTTAACTATCTGAGTAACTTTTAAAGTTTGCAATACATTCCCTACTATAAGATCATAATAATAACTATTCTGATCTTGCAAAGATTGATCTAAAATGGCAATAAACTTTTCCATATTATTTGGTAAAGTTTCAAATTCTATAAACCATTCATGATATGGTAATTCGTTCTCTTTTGGGATTATCTGTGGAGCCACTGTAAACTCATTTACACTGGCATTTGTAGCTATAATTGCGTCTTGCATAGCTTGCTCCACTTCCTTGGCTATTACATGTTCTCCAAAAGCAGAAATAAAATGTTTAATACGGCCAGAAACGATTATTTTATAGGGCTTTAAAGAAATAAACTGAATGGTATCTCCTAAGTTATATCCCCATAAACCAGCATTTGTAGAGATAATCATTACATAGTTTACATGTAACTGAACATCTTTAATGGTTACTCTTTCCGCGTTCTCATCAAAATATTCATCTGCTTTTATAAACTCGTAAAAAATTCCTGCATTTAGTAGTAACAATAATCCTTTTTCCTTTTGCGAATTTTGGTACGCAAAAAAGCCCTCACTAGCAGGAAATAACTCTATACTATCGACTTTTCGACCAATTAAGTTTTCAAATTTAGCTCTATATGGTTCGTAATTAACTCCACCATAAATAAATAAATTGAAATTTTTAAATAGCTCTCCGACCTTTATATTTGTTTTTTCGTTAAGTTTTTCAAAATACATTTGTACCCAAGAAGGTATTCCTGCAATAACAGTCATATCTTCATTCACCGTTTCTTCAACAATTGCATTTACCTTCGTTTCCCAATCTTCAATACAATTAGTCTCCCAGCTTGGTAGTCTGTTTTTTTGCAAATAGTTAGGCACATAATGTGCTGAAATACCCGAGAGTCTTCCCAGTTTAACTCCATTCTTTAATTCTAACTCTGGACTACCTTGTAAAAAAATCATTTTCCCGTCTACAAAAGAGGTATTTCCGGTCTCCTGTATATACGTTAGAATAGCATTACGAGAAGCGTTTACCTGTTCCTTAATAGATTCACGGGTTATTGGTATGTATTTAGAACCCGAAGTTGTTCCCGAAGTTTTTGCAAAATAAATTGGTTTTCCTGGCCACAAAATATCTTGTTCCCCGGCAACCATCTTTTCTACATATGGTTTTAAATCTTCATAATCCCTAACAGGAACTGCAGCTGCAAAATCTTTATAGGATTTAATATTTATAAAATCATGATCTTTTCCAAAAACGGTATTCTTCGCTTTCTTTATTAAGCTATGAAAAACCTCTTCTTGTGTTTTCTCGGGGTTATTCACCCATTTATTAGTCTTATTAACTACTCTTTGGGCAAATATTTTAGCTGAAAACGATTTTAATGACATTGCTTTTATTTAAAATCTATAAAATCTATTGGGTTTACCGGAGTTCCATTATTCCATAACTCAAAATGCAAATGTGGCCCAGTAGTTAATTCACCGGTATTACCTACAGAAGCAATTACTTCACCTGCTCGCACCACTTCTCCCTGTCTTTTATTTAAGGAACCATTATGTTTATAAACACTTAGCAGTCCGTCTTTATGTTCTATAATAATAACATACCCCGTATCCGCTGTCCATTCAGAAAAAATCACCACCCCATTGGCCACCGCTTTAACTGGTGTGTCTATCGGAGCAACCACATCTACCCCAAAATGTTTGCTCTGATTATCATGTTTTTGAGATAGAATTCCAGAAATCGGAGAAAAAAGTATCAAATCTGTTTTACTAGCTGTTTGTTCAAATAAATTGTATTTATCCTCGAGAGCAACCTCTGCGCGCAAAATAGAGTCTTCCTTGATAGGCGTTAAGTCAACCGAAGAAGGGTCTAGCTTAAATTGTTCAAAAAGAGAATCTCTATTTACTTGATTATTAGCTATATCCCCTTTTAACACCATACGAATATTCTCTAAATACTTATTGGTATAATTTAAAGTTCGCACTAAAGAATCTGTTCTGTATGTAAGCTCTGTTGCTTGTCTTTTTAATTTTGTAGAAGAATATCCAGGTATATATTCCCGTAAAGGCGTAAAGGCTATTAACAAAGTAGTAAGGCCAATTAAACCAATAATGCATAATGTTCCTGTAACAAAAACATTAAGTCTACTTAGCTTAAAAGAAACTTTTTCTTCAAAAGTATTTTCATTCAGTATTACCAAACGATACTTGTGAAGTAACTTTCTTTTTATTTCTTTTCTTTTTTTTGTCTTTTTAGCCATTCCCTACAAATATAATGCTAGAATTATACTTTAACTAGTTCTCTGATAATTTATCCATTTTAATAGATATTATAAAAGCTTTATAATTAAATTTATTCTATGTATTCTCTTAAGAGAATAGCCCTTTATTCAGTATACAAAAGAACTTATACCTATTATTTTTCTTTCTTATTTACCAAAAACCAAAAATTAATATTTACTCTTAGCTGTAAATTAACAGGAGTATATAATCTTTTTAGTACCTTTGTTTTCCACAAAATCATATATTATGATAGCTTTACAAACATTTTTAGCCATTGGTGCTCCACAAATAATATTAGTAGTAGTAGTAGTTCTTCTGTTATTTGGAGGTAAAAAAATTCCGGAACTAATGAGAGGATTAGGTAGCGGTATTAAAGAATTTAAAGACGCATCTAAAGAGGATGAAAAATTAGAGGAAAACAAAAAAGAATAAATTTTTTTTATAAATTTTATAAAAAACCCAGCAAATGCTGGGTTTTTTTTGCCTTTTTTATACCCAAAAGTACTTGTAGCTGGCATAAACATTATATTTTAGATACTTAATTTTGGAAGAAAAATACATAACCCTAGTATTTACAACGCATTAAACATAGTTCGCAACAAAAAGAAAAAATTCCCTACCAAGAAACTTAGATTTGAGTTTAAATTATACGTGCTAACAATATCACAACCATGTTATTAGCATTTAGTCTATGTTTTACAATCGTTTTTATAAACCTTTTGCATCCGTTATAACAAAGACTGCTGTTTTTCTGTTGTTTTTTCTATTAAACACCTTTGTAATTCATTCCCAAATTAATAATACGGACTACAATATTAGCCTTTACTCTACAAATATAGGGGCTGGCTGTAGGTTTCCCTAAAAGCAGAATCGTTAATAATTAGAACTTACTAACTTTAAATTCAAACTGTCATTATGAAAAATAGCAGTTAAAACTGGTGGTCGATTTTTAAGTATAGATTGATCCAAAGGAAGGTATAAACACCCAGATGTTCTTTTTAATGAAAATATAAATAGTGAATTTTTACCATCCATAGGAGCGGGGAATTTTTACCATACAAACAATGCCTATGATAGGAATCTCTACTCCCTATATTCTTTACAGCAAACGGTATGATGCAATAAGCGAATCTATTGGTAAAGACCGTATGCACTTATATTTTATAGGAAGATATGTCTTTAATATTAATCCTTCTTTAAAGTTTAAACCATCCACTTTTGTTAAATATGTAGAGGGAGCTCCATTAATTGCAGACGTATCCCTAAACTTCCTTTTATACGAAAGGCTAAATTTAGGCGTTAACTATAGATGGGATGATTCCATTGGGGTCCTTTTTGGCTTCCAAATTAACCCGCAATTTAATATAGGCTATGCCCTATGATTATAACACGAATGAGCTAAATACATATAACTCTGGTACACATGAGATTTTTATCCGATACCAACTAATATCAAAACTAACCAAAATTAAATCACCACGCTTTTTCTAACTACCCGAATCATGAAAAAACTACTTACAGTTTATATTCTCTTTTTATCATTGAGCATAAGCGCCCAAGAAATTGAAAATACATATTTACCTCAACCAGGTACAGATGAAAATATTCTCAATAATGAAGATATTGATACTACCAGCGATATTAATTTTGCAGAAGCTGCAGAAAAAAATAAAATACCCCATAGAACTTTTACCAATTTAGCCAACATTTATAACGGTTATTATATTATTGCCGGTGTATTTAGTGAAGACCGAAATTTAAATAAGCAAGTTAAAAAATATACCAAAAAGGGGTTTAATTCTGGTGCTATTGTAAACCCAGAAAACGGATTAAATTACCTATCTCTGGATTACCAAAGTGATTGGGAAAATAGTCTTGCCAAAATAGCTTCTAAATTTGACGGAAAATACAAAGAAGAAGTTTGGATTATGGAAGTCGAAAATAGCCTTCCGGCTATGGAAGATCCAACCAAAGAAGAATTACTCGCTAACAACTCAACCCAAGAGCCTTCTGAGGATAATTATGCCTCTAAAATGGTAGACAGCACACCTAATAAGAGTAAAATAATACAAAGAGCAGATTACTACTTCAATAAAATGTGGTACGCTGAAGCGGCAGACTTATATGAAATGGCTCTGAAAAAGAATGAAAAAAATTACTCCTATGACGTTTTACAAAAAGCAGGAGATTCCCATTATTTTAATACCGATATGGAAAAGGCTTACCATTGGTATAATATTCTTTATGAAAAGTATGAAAAAGAGATGTCAGCAGATAATATATTTAAATATGCCCACTCTCTAAAAGGAACAGGAAAATATGCTAGATCTAAGCGACTAATGCGCTTATATAATAAAAAACTTAAAAAAGAAGACTTAGCTGCAATTAGCAATAAAGGAAAAACTCCTAATGAAATTGTATTGGATAATATTTTAGGAACTACTAAAAACTTTGAAGTTAAAAACCTTGAAATAAATTCGGAGTATTCAGAATTTTCTCCAATATTTCATAGTGACAATAAAATAGTATACGCTTCTGCAAAAGATTCTTCCTTTTTTAGTACAAGAAAATACAAGTGGAATAACCAGCCCTATTTAGATCTTTATGTTGCCAAAATTAACGAAGAATCTCAAGAGCTTAAAGATGCCATTAAATTTTCTAAAAAAATTAATACTAAATATCACGAAGCATCGGTAACATTTGCTCCAGATAATAAGACCATGTATTTTACAAGAAATAACTATGGTAAAAAATTAAAAAGAGATAAAAAAGGTGTAAATCACTTAAAAATATACCAATCTAAACGTATAGATGGAGAATGGACAGAAGCTACAGAACTTCCTTTTAACAGCGATAATTACTCTACTGGTCACCCAGCGCTTAGTCCAGATGGTAAAGAGTTATACTTTGTGTCTGATATGCCAGGAAGTATTGGCCAGACCGATATTTTTATGGTAGAAGTATATAAAGATGGTAGTTTTTCAGAACCAAGAAACTTGGGCCCAGAAATAAATACGGAAAGAAGAGAAATGTTTCCGTTCATTAATAATAAAAAATTATATTTTTCTTCCGATGGACACACTGGTCTTGGTGGTTTAGATGTATATGAAATAGCTTATGAGGAAGAAACGGGCTTTTTAGATGTTATTAATCTAGGACAACCTATTAATAGTAATAAAGATGATTTTTCCTATATTATAAATGAAGAAACTCAAAAAGGATATTTTGCATCTAATAGAGATGGTGGTAAAGGAGATGATGATATATATTCCTTTAAAAATTTAGTGCTAGAAGAAATTCCTGCAAATCAAAATGCAATTGCTGGTGTAGTAACCGAATTAGTTACAGGCGATTTTATGCCTAAAGCATTGGTTGAGTTATTAGATGAAAATAACATTAAGTTAAAAGAAGTAGTAACTGGCGATGATGGTAGTTTTATTTTCGAAGATTTAGAAGCTTCTACTAAATACGTAATTAAAACAACCAAAGGAACTTATTTTGATGACTCGCAAGAAATCACAACTATAGAAAACGATACTGTAAACGTAGATGTTTCTTTACGTAAGTTAAAAGAGATGATTGCTTTAGAAGATGGTATTAAGAAGTTGAAAACAGAAATGATCCATTTCGATTTTGACAGGTCTTATATTCGCCCAGATGCTTCAGAGGAATTAGACAAACTTGTTGAAGTAATGACAGAATACCCTAATATGGTTATTAAAATAGAGTCTCATACAGATTCTAGAGGTAAAAGAGCATACAACAAGTACTTATCTGATAAAAGGGCAAAATCTACTAGAGACTATATAATTTCGCAAGGTATTTCTGCAGATAGAATTGAAAGTGCCATTGGTTACGGTGAAGAAAAACTAATGAATGAGTGTGATGGATCTATAGCATGTACAGAGAAAAAACATTACTTAAACCGTAGATCCGAATTTATTATCGTAAAAATGTAAAAAACAACAAATTCATAAAAGCCACTAATACAATGTGTTAGTGGCTTTTTATTTTTACATCCTAAATACAAATAAGATTTTAAATTTCACAACAAATCCAAGTACATTCACAACATTACAGGGCTAAAAATATACCTTAACCAATGATTTATAGTTATCTATAAACAATAATACTATTTAACCCCAAACCCCAAAAACATGAAAAACGCCCTACTTATCAAAGAAATTTACCTGGAAGCATTTAGAAGTATCGGACACGTATTTGTAAAGTCTTATTTTAAATTGTTTTCCTGGTTTTGTTTTGCCAGCTTGTTTATAGTACTCTATGCTTTCATTTTTAGAGTTTCTACTGGCTTTGCATTCGATTAAAAACACCAACCAACCAGATATAGAAAAAGCGCCTTTAAACAGGCGCTTTTTCTATATCTAGTATTTTGTTCTCGATAAAATCCTAAAAAAACAAAAGGTATATCTTACTTTTTTGTAAGAAAAAAAATGTATTGGCCTATATTGTAAGTTAATGCCCCTGTCGTAAATTACTGATTGTCTGATATTTTTAACCATTCAACATATTTCTAAGCTACGACCTGTTTTCTAACCGTATTTTTTTTCTTTTCAACTAAACAATTATAGGTAATCACTTATATATCAGAAATTTGTAACGAACCTAAATTATTTATCTATGGAAAAATTATTACTCGTTAAACAAATCTATTTTGAAGCTTTTAAAAATTGGGGAAGCCGTTTTCTTAAAAGCTATTTTAAAGTATTCTCTTGGGTTTGTTTTTTTCTTATTGCTGTAACTCTCTATGCTTTAGTCTTTAGAATGTCTACAGGATTCGCGTTTGATTAAAACAAACTTAACTATAAAATAAACGCCCATAAGCTTTCGCTATGGGCGTTTATTAGTTACTAGAAGAATTCCTAACAAAATTCTCGTTGTGCTCTTATATTCCTCTTAAAGAAGTCTATTCTTAATGCTTTTCCTTTACATTAATCCTAACAGTCTTTAGTATTGCTTCTAATTGAAACATATAATCTCTTTTTTCTGTTGCTGGGGCAAAAGTAAACCCTTCTAAAACCAATTGTCTGTTATTCTCTTTATCATCTAAAATATACATTAGAAATGGCCCTGCCATTGGGTAATTTTTAATATCCCAAATACCACGTACTTCGATAGCCTTCATTCCTCCTATTTCTGCAGGAAAAACATTAGGAGAAAAAGCCGGTTCCGTTCGCATGTGCGTAATTTTACCCTCTACATCTGGTCCAGGAATATATTTTCCCCCAATAGAATCGCGCATTCTAACAATATCTTTTACTAAAGTAGAATCGGTTTTAAAACTATTTGCTGGCATACTATAGGCTATAACATTTACAGTCCCTTTAGGAATTAAATGGTCTATCCATACAAAATTATCTTCTTCTCTCCCTACCTTGTATATAGACGGTATGTTTAAACTAATGTCAAATTTATTCTCCAACGCCTTTTCTTTATTCAAAGATCTTAAAAATCTTTTTTGCGCAGCCGTAATTTCTTGTTCTTTAAAAGTTGCTATGATTTCTGCTGCCTTTTTATCTAAGTTGGCTATTATCTCTTCGGTAGTTCTTCCTTTAATAACTCCTATTTTCTGTGGTGTAGCATACATATCTGTTTTAATATGCGCTAAATTCAATGAATCTTGCTGTACATACAAAACGGCTCTTGTTTTTCTTAAAGCTCCTGAAAAAACACTATTAGGCACATTGGTAATATTAAACAACGGCTCATCCCAAGTTAAACCAACCACTGGTGCTGCAAAATGCTGCCTTATCTTATTTCCAACATCTCCATTCCATAAATCATTTTCCACTACAATAGTTAAATTATTAATGGCTCCTATAGATTCTGGTAAATAGCTCTTTTTACTACCTTCTTTACAAGCAGAGAGTACTAAAAATAGTACCATAGAAAATACTCCTAATCTTTTCATTCTTTTGTTTTTTACGATGAACAATCGCATAATTTAAGCTTTGTTCCTAGTTTTAGGTTGTTACCACTAATACCGTTCCATTCTCGTAAATTTTCGATACTAATTCCAGGATATTTTTTTGAAATGGTCCAAAGCGAGTCTCCACTCTTAACTGTATGCGTTTTTATATTTTTGGTATTTGCTATAGTAGCGCTCTTTTTCTTTGGCTTTTTAGAAGACACTACTCCTCGGTTTTTTGTGAAAATAGTAAGCCTTTGACCTACACGTAAATTATTACTTCGCAAACCGTTCCAACGTTTAATCTGGCTTACCCCAACACCATATCGACTAGCAATTTTACCTAAAAAATCGCCGCTACGCACTTTATAGCGTATTTGGTCTTGTGCCTTTACTAATTGTGGTAATGGGCTTTCTTTACTCTTTAATTCTTCTTTTACATGCGCATAAATAGCCTCTTCATTCGCAACAAACTTCCCTAACGCAGCAACTGGTAAGCGTAAAGAATAATCTTTTCCTTTAATAAACGGAATAACATCTAATTTATAAGATGGGTTTAAAAGTTTTATTTCCTCCATATCCACTCCTACCAGTTCTGATATTTGTTTAAAGGTTATTAAACTCTTTACATGTACTGTGTCTGTAACAAAATAAGTGCGATCCGCTTCTTTTGCTTTTAAACCATATTCCTCTGCATACTCAAACAAATACATAGTGGCAATAAAGGCAGGAACATAACCAGCAGTTTCCCTTGGTAAGTTTCTTCTAATGTTCCAATAATTCTTTTGCCCACCCGATCTTCGGATGGCTTTATTTACATTTCCTGGTCCAGAATTATAAGCTGCCAATGCTAAATCCCAATCATCAAAAATACCGTGTAATTTACCTAGATATTTACACGCTGCTTCTGTTGCTTTTATAGGATCGCTACGTTCATCTACATAACTACTAACATCAAGATCATACATTTTACCTGTACCATACATAAACTGCCAAAGTCCTGTTGCCCCAACTCTGGATCTAGCCCTAGGGTTTAAAGCAGATTCCACAATAGACAAATATTTCATCTCTAATGGAATATCGTAATTGTCTAATTGCTCTTCAAATAAAGGAAAGTAAAACTGACTCACGGTTAGCATACGTTCCATTAGACCTCTTTTCCTATTTAAAAAAGACTTTATAACATTTTCTAATGAAGGGTTATACGCTATATTAAATGGCGTTCTCTGGTTTAAGCGTTCTAGTCTTGCTTTTAAAGAATCGGTATTAATCTCGGTTTCATAGGTTATATCTGGATCTAGCGTAGCTACTTCTTCATACATATCCTCAAAAAGAGCATTAGTTTCTAAAAGTTCTTTCATCCAAAGACTATCATATTTAGCCGCATGCTCCAAGTCTTTTAAATCGTACTTAGCTGTATTATCCTTGGTCACTGCTGCTAAGGAGTTATCCTTTATGACATCGGAAGCCTGAATAAGATTAATAGGCTTTGCCTCTAACAATGGTAATGCTGTAGTATCTAAAGGAATATCTTTAGATTCCATAATTTTCACCTCATTTGCAGGTATACTTTGCTCCTCTTGGGCAAGTAATGGCAAGCTAAATATAGATAGAGCAATTCCTAAATAAAAACGCTTTCTTAACACAATCATATAGTAAAGATTAAATACGGGACTAACGAAAATCGCACATTTTTCCGGGAGAATAAAATTTTCTCTCTTAAAATGTGCGATTAAAATTAATTACCGTTTGTCGATAACCACTGTACTACTCTAATATAGCAGCAATACCCGGTAAGGTTTTTCCTTCTAAACTCTCTAACATTGCTCCTCCGCCTGTAGATACGTAGCTAACTTTATCTTGAAAGCCAAATTGTTTTACTGCAGCAACAGAATCACCACCACCAACAAGAGAAAAAGCTCCATTTTGTGTAGATTCATCTATATAATTTCCTAAAGCAATAGTTCCTTTCGCAAAAGACTCCATTTCGAAAACCCCAATTGGTCCGTTCCAAAGAATTGTTTTAGACTTTAATATCACCTCTTTAAAAATTTCTAATGTTTTAGGACCAGCATCTAAACCTTGCCATCCATCAGGAATTTCTCTAACATCAACTATTTTTGTATTAGCATCATTACTAAAGCTATCTGCTGCTAAAACATCTACAGGAATATGTATCTCTACTCCTTTTTCTTTTGCTTGCTTTAGAATATCCAGAGCCAATTCCATTTTATCATCTTCACAGATAGAATCTCCTACTTTTCCTCCTTGTGCTTTGACAAAAGTATATGTCATTCCGCCACCAACAATAAGGTGATCTACTTTATCTAATATATTTTCAATGATGGTAATTTTAGAAGAAACTTTTGCTCCTCCTAATATTGCTAAAACTGGTTTTTCACCTGTTTGCATTACTTTCTCAATAGATTCTATTTCTTGTGCTAATAAAAAGCCAAAACATTTATTCCCTGGAAAAAACTGTGCTACTACTGTAGTAGAAGCATGTGCTCTATGTGCAGTACCAAAAGCATCATTAACATATATATCTCCTAATTTAGAAAGTTGCTCTGCAAAAGCAACATCTCCTTTTGTTTCTTCACTATAAAAACGTAAGTTTTCTAATAATAAAATCTCTCCGCTTTGTAATTCGGCAACCGCTTTTTCAGCAGCTTCACCAACACAATCTTCTACAAATTTTACTTTTACTCCAATAATTTCAGATACTTTATCACAAATATGCTTTAAAGATAAATCTGCATTACGAGTTCCTTTTGGTCTTCCTAAATGGCTCATAAGAACTGCACTACCACCATCTTCTAAAACTTTTATTATCGTTGGTTTTGCGGCTTCAATTCTTGTTGCATCAGAAACATTGAAATTTTCATCTAAAGGCACATTAAAATCTACTCGGATAAGTGCTTTCTTATTTTCAAAATTAAAATCATTAATTACTTTCATCTGTTGAAATTTATTTGTTTTTTAAAGTCAGATGCAATTAGCCATTAAACTCCTTTTAAACGATATTCGGAATCAATATGGCTCATTTCATAGGAATCCTTTTTTTGAATCGTAAAGGTAAATATTTCTGACCTTTAGCTAAAGTATAACAGACAATAATTCTACGATAACGTTATAATTACAGAATAGACCAAAAAAGCTATCTTTGCCCCTATGTTATTTAGTAAAATTTTAGGACTTTCCCATATAAAAAAACACTTGGCTACCAGCGCAGATGCCGGTAGAATTCCACATGCGCAACTGTTTGTTGGCCCAGAAGGCTCCGGTTTACTACCAATGGCTTTGGCCTATGCGCAATATATTATTTGTACCAATACTAACGGAGAGAATGATGGTGTCAATAGCGCTTGCAACATAAAGTTCGATGGTTTAGCACACCCAGATATGCATTTTGCTTTCCCTGTTGCCAACTCTGATAAAGTAAAGAGCCACGCAGTAAGTAACAATTATATGCAAGAATGGCGACAGTTTGTAACCGAACAACCTTATGGTAATTTATTCGATTGGTATAGAGCCATAGATATTGAAAAAAAACAAGGACAAATCGGGGTGGATGAATCCCTTGAAGTCGTTAAAAAACTATCTTTAAAATCCTATGAAGGTGGTTATAAAGTGATGCTTATTTGGATGGCAGAAAAAATGAATATTTCTGCTGCCAACAAACTGCTAAAACTACTGGAAGAACCTCCCAATAAAACCGTTTTTCTTTTGTTGTGTGAGGATGAAGAGCAAATACTACAAACCATAAAATCTAGGTGCCAGATACTCCATTTTCCTCCACTTTCGGAAGATGCTATTGCCAATGCTCTTATTGAAAAGGGAGCAAATAGAGAAGAAGCTTTGCGCCTTGCGCATGAATCTGATGGTAATTTTAATAAAGCTCTAGATTTACTAAATAAAGATTCGGAAGATTTAGTTTTCGAAAAATGGTTTGTACAATGGGTACGTAGTGCCTTTAAAGCCAAAGGGAATAAAGCTGCTATTCACGATCTTATTCTTTGGAGCGAAGAAGTGGCAAAAACAGGTAGAGAAACGCAAAAGAAATTTTTACTCTATTGCATGGCGGTAATGCGCCAAGCCATGCTTATTAATTTTAATGCCGAAGAGCTTGCTTATATGCATATAGAATCTGAAGGATTTCAACTGAAAAAATTTGCTCCTTTTGTACATGAAAATAATATTCTTAGTATTGTTAAAGAATTAGAAGATGCTATTTACCATATAGAACGCAATGGAAATTCTAAATTAATACTAACCGACCTTTCAATACGACTAACCCGATTACTACATACCAAACCCGCCTAAAAAACCCTCTATGGAATCTTTATTTGCCAACGCTACAGAAGTACTTATTTTACTTTTTTTAATCATTACTTTTCTACAAAGTGGTTATGATAAAATGGCCGATTGGAAAGGTAATGTCTCTTGGCTTACTGGGCATTTTGCAGAAACGCCTCTTAAAAATATGGTACCAGCTCTTTTAGGAGTTATTTTGGTTACCGAACTTATTGCTGGTATTTTATGTATTGCAGGTATTTACCAATTATACTGCCAAGGAACATCTTTGTTAGCAATGTATGGTGCAATACTTTCTTGCGTAGTGCTATTAATGCTTCTTTTTGGGCAACGTGTAGCTAAAGATTATGACGGCGCTAGAACTATTGCCATCTACTTTATACCTGCTATCTTTTTAGTTTTCTTGTTACAGGGGTAACTTAAAAAATTATTTTAACTTTTTTGGGTTCTTTATACTCTTCTTCTCATCGCTTTTTAAGCGCCTATCAATCTTACTAATGTCTTCTTCTGGAGCTAAATTTTCAGGCTTAATACCTCTAGAAATTAAAGTACTTCTTACAGATTTATTATTGGTAGTATGTTCCTTAGAAATTTGTCCCTCAGTCTTCATATTTTTTTCTTTAGCATTAAATATGGTAATCTCTGTGGCAAAATCTTTGGCTTTTAAAAGTATTGTAGGCATAAAATCTGCCAAGGGTTTATTTTTTATACCCCACCTGTCTTTCATTTGTTGTGTTGTTCTACCAAACAATGCAGTATCTCCTTTACTTCTAATTAATGCAAAATTTTTATTTCCTCCTGTTTGCTCAAATATTACTTGAGACAATTCTTTTTCGGTAGATTTTAATTTTTCTCTAGCTTGTACTCTTTCATGTTCAAGCATTTGCTTTTCTATCAGTTCTGCTTTTCTTGTTTGGATAGCAAAATAACGTTGGGCAAAAGCAATAGTTTCTTTTCTAGGATCTCCATTTTGAGCTATTAAGTAACAAGCGTATCTTGTCAACATAATATCTGGAATTTCTTTCTTCGCTCCTGAGCCAATTATGACCATTTTGTTGACGTCAACAAAATGGTCATCTATATTCTCTCCAGAAACTTCGCATGCTGTTTTTCCCTTATTTATGATAAGACTAAAATTTCTCCATTCTTTATATCCTAAAAGATGTTGTAAATCTCTAGCCATCCAAAATTCTACTCCATCTGAGGTTTTATTTGCCTGAGATTCGAAATTTTCTGTAAGGCTATATATTATGGATGTTTTCATGTATTAAAAATAATAAAAGTTATATAAAATAAACCCCGAGTGACATAATTGTCGGCTACTTATACTTGAACGGCTCGGGCATGATACTCCCACTAGCTCGTTGCTTTGTTTTTTTAATTATGTTGTATTCTCTTATTTATTGCTTTATGGATATAGTTAAAAATCGAAGCTATAAAAAGAGATAGAATTGAAACGGGGATTATATTCCTAATAAAAAAATTAAATTTCCTTTGATTTGATTCATAAATACAACTTAACTCTGGAGTCTTGGGTGAATATTCCAATTTAATTGAATCTCCTTCTGTATAATTATACAAGCCTATATCTGAATTCGTATAGTTTTTTCCCATTTACAGAATAATCATACTCTACATACAACTCATCATATGTTATGGTTTTCCTACCTTCATATAATTCTTGAACAACTTCATTTTCTTCCAAATATTTAATCTTGCCCCAAGCATATCTAACATCACCATATTCAAAAAAAAACTCCTCTTTTTTAATCCAAAAAGCAAATAATAAATAGCTAACTATACAATTAAGTTAATAACGGTTTTTCTTTTAATTTGGACATTACCAATTATCATTTGATGACTATTCTTGACTTTCAATTTTTAATAAACTCAAAATTATACACCTATTCATTATTTAAAAAGAACTTAATAAATGAAGCTTATCGAAGTAATTGAATACTCTTTTGCCAGTTTTAGCGGCGCCTGCTAGCTTGGGCATCATGCTTTTACCAAAAAACCTACTCTACATGCAACCAAGCTTTTCTATTTTCTAAAATAGAAGTCGAAGGTTTCTTCCCATTTTTTTCGATTAGGAATAATGTATAGGTAGGGTTCGCTTCCAATAGTACTGTCGTGGTTTTTTCCTGTCCAAAACGATTGTAACTTACTTTTAAGCTATCTCCCACTTTGAAGGTTTCTATATAACTCGTAAAAGATGTTCCGTTAGGAAAAGACTTCCCATTAATTGCAGTAATGACATCTCCTTGGTCTAATCCTGCTTTATATGCTGGACTTCCTATTTTTGGATTACTCTTTACTACGCCATTTAAATCCTCCTGTATAGCAGCGGAAATTCCAAAATAAGGTGCTTCTAAATTTTGATGCAATACCACACCTACGGCTTCTAATAAGGTTTTATAATTAGGCATATTACTTTTATAAATAAAATCATGGAAGAATGTATCGCCAAAATCTTTTCCTGCATAGCCATTCAGTGTCTGTTGTAACTCTTTAATGGTATACGGCTTTTCTTTTTTGCCATAGGTTTGCCATACCAATTTCATGTAATCATCTAAATTTAAACTCTTTTCTCTTAAAGAAAGGTCTAAAGCCAAACCAAGTGTGCTACCGTAAGAATAGTAAGAGATAAAGGTGTTTTCTCTATTCACTGGATCTACAGATTTTGCAGCATCTACAAACGGTGCCTGATAACTCATCTCGATAGGGTTAAAAAACGTTCTTGCAGGCGAGTTCCAAACATAATTAAAAGTACCCGTGAGTCCTTCTACATATTCTTCAGGAGTAATTAGTCCTGCTCTACATAGAATAAGATTGGTATAGTAACTGGTAAAACCCTCAGCGAACCATAATTCTCCGCTCATATTAACTTCTTCAAAATTAAAAGGTTCTAATGTTTCGGGACGAATACGCTCCACATTCCATGCATGAAAAAACTCATGAGATACGGTGCCAATATTACCTTCCATTCCTCCATCAGCTAGACTTCTAGTACTCGTTAAAATGGTAGAATTTCTATGTTCCATACCATCACGCGACGCATTGGGAATATAACAGGCCAAAAACGTATAGTTACCATAATCAAAATCGGGCAACTCGCCGAACACTTCTCTTTCTGCTAAAACCACTTTTTTTACTTTTTCAAAGTATGCATCGGTTTCTTGTTCCGAACCATTATGGTGTAACGCTAATTGAATAGTTTGTTTGTTTTCGTTGGATGTTACATTGAATTCTCGTAAATGAAAATTGCTTATTTCGGTCGGAGAATCCATAAAATAATATAAGTTCGGAGCAGAATATTTGGTTCCAGAAACTAAAGATAATTGGGTAGCAACTTTCCAAGAAAGGTCATTCCGCACATTAAAATTTACTTCGATTGCTCTAGATGCATATTCAGAAGAATACATAAAAGTCGCTGGAATATTCAGGTGCGCATGTGTTTCATCTATTTGCGAATAAGTACCATCGCCTCTATTGGCAAAAAGAGTATAACTAATAGTCACAGCACCATCATGACCTACAATTTGCCATGCATATAAATTTGGGCGTATCACTTTTAAAAGCTCTCCTTTGCTATTGAATGCCTTAAAATTATATACGTTTTTAGCAAATTCGTGTAAAGCATAACGCCCTGGAGAAGTTCTGCTCATACGAACACTTAGTGTATCGCTTTTAATTTTAGGGAAATTCACTTTTATTTCTGCCTCATGGTGTGCAGCATTCTCAAAAGAGATTTCATAAGTGTTGGTTTGCGCCTGAATGATTAGACTAACAAAAAAGATGGTAATAGTAGTAAGAAAAAATTTCATAATAACGGAGTTTATGTAAACGAATATACTGCATAAATTACGATATAAACCTCTCTAAACTTTGCAAATACATAGATTGGCAAAAGCATTACGCTTGTAAAAGTGCTTTAAAACGGACTTAGCTGCATCATTTTTAACAGTAAAACAGAAATAAAAGTAAACCCTTCTAATTGTTTTGAACAAAAGATGAAGTGCAAATGTACGAGCATAAAAAAATCCCACTAATTTTTAATTAGCGGGATTTTTTTATGCTTTAAGAGTAAGGGGTTTACTTCTTATAATTGTCGTTTAAGATTTTAACTACTTGGCTAGTTAAATTGTTGGCATCTGTACCATAAAGCACACTACCACCTTCACCACCACCCAAGATGTATGCGTATCCATTTGCTTTACCATAAGCAATAATCTCTTTTTTTACTTTGCTTACAATGCTATCCATTTCTACTTGTCCGGCTGCTTGTAATTGTTGGTCTTCTTGTTGTAACTGTTGGCCCATAATCTGACCTTTTTGCTGCATTAAACCGTACTCTTCTTGCGCCGCTTTCTGAGACATTTTTTGAGCCTTCATCTGAAAAGCTTGAGCTTCTAACTGAAAAGCTTGAGAAATACTATCTCTTCTTTTTGCTAAAGCTTCTACTTTTGTCTTAAATTTTGCTTCAACTTCAATTTTCTCTTGGTATTCATCCATTAGCTTTACATTATCTACATAACCTATCTTCTCTTGTTGACAAGAAGCCATTCCTAATACAGCTAATACTAATAAAATCTTTTTCATTTTGTTCTCTTTAATTTTTTCTTACTACAGAAATTATTTTTCTGCTGCGCTAAAATAACAAAGCTTTTTAAATTGTATGCCTTTATAAACAGAATTGTTAAACACCGGAGTTTATAAACCTAAAACTCACAAAACTATCGCGATAGTTTTTGTTTATTGTGCATTACTTTTGTAATAACATATTTCTATACTTAAAGAGTGCCTGAAACGGCATTTTACGACGCTTTAAAAAACTCGCTCCTATTTACACATCTTGTCTCCTAAATCACCTACAAGGACCTTTAAAACAAGAATTACATCTTTTTAAGTACATAAATAACAGAGGAACATTCTTTATTGAAGAGTGCACGACAATTAGACCATAAACCTACAGCAAAAGCACGCAAAACATTTTTGCTTCCGCTTTTATGCTCCTCGGAAAGTAGTGCCACGTAAAAAGAATCGAACCACATAGGTTTGGTTTTTATAACTTTCATTTTATGCGCCAAAAATATTTTAGAAATAGAAGTTCTAGAAAAATGCCAAAGGTGTCTTGGCACATCATAAGCTGCCCAATTTTCTTTATACCATTTTGCATCGAAAGATTTATAGTTTGGTACAGCAATGATTAAAGTTCCATTTTCGGCAAGTACGTTTTTTAAATTTTCTATTTGTTTATCTAAATCTGGAAGATGCTCCAAAACATGCCAAAGTGTAATAACACTAAATTTCTTGTTTTCTAATTCTGAAAAATCAGGATACAGTGTAACTCCTTTTTCTGCTGCTTTTGCAATTGCGGTAGTATTAGGTTCCATTCCACAAACTTGCCAACTGGCATCTTTTGCTCCCAATAAAAAATCTCCTGTGCCGGCACCAACATCTAAAAGATTTTTATTTGTGCTACTGAATGAATTTATAAGTCGCACCTTTTTTTTAATACTATACTTTTTTACAACCTGATATATTTTATCCATTGTTGTTTTAGAAGCATCGGAATGCGAAATATAATTTTCGCTTTGGTAATAAGCATCTAAATTTTCTGGTTGCGGTATGGTAACCAACATATCCAATTCGGAGTTATGTTTTAATTGAAACTCTTCTCCTGTGATTAAAAAATCTTTAGTTTTTAAATACGACTTCATTATAATTATGGGTAGACAAATATTCTTTTTTCAAAGCACGAAGATACTTTAAAACAGCTTCTCTAGAAAGCGAATTAATCTCCAAACAATCTTTTTCTAAATCGCTATACACTTCAATAGCCAAATACCAATTATCACTTCTTGCCATTGTTGGCTCTGCAATCTCGGCATCTTCCAAAGTCCCGATTGCAGCATTGAATAAAATACTAGTTACGACAGGAAATAAATTAATTGCTTTATCTGGAATTTCTACTTCATAAAAAGAAAAGAAATATTGCTCGCCATTCATTTCAAAAGGAATATCATCATACACATTTTCATGCTCTAGATGATATTTAGTATTTACATAATCGTAAAATTGATTGGCTTGTTTTGGGTCTTCGAAAATAAACATTTGCCTTCTAGACAAGCTCCTTTTAAACTTTTTTCCTTTGGTAACATTATAGTCCGAAATGCTCGGAGCAATTCTTAAAGGAATACATGAATTTAGAAAAAGTACAACAAAAAATAGGCTTAAGTATTTCTTCATTTTATAGGCAGTATTTAGGACAATTCCTACATCAAAAACTAAGCCAAAATAAAATTTATTAAATTGTTCCACGTGGAACAATTTAATTTTTACTTCTAATTTCTACTCCCAAAAATTCGGACAATGCCAATGCCTTTTCTTTAGCTTGTTCTAATGAAGATGTTCTATACACTGTAAAATCCTTGTTGCCTCTAAAGAACTTAATTATAAAATTATCTCCTTTACGCTCCTTACCCATAGCCGCAACAGAACCCCATTCTGCACCTTGCTTATACTTTGCAGAAAACACAATTACATAGTCTGGATAAGCAACAGATAATTTAGATTTAAAAAGGGTGAATCCGAATAACTTAAAATGTTTATAATTATTAAAATCTCTGCCGATTTCAAATGTCACCGCATAACCAACAAGTACAATAGAGAGAATTCCTAATATTATCTTTTAATTCAAAGGTCCTGAATTAGTAATCCAAAGATATAATGCAAAAGTCAATAGAATAAAACCAAGTATCTGTATCGTTAATGGTTTCTTTTGTTCAAAAAAGAGAGAACTTATCATCTACCCATAAATACTAAAAGCACACTAATGTCACTTGGTTTAATACCACTAATTCTAGACGCCTGAGATATGGTTACGGGTTGTATTGCCGTAAGTTTTTCTCTAGCCTCATAAGACAAAGATTTTAATTTGGCATAATCGAAATTAGCAGGAATCTTTACATTCTCTAATCGCTGTAATTTGTCTGCGTTCACTTTTTCCTTTGCAATATAACCTGCATATTTAACCTGTACTTCTGTCTGTTCTAACACTTCTCTGTTCATACTATGCTCCTCCACAAAACTAGAAACTTTGTCTAGTTTCAACATGTGGTCCATAGTGACTTTTGGTCTAGAGAAAACCTTATACATCTTATCCGATTGCTTTACTAAAGCAGAATCTACACTCTCTAAAATTGGGTTTATATCCTCAGGAACAACACTTGTATTTTTAAAGAAATCTACAAATAAGTTAGACTTACTCTCCTTCTCTTCCATTTTAATTAAACGGTCTTTACTCGCAAGTCCGAGTTCATATCCCTTGGGTGTTAAACGTAAATCTGCATTATCTTGACGCAACAAAGTTCTGTATTCTGCCCTAGATGTAAACATACGATACGGCTCTTCTGTACCCTTAGTAATTAGATCGTCTATTAATACTCCGATATAGGCTTCATCTCTTTTTAGAATAAACTCCTCCTTATTATTAATCTTTAAGTGCGCATTTATTCCTGCCATTAATCCCTGAGAAGCCGCTTCCTCATAACCTGTAGTTCCGTTAATTTGACCAGCAAAATAAAGGTTCTCTATATTCTTAGTCTCCAAGGTATGTTTCAATTGTGTTGGCGGAAAATAATCATACTCAATAGCATAACCAGGTCTAAAGAATTTCACTTTTTCAAATCCGACTACGGTACGTAACGCTTTAAATTGAATGTCTTCTGGTAAGGATGTAGAGAAACCATTTACATAAACCTCAACCGTATTCCAACCTTCTGGTTCCACAAAAATTTGGTGGCTATTCTTATCTGCAAAACGGTTTATCTTATCCTCAATAGACGGGCAATATCTAGGCCCCAAACTTTTTATTCTTCCGTTAAACATAGGAGACCTATCGAAACCCTTACGTAAAACATCATGCACCATTTCGGAAGTATGGGTCATGTGACAATCTCTTTGATTCGTTAAAAAAGCAGTGTCGGTATAGGAAAATTTCTCTGGTCTAGCATCTCCAGGTTGTACAATCATTTTAGAAAAATCTAAAGACCTACCATCTACCCTAGGAGGTGTACCGGTTTTCATTCTTCCGCTTTCAAAACCTAAACTTACTAGTTGTTCTGTTATTCCCGTAGCCGCTTTTTCACCAGCTCTACCACCACCAAATTGTTTTTCCCCAATATGAATTAGCCCGTTTAAAAATGTGCCATTGGTTAAAATAACCGACTTACTTTTAATTTCTATCCCTAAAGATGTACGAACACCTGTTACTCTATTTCCTTCTATAATTAGACTAGAAATCATTTCTTGATAGAAATCTACCTTCTCTGTTCCCTCTAACATTATCCGCCATTCCTCTGCAAAACGCATACGATCGCTCTGCGCCCGTGGACTCCACATTGCTGGCCCCTTCGACTTGTTCAACATTTTAAATTGAATAGCAGACTTATCTGTAATAATTCCGCTATACCCTCCAAGGGCATCTATCTCGCGGACAATTTGTCCTTTTGCAATTCCTCCCATAGCAGGGTTGCAAGACATTTGTCCTATGGTTTGCAAATTCATTGTTGCCAACAAAGTTTTAGAACCCATATTAGCCGCAGCCGCAGCCGCTTCGGCACCAGCGTGCCCACCTCCTACTACAATAACATCGTATATTTCTCCAAACATATCCTATTGTTCCACGTGGAACATTTTAATTTTTTCTTCTTCTTTAGAGCGCATTAAAGCAGCTTCTTCTTCTGATTTATCCTTATATCCTAAAAGGTGTAATAAGCCATGAGCCATAACCCTATGCAGTTCGTTCTTGAAATTTACATTGAACTCAATGGCATTCTCCTTTACGCGTTCCACAGAAATAAAAATATCCCCTCCAACTATTTTTCCTTCTGTATAATCAAAAGTTATAATGTCGGTATAGGTATCGTGATTTAAATAATCTTGATTAATATTTAGAAGATAGGCGTCATCACAAAAAATATATTCTAATGCCCCTAGTCGGAAACCCTCAGATTCTAAAACACCAATAAGCCATTCATTATAAACAACACTATCTATCTCATCAAAATTAGTCTCGTAATTAAAATTAATCATTCTCCTTAAAGTATATTTTTACTCGATTTTTAAAAATGTGGCGCAAAGGTAAGCTTTGTCTGTTCAAAATCTCCGTTTCATAGTGATAATTGTCTAATAATGAGGGTTTCGTATTAATTGGATTACTAAAGTCCTGTTTACTAGTATTACTCTCTCTTTCCGATTTCTTTCCCTTTTTTAAGGTTGCATTTTCTAACTTTAATAATTCGTATTCTATAATATTGGCCTTACTCGTAGTGCGTTGCGTTATACCATTTTCTAACAAATCGTTTTCAAAATCTTGCATTTGACGAAGAAGTTTTTCACCAAGCTTTCTGTCTCCCGAATTAAGCATGTCTTTCAACTGTTCTTCCAATGCCTTTCTAATGGTTTGTTGGGATTGGTAAATTTCATAGATTTCCTTTAACTCTGACTCACTCATACCACTTCCTTGTCCTTGACCAAACTTTCCTTCTCCACCTTTATTTCCACCCTCTTTTCCTTTACCATCGGATCCAGTATTTCCTTCGCCAGATTTTCCATTTGGACCTTCTCCAGGATTATTACCTTCTTTTCCTTTTCCCTTACTTCCTTGGCCTCCTTGTTTTCCTTCACCAGATTTTCCGCCAGGTTTCCCTTGTCCCGGTTTACCACTACCATCCATTTTCTTCTTAAGATCCCCTTGCGCTTTTATAATATCTGGTAACTGAAAACCTTGTTGACTATCTCCTTCTCCTTTTCCCATCTTCATGCTCTGCTGCATATTATCCAAAACATTAACCAAGAAATCGGACAAACTATTTGCAGCTGTAAGCACATACTTTTGATTAGACACTCCCTGGTATGTTCTACCATCTGCAACATTCTCCAAGGTCTTATCTATATTATAATACACCTCTGTTATTTGCTCATTTACAAATTCTGAAAGTTCTTCTCTACGCAAGGACAAAGCAAACAAACTATCGTCTACATGCTCAAACAACAATCGTAATTCTTGCTGCTCTCTAATACGACTACCAAACTCGGTATCGGTACCCCTATCGTAATTCATACCTCTAAAAAGGTCTTCTTGCTTAAAAGAAAAGGTTACTAAATTATCTAAAATTTGTCGTAGCATTTGAGCATCCTCAGCAATACTAGAACCTCCTCCACTAGATGACGATGCCGCCTCTTCCATGGACTCACTCATCTCCTTCATCTTCTGCGCAGCTGATTTCTGTTTTTCAGAGGCCTCTTTTTGATTTTCAGATTTACTCTCTCTATTCTCTTGTTCTTTCTTTTCTTCTAAGGCTTCTTTAGCTACCTTTTGGTCTTCCTTAATACTTTCCTGTTTCTTAGGGTTAGTATCTAAAGACATCGGTTTTTTTAGAGCTTCATTATCTAACTTTAACTCATTCAATTCCTTAGCAATAGCATTGAAATCTTTACTTAACTCTTCCTGACTTCTTAATGATTCTTCTTCCTTTTTAACCTCAGAAAGTTTCTCTTGTTTTTCAGAAAGTGCTTTAAGATCATTAGCTAATTGACTTATTTTTTCTGTTACATAATACCTTTTAGTAAGCTCTAATAACTGCTCTAAATTACGTTGACTATTCTTTTGCTTTTTACCCAGCTCCTCTAATTTCTTGGCTAATTCTTCCTTGTTAATTTTATCTGCAACTTTACCCAACTCTTCCAACAAATGTTCATTCTTTTTCGCCTGTAATTCTTGTCTCTCTAAACGTTCTTGCAACAACTTATTCTGTTCGCTATCCGGATTTCTCTTCTCCAAATTATCTTTTAACTGTTTACTAAATTTTTGCATTAAAGATTCTTGTTCTTTTTGATTCTTTAAAAAATCTTGAATCTCTTTTTTCTCATTAAAATTTAGACTTTTATTCTCCTTTTGATCTCTATTTAATTCCTGTAAAGCCTCCTTTTGATCTTTTACCTTTTCCAAGGACTTATCTAAATTGCTTATTATAGCCTTTTGTGAATTTAACTCTTTGTTAATCAATTCTTTGCGATTCAAAAAAGTGAAATTAAAGGTTTCACTTTTTGTCGTCTTACCACCGTGAATAGCATCATTATCCACTACCTGAAAATAAAGCCTGTATTCTTTTCCTTCCTCTATTTGTAAACCAGATGGAAAGGTATAATAGAAAGGATGGTAATTAGAGTTAGGAGTATCTAAAACCACAGATTGTACTGTCTCTTCTTTTCCTTCTTCATAACAGAAAATCTTTAAATCCTTTATCTTATAATCATCTGTAGCATTACCAATGAAATAAGCAACATTTGGATTTAAACTATCTAAAACCTGCGTAACTTTAATGGTAGGGTTTGCATCCTTGACCACTTTAAAACTATAAGACAACTTCTCGAATTCTTTAATATTTTTGTTAGATGTAGTAAGTAGATAATGATGACTAGTAAAAACACGTTTTGTAAAGCTATGCATCCCCTCTTTTAATATCATAGAAACAGTAGTATCCTTTGTTACAATCTCTATTTTATTTGCATTTCTTCCTTCTACATTCCAGGTAACTTTAGTTCCTTCTGGAAAATTGGCGTTGCCAGTACTCTCCATTACCTCAGAAGGTAATTCCGTATAAGAAGGATAGTGCAAGACCATTTTAAAATTTTCTATAGAAGGTATTTTTAAAGCTTCTAGATTATATATTCTAGACTGTACTTCGTTTGCTTTAAAATAAAACTGTTGATTAGATAATGGCGCATTAAACGTATATTGGTATTCTCCGTTTTGCTCTTGTAGCAACATTTCTTTATCCTCTACCACTATATAAACCTCTTCTGGCTTTACTTCACCAACCACTTGAATATTTACCGTAAAATCTTGATTTTCTAATACCTTTAAATCTTCCGATAGTAAGCTAAAAGAAAAAGGCGCAGGAGGTTCGTATGCCAAATCATAATTTACCACTCTTTTATAAGAGCTAAAATAGGAATTCCAATTTCCTGTTAAACCAATTACAAGAATCAACAAAAGAGGAATTCCAATATACTTTACAGACTTAAAAGCCTCTTTAAAATTTACGGCATTTACAAACGGTATTGGCTTTAAATTTTCACTCCTTTGTTCTATACTCGCCAAAAGCAATTCTGATCTATTAGGGTCTTCGTCTAAATCTAACAAATTATAAAGGGTATCCCCTACTTCCGGAAAATGTTTGCCAATTAAAATAGAAGCTTCTTTATTATTTATTCCCTTTTTCAATTTGAATAAATAAAACAAAGGAATACATATATACCGAACAAAAAGAAAAACCGCTACCGCAATAGATAAAATAAAAAGTAGGAACCTCCCTGTAGAATTAAGCCATAAAAAATACTCTATTCCTAAGGCTCCAAGAAAAAAAAGGAGTCCCAATGCTATAAATAGCAAAGCCCCTTTAATAAGCATATTAGAATAATACTTACGTATAAAGAGGTTTATCTTATCAAGAATAACTTGGTAATTATGCAATAGCTATTATTTTAATTCAAAGTTACGAAAAAAGCCCTTTGGGGTTTAGGGGTGTTAAACCTATCTTTACGACTTAAAATAAAAGTTAATGTCTCAGAGCAAAGTTCGTGTGCGTTTTGCACCAAGTCCTACAGGACCTTTACATATTGGCGGAGTACGTACCGCATTATTTAATTACCTATTTGCCAAAAAACATGGCGGCGATTTTATTCTTAGAATAGAAGATACAGACCAAAACCGTTATGTAGAAGGCGCAGAACAATATATTATAGATGCTCTTAATTGGTGTGGTCTTTCTTTTGATGAAGGACCAGGAAAAGAAGGAGCCTTTGGACCTTACAGACAAAGTGAACGTAAGCCTTTATATAGAAAATACGCAGATGAATTAATAGAAAAAGGCATGGCTTACTAT
>NZ_JADGES010000024.1 GCF_016744255.1 Maribacter sp.
CACTAGAAGAGTAAATATAAATCAAAATGTATGATAGATTTTATTACAAATTTTATGAAAAAACTTATAAATTAGCAGCTTTATAAGCTTTTTTTATAAGAGTAACTTAATCAGTTATACAGAAAAAAATATTTAATTAGAATGGTTTTTTTTAACACACTAATTACCAGAATTGTTTCCTTGCCAATTGAATCTTACGACTCAAATAAACATGACATAATAGGTTTTCTTAAAAAAAATAAATTATTTGAACTATCAATTTTGATGGCCTCTAAAAGCTTATTTGAAGATGTGCAAAAAAACAAAAACGAAAAAACAAAGAAGCCACTAGAAAATTACTTTACAAGAGCCCATTTCAACACTGTTCCATTTGGGCTTTTTAATAGTGTTGGGCTTTTAAAGTGGGGTGACGAGACTAAAATAATCAAATCCAGCAAAAAGGTTTTGAAATTTGAATACGACAATCTTTTTTTATTAAAAAAGTTGTCGCCTATAGTAGAAAAAGACTGGGAGACATTTTACTATTGCACCAACCCTTCAATACACTTTATTGATGAAAAAAAAGTAGGCTTCTATAAATCGGAAAAATTATTTAATGAAAATTTTGAGACCAAATACGTTGAGATAGATTATGATGAAAATCTAGATTGGATTATTGAAAAGTTTAAGAATGGCGAAAGAATTGATATCATCATAGAAGAATTGATATCTGATGGATTTGAAAAGCAAGAAATACACCTTTTTTTAAAAAAAGTAATTGAAGTTGGCTTGATTTTAAACGAAACTTTATTCTATCCATATAGAAAGCCCCTAGAAATTCCAGGTTTGCCCAGTAAACTAATAGGCAAAGGGAATATTATTATAAATATAGATAAGGAATATGAGAGTTTAAAGAATGATTATTTAGATGATCAAATTAAGCTATTGGTTGATGATAATGTAAATTATAAATATACACATACGACGACATCATATGATGAAAATAAAGGAAAAATAGATTCGAAAATTCAAAATAAAATTCAAAAATTTATAGATTTCACTATTGTTAATAATGGAAATTATACACCTGCAAATGATAGCCTATCTAAGTTTGGTAATGAATTTCATCATTTACATCAAGATAAGTTTATTCCTTTAACCAAAGTATTCAATCCCTATTCAGGGTTGAAGTACAATTCTAATGAGGAGAAAGAAAGAGAGTTTCCAAAAAACATAATGTCTAAAATATTATCTCAAAATAAGGGAGAGATTCATGTACAAAATAATAAGGCAAACTCTTGTGAAAAAATAGATTACACTAAATTGCCAGCAACTTTTAATGTTGTTTTTGAATTATTGAATTGTAAGAAATCGGGAAAACAAATCATATACTGCAAATATTTAGTAGGGGCCTCTGCTTTATCGCTTTTAGCCAGATTTGATTATGTATCTAATAAATTATGTTCTGAAATAGCGTTTTATGAAAAAAAGGTTCATAAAAATAAAATATTGGCGGAAGTAAATATGTTTTCCAGCCCCAGAATTAGTAATATTGTTGCCAGTCATCAATACTATGATTATAGCATACCCATAAACACAGTTTACAAGAAAAATTCAGGATCTTTATTTTTATCTGATTTACATCTACGACATAATGGCACAAGATTTATTCTCTTTTCTGAGAAACACAACAAAGAAATAACGCCCAGAATTACTTCGGCTGTGAATGCAAGTTTATCAGATTCGGATATTTATAAATTTCTTGCAGACCTACAATATCAAGACAATGAAATGCACGATCAAATTTTTAACTTAAATCATTATTCAAACATTTATATTCCATATGTTCCTCGAATATTTCTTGAAGAAGATATATTATTGGAACCAGCACAATTCTTGATATCTTATGATGGTTATAATATAAATGAGTTTAATATTTATTTATTAAACTGCATTAAGAAATATTCCTTTCCTAATAAAGTCTCTTTTTTTGATGGAGCAAGAGATATAATCATAGACATCAATAATCAAACTCATTTACAAATTTTATTTAAAAACCTTAAAGAACTCAAAACAATATACTTGTCCGAGGTACTTTATGAATCTTTTTTTTCGGAAGTAAAAAACGAGAAATCAAAGAACTATGCACATGAAATAGTTGCTTGTATAAAGAATAGTGAATTTCAATCCGTTGAAGACAATTCTATTTTTATAAATGAAGATGAAACTTCAGCAGAATACACACCCTTAGTGAGTGATTGGTTATATTTTGATGTATATAGTAACTTATATGCTGAAAATGAGATTTTTAAATTGATTTATAATACTATTTTATCCAAGTTTGATTCGATTTTATTTTATTATGTGAGATATGGTTATCCTGAAAAACATCTTAGAATTAGATTCAAAACAGAAGATTCAGCTTTAAAAAACCACATAATAAAAACAATAAGTGATTTAAAAGAAGGAGGCATTATCCAAAAATATACTATGTTACCATATGAACCAGAAGTTTATCGTTATGGAGGATATAGAATGATGGAATTAACAGAAAAAGTTTTTCACTTAGATAGTATCCATACAATTGAAAAGTTACCTGTTTACAAATCAAAAAAGAACTACATTTATTATTTTTCAATTATAAAAATTCATACCTACCTGCAATATTTTAATATGTCAACAGAAGAAATGATTTCTTTTTGTGAGATGAATATTCAATATTTCTTAAAAGAATTTGTTTTAAACGCCAAAACTAAAAAAGAATTAGTCAAAATTTACAATGCCTTAAAAAAAGAGCTTGTTGATGATTCCTTACACTTTTTTTTAGAAAAGGTCACAATTGAAAAGGAACTTGAAAAAAGTAAATTAAACAAACTCGATTATATGACAGATGTCATACACATGAGCATCAATAGAGTTTTTGATAAAGACCAAAGGTTAAATGAGCTTAAATCTTATATTTTATCTAAAAAATTATTTAATCAAATAAAGTACTCTAACTAATTGTTCTATTGACTTAGATGCATAATAAATATTGGAATTGCTAGTGATATAACTTTCATAAGTTGCTCATTATAACTATAATGAACTACCCCGCAGCAAGCTGACGTGGTATGGCAAAGCTTCTGGCATCAAAATAGACTAAGTTGATTGCGATAAACTTGCTTATATTTATTCCCTTAGTTCTCAACATACTTCTTAATCAAATCGACATTCCCATATTGCCTAACTATATTTACATAATATCCACTTGTCCAAAATTTTCCGCCTCAAAGTTTTTCTTTTATTTCGAGATGAGACTTAAAAATTTGAATAGCAGTAATACTTTTAGTCGTCTGTACTATCTTTTTGGGAGAGTACATGGGTACACTTGAACCAAAAAATGAACATAATTTTCATCCGTTCCGACCTCAATAAACTCTATTTCATACCTTAAACTGAAACCCAGACAAATATCTTTCAAAGTGTTTTCTATCCACTAATCTAAGTGCCTAAATCAATATTTTTTTATCTAAAGCTAGCGTCTACAGTTAGAATAGCTGGCCAACCCAATCAAATTGTACTATTTAAAATATTGATATTTAAACCCCTTAGCGTACGTTTTCACACCGATGGGCTTCATACCCCTAATACCATGCGATAATAAGCAAGGTTGTATAAAGAAAGAAGTAACCTCTCTATAATTCATTGATTTACTCGATAATCGAGATTTAAATGCTCCGAGGCTTATCTCGAAATTTTAACGTTATTTTCCTACGAATGCCTCGGAGCTTGCCCTGAGGTAATTTACTTTAAAACTTCCTTTTTAATAAAAGAGGTTAAAATATCAGCAGAGACTTTATGATCTTCTACTTTTGGGTGCCCAAGTCCGTCTGTGTCAATATATGGAGCAGTAGTCATATACACATCTTTAGGAAACTTGGCTACTACTTTAGCAACTCTATTGAGCCAAATAGAACCAGGCTTTGTAATATCCATATTACCCATATAACAGACTATTTTAGTTTGCGGATAATGTCCCTTTAGTTCATTTATAAAGTCTACATAAGAATCTATGTAATCTTGTTCCGATGGTGCTTTTTTTCCAAAACGTCTTATAAATTCTACATTATTAGGCTTATCTACAATCCAAGAGTCGTTTTGTAAAAGGTTAATTACGACTACATCTGGTTGTTTTTCATTAAATTTCCATCTAGTAATGGAATCCTTAGGGTTTAAGGCATCATACATTTCGGGCATTATCCTATTGAACCAACTCACTTTTAATCCAATGCCACTTAGAGCAATGCAACTATATTCCGCATTTAAATTTCTGGCTGTTCTAGCAGCATAAGAATAGTAGTTATTAGAGACATTTCCTGAGGACGAATCGTCCCCAGAAAAATCTTCATTTCCATAACCAACTGTGATAGAATTACCGTAAAATTCAATAAAAAAATCCTTTTTCACTGCTGGAAGCGTTTTTTCTCCCATAACCCGAAAACCATGGAATACGGTTTTTCCATAAGTCCAATCGTTTCTTTTATGCAGTTCTATAGTGTGTTTTTTGTATTCTAAATTTATAGCAAGCGTATACTCTTTTTTTCCTTTTTGCAGATGTATTTTTTTTACAAACGCCCCATCTATAATAAGGTTATAATAGTTAGTTCCATTTTCGTCATCTAAAATAGCTTTAGCAGAAATACCTATAAAGCTTAAGCTTATAGAAGAACCTGGCCAATATACTTCTGTTACATTTGGGTTGGAATTATGTAATACCCTTCCTTGGTAAACTATGTGTTCCTCATTAGGAGAGATGGTTAAGGATTGTATTTTGCTCTCTAAGCTATTGGTTTGTGTAGTCTCTTTATTTGTTAGACAAGAACTGATAGAAATGACAAATAAAAGAAGGATAAGTCTTTGCGTACTACGTATTGCTTTTTTCATGAAAAAGAATATTATTACGTAAACTTACAAAGCAAATTTTATATAAAGAAATAGGAATAGTCTATTTCGTAAAGCGTATGTTTTTATGAATTAGAATGTCGAAATTTGAAGTTCTATTATGAGTAACAAAGAAAATATCGTTTTTAAAATATATAAACCATTCGGAATGTTGAGTCAATTTAGCTCTAACGATGCCAAAGAATCTCGCAAAAAAAGGTTTTTAGGAGAATTGTATGATTTTCCTGAGGGCATTATGCCAGTAGGCCGATTAGATGAAAAATCGGAAGGTTTATTATTATTGACTACGAATGGAAAATGGAGTGATACTATTAATCGGTCTGGGATAGAAAAGGAGTATTTTGCTCAATTAGACGGTGAAATAAGCCTAGAATCTCTTAAAAAGTTAGAAAAAGGTGTAGAAATAGGTTTTTCTGGCAAAAAGTATATAACCAAACCCTGTGTGGTAAAAAGAGTTTTACAGGAGCCGGAATTAGAAGCTCCCGCCCCAGTAATTCGTTTAGGAAGACACCGCCCTAATTCTTGGATTAGTATAACCATTACAGAGGGCAAATTCCGCCAGGTACGAAAAATGACTGCCGCAGTAGGTTTTCCTACGTTACGATTGGTTCGAGTACGGATTGGAGATATACATCTTAATATAATGAAGCCTGGTGAGGTAACCCAACTTAAAAAAGGGCTTCAGGGTATACCCTGAATTATGCTAGAGAGTGTCGGTAAAATTCTAATTGTGGGCACTTATAATACGGCAGAAAGTACTTTGAATAATATTAAAAAGGATAATCCTGATGTGTTACTGTTAGATGTTAATTTACCCGATATAAACGGAATTGATCTAAGTAAGATACTATTAAAAAAGTATCCTGATTTAAAAATAATAGCACTCACTAGTTTTGAAGATATTTCTTTTGTAAAACGAATACTAAAAAATGGTGTTAGTGGTTACCTTTTAAAAAACACGGATAAAATAGAATTATTAAAAGCTATTAAAGCTGTGCTCTCAGGGGAATTATTTTTACAAAATGATATTCAAAAAAGGTTATTAAATCAATCAGCTTCAAAAAAGACGAATGAGAATGGTTTAAAGCCAAACTTAACACGCCGTGAAAAAGACGTATTAATAGCTATTTCTAAGGAACTAACAACACTACAGATTTCAGAAAAACTATTTATAAGCCCTAAAACCGTTGAAACTCATAGAATGAATATTATGAGTAAATTAGGAGCCAAAAATAGCGTAGGTATTATTAAAATTGCAATAGAAAAGCAATTGTTATAAATATTAAGATTTATAATTCTGATTATTATTAATGACTAGTAGAATTTTACATATAATGCCATAAAAGTAAGGTGTTCCTAAACAAAAGTGAATTCTAATATTGAGACAGAAGATTAGAATTCACTTTTTAGAGGCTTAATAATTTTTCCGCCAAGCGGAATTTTCCTTTTCTTTAGTCAAGGTAAACGGTTCTCCTATTTCTGGAAGTATAATAGGTAAGTAAACTATCTCGGGGCAAGCCCACGAGGCATTCGTAGGAAAACAACCTTAAAATTTATTAACCATATTACGTATACTACCAATCTATAGGACGGTAATCTTTTAAAAATTTCCCAGACCAATGTTTCCCTGTGTTAATACCATCTATTAACGGATCCATTACTCTTGCTGCACCATCTACGATATCTAATGGTGGTTGAAAATCATGTAATTCCACTTTCTTTTTAGCTAATTCTGCAGGGTCTTCATCTGTTACCCACCCAGTATCAACGGCATTAATGTAAATACCGTCTTTTGCTAGACTGCCAGCTGCTGTATGTGTAAGCATATTTAAAGCTGCTTTGGCCATATTGGTATGTGGGTGCCTGTCTTCTTTAAAGAAACGGTGAAACTTACCTTCCATAGCAGACACATTGATAATGTGTTTTTTGCCTGTATTATCTTTTTTCATTAACTCAGAAAAACGATTACAAAGAACAAAAGGAGCAACAGAGTTTACTAGCTGTACTTCAATCATTTCTGTAGTTTCTATCTCTCCTAATTTAAGTCTCCAGCTATTAGTTTTACGTAAATCTACTTGTTGTAAATCAGCATCTAACTCACCTTCAGGAAATACTTCTTTAGCTTGTAAAGAATTATCAAAACTATAGGGTATTTGCGATAGTTTGGCAGATGCACGAATACCTATTCCAGGTTCGGGCCCGTGCCAAGTTACAGGCATATTTTGGTTCGGAGACGCCGCAGTAGTTAGCTGCTTAAGTTCTACCAAACAATTGGTGTGGTCTTGTAATAAATCCGCTGCGTATTTTGGAAGTTCCTCAAGGGCTAATTCCTCATTAGGCATTAAATGTTTATAAAAACCTGCGGGTCTTCTTACGGTTTGGGCAGCATTATTTATAAGTATGTCTAAACGCTCGTATTTTTGTTCTATAAAATTACAGAAGATTTCTACACTAGGTATGTGTCTTAAATCTAAACCATGAATTTTTAATCGATGTCCCCATTGTGTAAAATCTTCTTCCTTTGAGAAACGCAATGCAGAATCTACAGGGAAACGTGTAGTAGCTACAACGGTTGCCCCTGCTCTTAAAAGCATTAAAGTTATATGGTATCCAATTTTTAGTCTAGAACCTGTTATAACGGCTACCTGCCCTGTTAAATCTGCTGTTTGAAAGCGTTTAGCGTAATTAAAATCTCCGCATTCCGCACACATGGTATCGTAAAAATGATGTAATTGGGTAAAGAGTGTTTTACATACATAACAGTTTCTAGGAGATTCTAGCTCTTGTAACTCTTTATCTTTTAATTCTGCTTGTGGTAATAATTTAGGGGCAACAAAAACAACGGCTTCTCTAGCACTACGAATTCCAGTTACTTTTCTAGCGTTTCTGTCCCTAGCATCTTGCTTTCTTTTTTGTGCTTTTTTAGCATCCTTTTTTCTTCTAGAGAATTCCTCTCTATTTGGTCTAGATAACTTCCCAGAAACTTTTAGTAAAGCGGTTCTTTTATCTTTTGAAATCTCAAAAATTTCATCGGTATTGGTGACCAAGTGTTCTAAAATAGATATACATTTATCTATTTCCGCAGCACTAATTTTATTTGTGTTTTCTTTTTCTTCTGTATTGCTCATAAAAATATATGAAGGACTAAAACTTATATTGCGATTCGAAACTTATTTCTTGTTTCGTTTATTGTAATTTTTATCTCCTTTAGTTTTCCTTTTTTTGTATTTCTTCTCGATAATACGTTTATAAGAACCTCCTTGATTTTCTTGCTTGTTCTTTTCTTTCTTCTCATGAAAGCTAGGCCCAGGAGCATCTTCGTCGCTAATTTTTATAGGATTATTAGGCTCTATTACTTTGGGGGTTTCTTCTGGAGTTTTCTTTTCGGAGATTGGTACATGTTCCGGGAAAGGCATAAGGGGAATAGCATAATCCATTAACGTTTCAATCTCTTCTTTATCACTTTTCTCAGCAGGTGTATAGAACAATATGGAATTTCCTTTTTTCTCTGCCCTACCCGTTCTACCAATTCGGTGTATATAATTTTCTGGAAAAGATGGGGTGTCAAAATTTACCACATGGGAAATTTCATCTAAATCTAAACCACGTGCCATAACATCGGTGGTTACTAAGATTCTGTTTTTACCTTCATCAAACTGGCGTATAGAACGTATTCTATAATTCTGTGTCTTATTAGAATGTATTAAACATATTTCTTCACTGTATATATCTTCTAAAACCGCAAATAAGCGATCGGCACTTTTTTTATTAGATACGAATACTAAGACTTTTTTAAAAACCTCAGGATCTTTAAGAAGGTCTACTAAAAGATTTGCTTTAGTATAGAAGCTAGGAACTTCATAACAAGTCTGAGAAATATTAGCCAAAGGTGTACCGCTCAATGCTACAGAAACTTTTTGAGTTCCTTTAAAGAAATTAGTTATTAAGACTTCTATTTCATTGGTCATTGTAGCAGAAAACATAATGTTTTGTCTTCGCTTAGGAAGTAAATCCATAATATTGGTTAGTTGAAAACGGAAGCCTAAATCTAGCATTACATCCACCTCATCAATCACCAACTTTTTTACCATTTTAAGCTGTAAAGCTCTACTAAGAACTAAGTCATACAAACGGCCAGGTGTAGCTACAATAATATCTGCACCTTGCATAACCGCCATTTTTTGGGTGTTTATATTGGTTCCCCCATAAACAGCAATGGTTCTAACGTTCTTATATTTTGTAAACTTTTCTATTTCGTCTACTACTTGTAATACCAATTCTCGAGTAGGTACAATTACCAATACCTTAGGATGAATCTCCTCGGAATATGGCAATGTTTGCAATATAGGAAGCATATAAGCAAAAGTCTTTCCTGTACCCGTTTGTGCTATACCAATCATGTCTTTTCCTGATAGAATAACGGGGAAAGCCTTAGATTGTATTGGTGTAGGTTGGGTAAACCCCATATCTGCAATTGCATTGCGTAATGGCGTAACTATTTTTAAATCGTCAAAAGTGGACATGCTTCCTTTTTTTTGCTATTGGTATATAATGATACTACAAAGATAAACACTCTATATTTAGTAGTTAGAATGTAAAATCTTTGGTCTGTATTTATGCAACAACCAAGTCTTTTTTCGATTTACGGTATGGTAAATTGAAAATATTCCTTTTTGCAAATCGTAATAATTTATCCGATTGGTTCATTTTGATGAACAATTTTTTATTCACACCAAAATACTCATACGTAGTACCATCTAAGAAAGTAACCTCAAGTGTCATTCCTTTGTGTTGGTAATCTTCAATACCAGAAGTAGTGATAGTATTAGTGTATTCTTCTAAATTAGCAGCCTTAGTTTCTGGAGCCATACTTACTAAAAAGTGGTATCCGTCTATAATTTCTCTACTTTTAAGCTCTGCTTCTTCTTTTAATGGATTTCCTTCTTGAAATTTATCTGGATGCCATTCTTTTACTAAATTTCTATAAGTCGATTTTAATTCCTTAAGAGTGAACTCTTTATCTACAGAAAATAATTTTTTATACTGACTAATGCGCTTCATAAAAGGCTTGTTTTTTAATGAGCGGCGAAACTACGTTATTTTATTCAATATCAGCCGTTTCTCTAGTTAAGAAATTATAAGATGCGTTAGAAAATTAGAAAGAATTTAATCTTCTGGTGGAAACCCATGAATATCTTCAAAAACGGTATCGAAATTGGCTCTTAAATATGCGTTTAGTTTCTTTTTATAATCATCTTTTAGCCAATGTAAAAAATTAAAGGTACTTCTACTGATACACTTACCATAGGTTTGTATTCTATTGTCAATATCTTGATCTAGCATTTTAGCTAAAGCAAGAGCATCGTAAACATCTTCGCTGTTTTCAATACATATATACCCATGTTGCTCAATGGAACGCTCTAAAACTACTTTGGAGGACTCTCCTGTAGATGTAGCTTTAATGTAGGTTTTTTTAATATCAAAATAGACTTCTTCCGATTTAGAAAACTCAGCCCTTACCTCTTCCGACATTTCATGTCTAAAGTTTGCTTCTATATCATCATCATCCTGCAATCTATCCATATAGAAATTAGGATTATTGAAGATGGTTTGCCAGTCTAAATCTGCTCCCCATGGTCCAAATCTGTAATAGTTATTACCTAAATCAATAACATTGAAGGAAGATTTGTTATTTAAAATACGAGAACCACGACCAATCATTTGATAATACAAGGTCAGAGATTTGGTAGCTCTATTTAGTATAATAGTGTCTATTGTTGGTTCATCAAAACCAGTAGTTAATATACTCACAGAGCTTAATACGGCATTTGGAGTTTCTTTAAACCAGGTAAGGATTTCTTTTCGCTGCTTTTTAGTAGCGGTATTATCTAAGTGTCTAACAGGTATACCCGCAGCATCAAAAGTATGATATACGTGTATAGACGTGTTAATACCGTTGTTAAAAATTAAAGCTTTCTTTCCATTAGAATGCTTTTTATAGGCTTCTAATAATTTTTCTAGCATTGCCGGACTTGAGTATAAGTCCTCCGAAGATTTAACGGTATAATCTCCATTAGATCCAACTTCTAAGGAAGTTAGTCCCATATCATACTGAAAAACTTCAGCTCGTGCCAAAAACTCATTTTCAATTAAGGAACCTATACTTTCTCCTGCAATAAGTTCGTTGTAATTACCTTTCATTGGTAGGTTCTTATTAGAACTTAAAGGAGTTGCTGTTACTCCAAGAATAAAAGATTTATTAAAAAATTTAAAAAGCTTGTTAAAAGAGTTGTAGTGCGCTTCATCAATAATAACTAATCCAATATCAGATATGTCTAGCATATCATCGTTTAGTCTATTATTTAAAGTTTCTACCATAGCCACAAAACATGCGTAGTTGTCTTGGTCGTCTAGGTTTGCAGTACTGTTAACTACCTTGTTAACTACGCCAAAACTGGTTAACATGGTAGAAGTTTGGTTACAAAGCTCCACACGGTGCGTCATTACCAATACTTTTTTATTATGATTTTTTAGATATTGCCTAACGAGTTCCGAGAAAATAACAGTTTTACCACCGCCTGTTGGTAGCTGGTATAAAAGATGGTAATCATCCGGAGCCGTATCAAATTTTTCGAATACTTCTTGTATCGCTCCTTTTTGATAACTATAAAGCTCTTTGTCTGTTTTTTTTTCTTGTAACCCTTTTGCTAAATCTACCATTTCTTTCATTTTTTCGCGATTGCAAAACTACGGCCTTTTATAGGCTTATACAGCATTAATACTAAAAAAGTCTGTTATATTTTGTTTAAGTGCTTAAAAATGAAGCCCATTGGTAATTTTTAGACAAAGTATTTTTTGCTGTAAAGATGCTCTTCGATTCTATTTGTAAGTAAAGTCCCTATTATAAAATAAAAAAACTCCAGTATAATAAAATACTAGAGTCTTTAAAATTTTGAAGTACCTATAAGAAATAGATTATTATATTTTCTTTACACGCACGGCATTCATTCCTTTCATACCTTTTTCTAGTTCAAAAGAAACTTTATCATTTTCAGCAATTTCATCGATAAGACCACTTACATGACAGAAATATTTTTCTTGATTTTCTGTATCTATGATGAAACCAAACCCTTTAGAAGTATCAAAGAAAGAAACCTTACCATTACGTACTGGATCAAACTCTTCTACATCTCCTTCTTCTCTTTTAGGAATACCTAAAACGATATCCTCAGCTTCAATTTCAACTTTCATTGATGGGTCTGGTGGCGTATCCGTAAGATTTCCATTGAAATCTACATAGGCCATAGGAATACCTCCTTTACCATTCTCCTTAGCATCTTCCTTACGAGCCAACATTTTTTTTCTTTTCTCTTCACGTTTTTTTAAACGCTTTTTCTCCTTTTCGCTCTTATTGAAAGTTTGTTGTGATTTAGCCATTGATCTTTTAAAATTAGGGTTTTAGTGATGGTTTAAGGTAATGTTGAATTACTTGAAGAGTGCTAAAAAATTTGACTTAGAAAAATATTAACCCTAATGAATGTAATCTACCGGAATGCTATAATTACGTTAAACCGGCTGTAAAGATACTATTTATATCAATTTTTTTAGAATAGATTAGGAAAAAAAATAAAAATTTGTCTATTTTAGGTTACGAATTTCGATGTAAAGGCACATTATTTCTAAGTTTTTTTATTCTTTTAAAAAAAATATTCTATTCTAAAAATTGTTTTTAACCGATAAAAACGAACCTATTAACTGCAAGAAGAGGCTTCTATTAGCTAATACAGTACTTTTAGGGATTAGATAAATTAGGAAAAGATGGAAATAGAGAATGCTAATAAGAAAATATTAAAAAAAGGAACGTTCGGAGTAATCTGCGGTTTTCTTTTATTTTTTGGAATTTGGTCTTGCTCTAGTGATAGTGTTAAAGAGGAAGTAATATCTATTGCTCCCGATCCAGAGGAAGAACCAATACCAGATTCTATTGTAATTAAAACCTCTCCTATTCCTGCTTCCTCGCAAAGAAATGGAGATGCTATCGTTGGAAAGGAGTATTTGTTTTCTGGTAATTATATGAGTTCGGGTATTCCTTATGCTGCCTACATTTTGGCAAAAGGAGAGAATACTACAAACGAATTGAATAGAACTGGTGATAACGCAGTACTTCCTTATGATTATACAGCTATTACTGCAGATAATGGAGTTCGTGTTGTAGCTCCTAACTGTTTAAGCTGCCACTCTTCTAAAATCAATAATGAATACGTTATTGGTCTTGGTAGTCACGATTCGGATTTTACTATTAATAGAGCTATTGAAGTACAAACCCTAAACTTTGCCATTCCTTTGTACTACGGAGAAAATAGCCCAGAATGGGATGCTTATGATCAATTTAGAAAAAGTATTACGGCTATAGGGCCTAAAACAATAACAAAAAGTAGAGGAGTTAATACTGCAAATAAAATCGCTGAAGTATTGGTGTCTCATAGAGATAAAAACACTTTGGAATGGAGAGAGGAACCTTATGTTGTTTTACCAGAGAAATTAATACCTACCGACGTACCTGCCTGGTGGCTATTAAAAAAGAAAAACGCTATATTTTATAATGCTATGGGGCGATTAGATTTTTGTAAATCTTTTATAGGAGCTAGTATGTTAACACTCGTAGATGTAACTAAGGCCGAAGAGATTGATGATAAAATGACCGATGTATTGGCTTATATAGAAACTTTAGAAGCACCAGAATATCCCTATTCTGTAAATAGTTCTCTAGCAAATGAGGGGAAGACTTTATTTAATAATACCTGTGCTACCTGTCATGGCACTTACGGAGAGGATGTTTCTTACCCTAATCTATTGGTAGCTTTAGAAAGTGTAGAAACAGACCCAGAATTATCTAATTATTATTCGGTAACAACCGAAACCAGTAATTATTTCTTTGATTGGTTTAATACAGGTTGGTTTGGCTCTGATACGGCTCCTCTATCATTAAACCCAGAAGGGGGCTATATTGCACCTCCTTTGGATGGTATTTGGGCAACAGCTCCATATTTACATAACGCCTCTGTTCCTACTCTTGCAGATTTGTTAGATAGTACAAACAGGCCTGAGTTTTGGAGTAGAACTTTTGATGATAGCGATTATAATGTAGAAAAAGTAGGTTGGAACTATACGGCAGAAACAACACAAAAGGGTAAAAACACGTATAATACTAACCACCTAGGCTATGGTAATCAAGGACACCGATTTGCAGATGCATTTACGGAGGAAGAAAGACGTGCGGTGTTGGAGTATTTAAAAACTTTATAGTATAAAAATAGAGGTACAAAAAAGCCTCAAAAACTTAGTTTTTGAGGCTTTTTTGTACCTCTATTTTAATTTAATCTTCTAAAGTAAACTCCTCTTCCACTCCATTAGGATAAATTAAAATAGCAGAATCATCGCAAGTACCTTCTCCGAAGTTTACTTTTACAGATAATCCGTTTTTAGTAATATTCATTACACCAGTAGTTAAATAATCACACGCAAGGCTTCCTTCTAATGTGTCTATTACCGATACGGTGTAAATGTCATTGTCAACTTGTAATACCCAGTCTCCTTCAATAGTAATTGTGCTAGTAGCATTAGACACACCTTGGGTAACTACTAATGTTTTAGTACCTGTTTCTTTTACTACCGTATCATCTTCTAAAACAATAGTAATATTACTTGTAACAGATAAAGACATCTGAGTATCATTAGAAGTACTATTAATTATAACTCCCTTTGTTCCTTCTATAGAAATATTTCCTATAGAAAAATTGGAATATGTTGCCGTATATGCTAAAGTTCCATTTTCTAATGCAAAAGTTACATTAATGGTTCCGTTTACATTATCTGCGCCATCTACAGAGCAATTATCAAAAGTGGCAGTATAACCAGTATTTGTAAATGTAGTTTCAAAGCAGTTGTTGATTTTATTAGTAGTACTAATTTTCCCGCTTTGTGTATTAGCCGCAAAAATATCTGTTAAAATGGAATCTGTTAAACCAGATACATCATCTACATTTAATACCGAAATAACATCCGTTTTATTAAGACCTTGCTCCTCTGAGAGTTTTTTTGCATCATCACTACAACTATAAGATAATGCTAAAATAGAGCATATGGCTACAAAGGCTTTGACTGTTCTAAATACTTTTTTCATTTTGTTAATTTTTAGGTTACGTGTGTAAAACGTTTAAAACCATGGTTTAGTGCGTAAAAAATAGGGTTATACGTAATTAAATATCATAAAATCGTATACGATACGTTACTATTTGTAATGATAAACGTTTCGGTTCATAGAGATCAAGTAAGAGAACATCTTCTTAGTGAGATGAAGAAGGGAAGATTGCAGATAGGTAAAACTATAAACTTAGCAGCGCTTGCTAGAGAATTAAAAGTTAGTGTAACGCCTATAAGAGAAGCTTTAACGCAGTTACAGCAAGCCAATATTATTAGGGCAGTGCCTAATAGAGGTTTTATTATAGCAGAATTAAATACAAAGGAAGCTAGTGATTTATATGATTTAGTTGCAAACTTAGAAGTTTTAGCCATAGAAAATAGTGACTTTTCTGAAGAAGCAATTACTAAACTAAAAGAGCAGCAAGTAGTTTTTGAAAATGCCCCTAACGCTATAGCTAGAATTAATGCAGATTTTGATTTTCATAGATTACTAACTAAATATTATGCAAATGATATTGTGCAACAAGTATTAACAGATTTAAAAGCTAGAATTTTCTTTTACGAGAGTGCTTTTATGAAAGACGACTCTTTTTATAATAGAACAGATAACCAACATGAAGCTATTATTTCAGCCATTGCCGATGATAATGTTCCTACCGCTTCTCTTCTTTTAAAAATGAATTGGATGCTTATTCTAAATTATATATTAAAGCAACTAAAGACTATTTAAGCTAATTTTTTTAGCTCAACAATACTCCTGTTTCGTCACTTACTGTAGCTTGACAATTTATTAACTATAAAATGTAACAAATAACAAAACAAAACATGAGTGTAAGCGTTAGTATTGTAGCAAAATTATGTGTTATGAAATATCTATCTCCAGAAATAGAAACTTTAGCTAAAAAGAACAAGAAAGAAGGAAAATCTTTAATTAAAAGGGGGAACTCTTGTGGAATTTTCCAGGACTACAAAATAGAAGAAACTACCGTAGTAAAAGAAGAAATTAGTTTATAACAGATATTGTTATAATACATAGTTTAAAAGATTAAGCAATTTCACCACTTACTCTTTTTTCCATTAAATTAGCACGTAATTCTACATACATAGCTTCTTTAATAGCATGATCACTAAGAAAATTGTTCATCATGGAATAGCCATGAACAAAACTCGAGCAAAACTCATCGATATCTCCACCTGCGCATGTAGCATCATATTCTTTTAGAATATAATCCCAATCAAAGGTGTACGGTTTGGCTTCTACCACTCCATAAAGAACTTGATTTAGTCTTTTTAGAGTATCTCCTAGTTTAGTGTTAATAGCGCCTACAGCGCCTTTTACAAAATTAAATTGTGTTCCGTTAGTGTACATAGTTGTCAAATGTGTTCTTCTTCTGTTTGTATAGTATTCTGATTTTTAAGGGGATTTTTATGTTTTAGAAAATGCTCAGTTAGCATTTTATTATTATTGAAAAAGAAATTTATTGCTAATAAAGAACTAATAACTATTGTTAAAATAATTTTTGTATTTGGTGTATTTAATTCTGTTCCCCTTATATCAAACATGATTACAAATATTTGGTATAAACTTAAAGATACAGGAACTAATAAAAAAGGGCGATATAACTTATCCTTAGCTTCAAAAAACCAACCCAAATAACCTAAGTGAGCAAAAACATGAATTAATAAAGTATAAATAAATACGCGGTATGTAGAGAAACCAACAACATAACCCTCAGAATTAGTTAAAAATTGTTGAATACCCCAGTCTGGTACCCAAGTAGGGAATGTACCACCACGTATAGTAATTACATCGTGAATATAAGGTAGCGATGACAATACAATAATTGCCACCGCTTTTAAAAGTTCTTTAAGTATCTTTTTCGTCACTTATTTCATCTTTATATACACCATAAGTGTCATCTGTCTCTGAAGTTGACTCTTCAGTGCAGGAATAATTTAGAGCAACAAGACAAATACATGCGGCTAAAAAATAAATTCTTTTTGCAATCATAATATAATTTTTAGGGGTTAATACCTCCTAAAAACTATTGCACTACAAAAAATATTGCACTAAAATGTCAGCTTTCGACGAACTACATTGTATTATAATTCGTACTAAAGATATAAGTATTGCATTAATAGACAAAATTAAAAAACATACAAAAGTCGTGGTTTATAACGAAATATGAAATAATACGTTGATTTTTAGCGTACTAAGTGGATGTAGGACTGATTTTAAAAAAAAAATAAAATTAGAAATTTAATAAATTGTAGGATTTTTCTGTATCAATATCTGTGGTATCGAAATTTGGGAGGATATCTATTCGTTGATTTTCTTCTTTTCTTAGAATATCTTTTGCTCCAAAATCTTGGGATAAAAGACTAAGTTCTTTAAAAGAAGCTTGGGAAAACAAAGCTGGCACCCCAACTCCGTGTTTATATTTAGTAGCTATACTATTTTTAGGACTTTTCTTATAAGCAATTATTAATTTATTTATATAGTCTGTGTTAATAAATGGTTGGTCGCACAGTAGTATTAAAACCCCAGTATATGGTTTCTTGGTTTGTAACAGATGCTTAACTCCGCAAGCAATGCTTGTTCCCATTCCTTCTTGCCAAACTTTATTTACTAGGTAGTTTACACTATGTTTATTACACTCTAGTATTATTTGGTCTGCATTGGCTCCAAGTACCACATACACATCTTGGGCTAAAGATGCTTTGGCTACTTGTATGGTGTGTCCTAAAAAAGTAGAACCTTTCCAAGGTAATAACTGTTTAATGGTCTTCATTCTAGAAGAAGAACCAGCAGCTAGAATTACTATAGCTATGGCATTGTTGTTACTCATTGGTGAATACCATTTTCTTTATTCCGCAACATAATAGGTTGTTTCTTTCTAGTCACCGCTAAGATTTCTGCCATAATAGAAATGGCTATTTCTTGTGGAGTTTCTGCTCCTATATCTAAACCAGCTGGACCATGGATGTTTTCCATAAAATCTAATTCCGCCTCTGGCTTATGTTCCATAAACTCATGCAGTAACTTCTCTCTCCTTTTTGCAGGGCCTAAAGTTCCTAAATAAATAGGATTACTATCACTAATGGCTATCAAATATTTTAAATCCTTTACATAACTATGCGTCATAAGTAGTACGGCAGTATGTTGATCTATATTTTCTGTTTTAAATATTTCGGGATCTACAGGTATTACTTCTTTAGCTCCTGGGAAATGAGAAATATCCTTCTCCTCTATTGGGTTGGTAATTATAGTTACCTCCCAGCCCAAGGCAGTAGCAAAAGAGCATAATTGTACAGCATCGTGCTCCGAACCTATGATTATTAGCTTGTTGCAAGGGAACATTTTTTGCTTAAAGACCGTAAGCTCCTCCGTATTTATTTCTTTTCCTTGTATGCTAAAAGTAATAGAACCAAACAGGACTATTGTGCCATAATTAATATTTGTAGCATCTTTTTTCTTATAATAAGAATGTAATAAAAAAGAATTCCTATTTATTAAAGAGTGATTTAATACGCTTAAAAATTCAGAGGAAGGATTAAAGGGTTCTATCAATATATAAAGAATGCCTTCGCATCCTAATCTATATCTGCCATCGTAAGTCATTACTTTAGAAATGCCCGTAGCAAATACAGTTTGCGCTTGTCTATTAATTTCTTTTTCTACGCAGCCACCGCTTACTGCTCCTGTAAAACGTTCATTTTCCCAAATAAGCATGCGTACTCCAGGTCTTCTATACGAAGAACCCTCTAAGGCAACAACAGATGCTAAAACGGTTTGGATGCCTAATTTTTTTGCTTGTTTATGGCTTTCTATTATATTTTTAAACTCATGCGTCATAACAGCTTACAAAGTAAACCTTTAAGAAACTATTTAAAATTTTCTTTTTGCTCTTTAACAATCTTTAACATATAATCCAACAACTCCTAATACTTAAAAAGTAAAACGCTCGTTCTGCTTGTTGAACCCAAAACTATAGAATAATGAAAACTATTTTTAAAATAATATACACCATTGGTATTTTTTGTATGGCAGTTTCTTGCGGAAATGCAGATGACGATGTTAATGCAAGTTTAAATTTAAAGGATGCCTTAGGAAAAGGAAAAACGGTAGATCCCTGCTTAGATTTAGGAGAAAACGATTTGGTGTTATCTATACAAGAACAATTCACAACACTCCCAGGAAAAGTATCTATTTTCTTTAAAGTATCTGATACCGAAGGAAACCCAGTACCTGGACTTTCAGCAGAGGACTTTACTATATATGAGCAAGGCAGAAACGATGCTTGTTTTAATACTATTTCTGCTTCGGAATCTTTTGCAAGAATATCCCCTAATTCCCAGATTTTTAATAGCAACACCCTTCTAGTATTAGATTTAAGTAATAGCGTATTAAGTAGCAGTTTGGCAGAGTTAAAAACAGCGACAACTGGTTTTATTACTAATGTAATGCCCGAAACAACTCAAGAGTCTTTTAAAATGGCTATTTATTGGTTCGATGGGGAAGATAAGTTACATTTACTAAATGCCCTTACAGCAGATAAGCAAGAGTTAATTACCGCCGTATCTGGAATTACAGATAATATTAGTAATGATCCTTCAACAGATTTATATGGAGCGGTAATAAAAGTGACCAATATAGCCGAAGATGTTTTAAAAGAAAGTACCAAGAAAGAGACCATTGGTGCTTCTTCTGTTGTGATTTTTACAGATGGAACAGACCAAGCATCGAGATATACAAAAAACGATGCATTAAAAAAGGTAAATGATGCGAACCTTAATATATCTTTCTTTTCTATTGGTTTAGGAGCAGAGATAGATACCGATGTATTAACCAAAATAGGAAAAACATCGAGTGTATTCGCGGGTAATAAAGAAGATTTAGAAACAAAATTTAACGATATCTCTTTCCGAGTTTCACAACAAGCAAATAGTTTTTATTTATTTGAATATTGTAGCCCAAAAAGAGATGGTAGTGGAGAAAATAATCTTGCTATACAGGTAAAGGATGGTAATAAGCAAGGTGGTGTACAAACTAAATTTAATGCTAAAGGATTTACAGGAGGATGTAATTAAAAAATTATAGCATAATATTATTATAAAAAAGACACCTAAAATAGGTGTCTTTTTTATTTGGGTTGTATTTTTATTTATTTTAAAATATTATTTAAGTTTTGATTATCAGTTAATTATATTCTTTTGGGTGAAATATCTTAAATCAAAAACATCCTAAATAATAATTCTTGCGTATACATAACCGAACCTATTTTTTAAAAAAGATGAAAAAAATATTTATTACAAGTACTTTATCTATTGCTTTATTAACTTCTTGTGTTTCTAAAAAGAAATATGTTGCTCTAGAGAACGATTTATCTAACACTAAAAGTGTTTTAACAAAAACACAAGTAGCAAAAGAAGATTTAGAGTCTAAAATGGCGAAGATTGAAGCTCGTGTTACAGAGTATAATAGCAAAATAAGCTCTTTAAAAGAAATAAACGATAGTCAAATGACTAGTGTAGATGGTTTAGCTGTTATGAGTAATAACACTAAAAAGAAAATGAGAGCTACTTTAGCTAATGTGGATGCTGGCAAATTGGCACAAGCAAAATCGTTACAAGATTCTATGAATCTTGCTATTTCTTATAAATTAAAGAAATCTATTTCGGATACCGAAGGGGATGTTGATGTAAATATCGATAAAACGGTAGTTATGATTAATATTTCGGACAAATTACTTTTCAATAGCGGAAGTTATAAAGTAAGTAGCAAAGCAAATAATGTTTTAGCTAAATTGGCTGAAGTAATAAATTCTGAATCTAGTATGGAAGTTATGGTAGAAGGCCATACAGATGCAAGAACCATTAATACTGCTTTATTTAAAGATAACTGGGATTTAAGTGTAAAAAGAGCCACTTCAGTAGTTCGTATACTTCAAAATAAATATAATGTTGATCCTACTAAATTAATAGCTTCAGGTAGAAGTTCTTACTTACCTTTAGTTGAAAATAATACCAGAGACAACAGAGCTAAAAACAGAAGAACAAGAATAGTAATTCTTCCTAATTTAGATAAATTCTTTGCTTTATTAGATGCTGAGGAATTATAGTAAAACAGATGTATTCATCATATAATAAAAGGGAAGCAAACGCTTCCCTTTTTCTTTTTACAAACATTTTAAAGTAGGGTTTATTCTTTTGTAGTTGTTCTATAGATATACCCCCTTATCTACCTACATCCTATAGACTATGCATTATAAACTCAAAACCCACTACTCATGGATGTTCGCAATGATATTATTCAAAAAACTGCTTTAAGTCTTTTCCCCAATGTGCTTAAAAATTTAGTGCTTTTACTATTTGCTTCTATTGTAGTTTTAATTATAGGAATGTTTTTAATGCTTTTCCTTTATGGACCAAACGGAAGCCTTCATTTTGGATACTAGATTTATCTAAAAATCATCGCATTTTTAAGCGTTCCTTCTCCATTTTCTAAATTTATTAGGAAACCGTTAATTACAGCATATTTGTTTTGTCCGTCTTTTTCTAAGATAAAAGTTGGATTTATTCCTGGTTGTAGCATTAGTTCGGGAACTTGGAATTTAGCTCCTATAATATGCATAGGAAACGGAGAACTTAACCATTCTTTTGGGATTTGGTTTAATCGCACATAGGTATAACCTTTTTGCAATAAACCAATAAAATCTAATGCTTGCGCTTCTTTTATATTGTTAATAATTTTTGGGTACACTTTCCCTTCTTTAATGGTGTAACCTTCGGCGTTTAAGGTATTGTATCCATAATAGGTAGATAAATCGCCTTGGTCTATAATTCTACTACTATACCAAAAATCGGAATAGTCTTCTGTATTTACTTCTAACCGGTTCATACCAATATCTATTTTGTACGATTTATTATTTAAAATATACTGAGCTCCTTCAATCTTTAAATCGAATAACTTTCTATCGTTTTCTGGTATTTTTTCATATTCCGATATTTCTATTTTTTCAAAATTATCGGTAGCAATGCTATATATGGCGGAAAGAATAGAAACATAATTCAGCTTCCGAATTTCTTGTTTTTCTATATCTTTAGTATATCCGCCAGATTCTATTAGAATAGTGCTTGTCCCCCATTTCTGAATATTGTCTCCAAAAGCTCTTGGTTCAAAATCATCATTATACCTACCTACTTGACCTACGGCATATTTTTGAATTATTTTATTCATAAAAACAATCACTTTCATAGCATTTCCTCGTACTTCATTAATATCTTTTTCATAATTATAGGCAGGAGCTAAATACGATATAGTAGCTGGTTTTTCGGTACGTTCTGCATTGTAATAGGTGCTTTGATCGTGTAGATTAAAACCAAAATTTGCTTTAAGGCTATCGCGAACCCGTTTTAAGGTTTTTCCTTCTGGGGATTGTAAACGTAAAGCGTCTCTGTTAATATCTATTCCTAATAGGTTTCTACGCTGAAAAAGCGCAGCTCCATCGGGGTTTAACATCGGTAAAAAATGAATGGTTAAACGGCTTAGAATAGCTTCTTTCTCTTCTTTAAAATCGAAGCTTTCTAAAAATTTTAGAATATCGAAAATAGCTTGTGTGGCCGTAGGTTCATCTCCATGCATTTGGGACCAAAGAAAAACTTGGGTTTCTCCAGAACCAACACTCACTAAAGATAAATCTCTGCCTGCAATAGATTCTCCCACTTTAGTTACTGAAAAATCAGAGTTATTTCTATAGTGTTCTAGTAAAGGCTGTAGGTCTTCGTGTTTTATTCTTCTTTTATTTAAAGAAAGTTCTTTATACGTATCATAGGTTTTGTATAAAGAGGTGGTAATATCTTTATCTTGAGCATAGCCTGCAAAGAAGAATATACATAAAAGACCTAGAAGAGAGTTTGTTTTCATATTACTTATTTGTTAGGTACAGGTTTAAAATTGAGGTTTTCTACAGAATTACGAACATTCTCCATAAAAGAAGCTCCTGGGTCTGTTTTAGTAGTTCGGTATCCTTTATCTTTTTCTAACCAAAGTTCTGTGTTTTCAAAATTAGTATATTCATAATGGCCAATGAGGTACTCTATAGTTTGATATTTCTTTTTTAGATAGTGAACAAGCCATATATTAGATTTTAATTGGGCTTTTGTTAAAGGCAAATCTTTACCTCCTCCAATATTCTCTACCCCAATTGCACAATGGTTTAAACCTATAACATGTCTTGCCATTGTAGTTTCTGGTAAAAGCCTATAAATAGTGCCATCCCTATCTACCATGAATTGAGAAGAAACATTAAGCCCGCTAATATTTTTTATATCCGGACGCCAATTTGGTAATTGTGCAGGGTTAAAGGCTGCAAAAGACTTAGCAAAGGTTGGGATTACCGTCCAATGCAATACAATCATTTTTGGTGTAATTATGGGAGAATCTTGTTTTAAACCGTAGCGATTTTCTAAGTATTCTAAGGTTAGCTCTTTTCTCTGTTTGTTAAATAATATGGGCTTCTCTATTATTTGTTGTTTAGAGGCACAAGAAATAATAAAAAACGAACATAGAAACAAGGTATATATTTTCATTCACAAATAATTATTAAAGTAAAAAGATTGGTTTCTTTTTCTTTTTCTAAATTTACGATAATAACTAAAATAATGTCTTTTGAAAATAATAAAAAGAATACTATTACTTCTCTTAGCAATAATTGGTATTGCAGTGTACCTAAATTATCCAAAACTTAATATAATCTCTGGTTACGCATCTAAAAGCTTAGCTTCTAATGTATTTATATCTAAACGTTCCCCCTCTTCTATTGTAGAGAATGACAATAACATGCCTCTCATTAAATTAGCAGATATTGCTTTGGATGAGAAAGAGAAAAAGGCTTCCGCGACTGTTTTCGGGCTCATGGAGCGCCAATCGGTATATAGAGAAGGTTTGGGTTGTGTTTTGGTAAATGATTCTTTCGATGCTTCTAAAATGACTTTAAAACCGAACAGGAATACTGTTTTAGATACGCTTCCTTATCCATTTGGGAATAATAAAGCTATAGATACCGTTTTTGCAAATATAGATTACACCCAATTGAGCCAAGCCATAACCACAGCTTTTGATGCTCCTACCATAAAAAAAACAAGGTCTGTTTTGGTTCTTTATAAAAATAGAATCGTAGCAGAGCATTATGCCAAAGGCTTTTCTAAGGAAACTCCTATTTTAGGATGGTCTATGACCAAAAGTATTTTGGCGACTTTATATGGTACATTGGAACATACAGGAAAGATACAGGTAAATAGCCCTGCTCCTATTGCTTCCTGGCAAAAAGATGCGCGTAAAAACATAACGATTAACCATTTACTACGCATGCAGAGTGGATTGGAATGGGAAGAAGATTACACTAAAATTTCGGATGTTACTAAAATGCTTTTCCTTAATGCAGATATGACGAAAGAACAAAAAGAAAAAAAGGCAATCGCTAAACCTGGCGAAATATGGAATTACTCTTCCGGAACAAGCAATCTACTTTCTGGTATTTTAAGAGACCAGTTTAGTAGCAGACAGGAATATTTAGATTACCCCTATAAAGCATTAATAGATAAAATAGGAATGCACTCCATGCTTTTAGAGGCAGATATGGAAGGTAATTATGTTGGCTCTTCTTACGGATGGGCTACTACCAGAGATTGGGCCAAATTTGGAACCTTGTATTTAAACAGAGGGGCTTGGAACGGAGAACAGCTATTTTCTCCTAAATGGGTGGATTATATAACCAAACCTACCGCTGAGTCTAATGGTGTATATGGTGCTCATTTTTGGTTAAATGCAGAAGGTAAATTCCCCGATGTACCAAGAGATATGTATTCCGCCAATGGTTTTCAAGGGCAATATGTAATGGTTATTCCTTCTAAAGATTTAGTTGTTGTACGTATGGGCTTGGCAGAAAACCCAATTTTTGATGTAAATGCCTTTTTAAGGGATATAATAAAAAGTATTAAATAGAGCTCTTACAAGGTAATCTTACTCTTTTTGTAAGTCTCTGATAACAAATTTTAAGAAGTACACCACAACTTTCCCTTATGTGGCAACATAACTTTTTAGAACACCTAAAAGGGAAATATATTTACATTGTAATTAGCAAACAACGAGTAAATTTTTTCATTTTCATATAGTGTTCTCAGAAAAGAGTCTTTCCTTAATTGGTTAGACTCTTTTTAGATTAGAGGGTTTTCATATAAATAATGGATTTGTTCTTTAGAAGAACTAATATAAAGTTTACGGAGAAAGTTTCTTTATCCTTCATACATTTATAGTTAATACAGCATAAAGCAGCTCTATTTTTACAATTCAAATTCCGTTTGCCCAGATTCAGTATCAAAAATATGGGGGTAATGTTCTTTTGCATTTTTAAGCATAAAATCCATAGGAACGTCTTCAAAATGTCCGTAATCTTCTATATATTCCATAAATAAGTTCCCTTCTTTATTATACTCCTGTAGTATAGAATCATTTTCTCCATCAAAATCTAACGGAGTAACATTAAACATGGTACAAATAGAAGCATTAAATGCAGGAGATAACTTAATCCATTTTCCCTCTAAATATGCATTAACCATTCCGTGGTTGGTTAGTTCATTGGTTCCAAACTTTTCTGTTAACCTTTCCACTCCAATATGGTTTTTTACTTTGGCCAAATGAATACGAGCCGGAATTCCGAGTGCACGTAGACCAGCTATTAAGACAATAGATTTATCTATACAATGTCCTTTGGTTTTTTGAGAAATTGCACTTGCTCTGTAATTTTTTTTGGAAAAACTTATACTATAGGGGTTGTACCTCCAAGAATCGCGTACTTTTAAATACAAAAGTTTAGCTTTTTCTTTTGCAGAAAGAGAAGTGCTCTTGTACTCCGCAACTAGCTTTTGAATTTCATCACTTTCATAATCAAAAAAATATGTTGCCGCTAAATAATCCATTTATAATAATCTTGTTTAGAAATTTTAAGTACTATTTATCCATTTGTTTTAGCAACAATTCATTTTTAAAAACTATGAATCATCACTATGGCAACCATTTATTTTTACCAAAATCAGGCTTTCTTTTTTCCAAAAACGCGTTTCTACCTTCTTTGGCTTCTTCGGTCATATATGCCAAACGAGTGGCTTCACCAGCAAATACTTGTTGCCCCACCATACCATCATCAGTAAGGTTCATGGCGAATTTTAGCATTTTTATAGAAGTAGGAGATTTTTCTAAAACTTCTTGTGCCCATTGATATGCAGTATCCTCTAACTCATCATGCGGTACTACGGCATTCACCATACCCATTTCAAAGGCTTCTTGTGCAGAATAGTTTCTTCCTAAAAAGAAAATTTCTCTTGCTTTCTTTTGTCCCACCATTTTGGCTAAATATGCAGAACCATAGCCACCATCGAAACTAGTTACGTCGGCATCGGTTTGTTTAAAGATAGCATGTTCTTTACTTGCCAAAGTCATATCGCACACTACATGTAAACTATGACCACCACCAACAGCCCAACCTGGAACTACGGCGATAACTACTTTAGGCATAAAACGGATTAAACGTTGTACTTCTAAAATATTAAGACGGTGCATGCCATCTTCACCTACATACCCTTTATGTCCTCTTGCATTTTGATCGCCTCCACTACAGAAAGAATAAATACCATCTTTAGTAGAAGGACCTTCTGCAGATAAAAGTACCACACCAATAGAGGTATCTTCTTGTGCATCGTAAAAAGCAGTATATAGTTCGCTTGTAGTTTTGGGTCTAAAGGCATTACGCACATTAGGCCTGTTAAATGCAATACGTGCTACGCCATTACTTTTTTTATAGGTAATATCTTCAAATTCTTTGGCAACTTTCCAATCTGGTTTATTCATTGTATGTATTTGGATATGTGTATGTAACATGCTTACAAAGCGTGTATTTGTTTTTTCTTTTGATTAAAATTATTTATGTGTTAGAGTGTAAGCCTATTCTATTTCCTTCTGTATCTATAAATTGCGCATAAAAACCAAATTCTCCAATATCTGTTTTAGGAACAACTATGCTACCACCTGCATTTTTAATGTTAGCTAACTCTATGGAAACATCATCGGACTTAAAATAAATTATAGTCCCTTCTGTACTAGGTGTATTATCATTGGATTGTACTAAACAACCCGAAGAACCAACTTTGTCTGGCTCACCAAACATGTACATTTTGGCACCAGGTGCTTCTATAAATTGAAATTTTAGTTTAAAAATTTCGGAATAAAACTTTTTGGCTCTTTCAATATCTTTTGTAGAAATCTCAAACCATTGTACTGGATTATTCATGGTATATAGTTTTAAATTTAATTTGAAAATATTAAAGATAAGATTCTTTCCTAAATTACTTACTATTCTTAGCTTCTATCCACTTAGACATAAATTTAGTGCTAGCCATACTGCTATGTTGTAACATAGCTCCAATGAAGTTGGATTCTCTATGTTCTTCTATATTTTCTAAGGTGTGTTTTATTCTTAAAAGAAATTCTTTCTCATACTTCGCTTTATTAGAAAGTGCGTGAAGTAGTTTTTTGCCATTTTCTTGTGCTCTACACCATTCTTCTTCGGAATTGTATAATTGTACTGCTGCATTTGCTATTTCGGCTGCATCATCTTTTATAAAGCCATTCCAGTTAAAATTCGGTAGTTGTATACCCTCTGCTCCTATTTTGGTTGTTACACTAGGGGTTTGAGCCTGTAAAGCAGTGATTAATTTTCCTTTTAATCCCGCTCCAAATCGCAAAGGAGCCAGGCAAATTTTGGATTTACGAACCGCTTCTATAGCATCAGGTGCCCATCCTTGGACCAAAAACTCTTCTTTGGAGTTATGCATTTGTTTTATTTGTTCTGGTAGATGTCCGCCATAAATAGACAAGGTTGCTTTGGGTAATTGCTTACGAATAAGTGGCCAAATTTCTTTCTTTAACCAAATAACGGCATCTCTATTCGGAGCATGGTTACCATTACCCATACAAATAAACCCTTCCCTTTCTTTATAGGATACAGACTCATGATGTGATTCTTCCAGTAAAAAAGGTAAATAATGTATCAAACTTTCTTCTATTTTGATATTCTCGGTAAGCAATTCCATTTCATAGGATGAAATAAGTAAAGAAATATCGGAACGATATATACTAGCTATTTCTCTTTTCGTAATGGTATTACGAATCCAATCTTGGATTAAAAAAGGGGTTCCGTTTTTAAAGGCTTGTTCTCTAGTTTGGCGTAAGGAGTGTAAATCTTCCGTATCTAATATACGCAAAGCATTAGGTACGTTTTTGGCTACTCGCCAGCCAAATTGCTCTTCGGTTAAAAAACGGTCGAACAATACTATGTTTGGTTGTGTTTCTAAAAGATAGGTATCGAAACTAGAATTGTTAAGTACAATTTCCGTTTCTGATATTCCTAAGGTGTGTAAAGGAAAAGAGTATTCTGTTTTTTTTGCTGTACAGGTAAAAGATACTTTATAGTCTTGTTTTAAAAACAGTTGTATAAGCTGTAGCATTCTTTGTCCGGCAGCTGTAGAAGTAGGTTCTGGCCAAACAAACCCAATAATTAAAACCTTTATCGATGCCATGTAGACTTACATTTTGGCTGCAAATTTTTTAGAAATATTAGAACGTAATTTGCGTTCGTAATCTTCCTCTAGCCATTCTTTATAATTCTTGGTATTATTCATAATACAGTACGAATACTGCTTTACTCTAAAACTAATCTCTTCTTGTAACAATTTAGCAAGGATTCTAGCATCGAAAACATCTTCTGCATTTTCTACACAAATGGTGGCATGTTGCTCTATACTTCTTTCTAATACTAATTTAGATTTTAAGCCTTGAGCAAACCCTTTTTTATACTCTGCTTTTATATCAAACTCAATAACCGAAGATTTAATAAATTTTTTCTTGAGTTCTTTAGGCATTTCATATACAAACTCTCTTTCTATGTCCTCATCATTCTTAATATTTTCTAAAAAGAAATCGGGGAAATGAAAAATTTCTTGCCAATCTATAGGTGCGCTCCACATACCAAAACGAGCCACATTATTACCAAAATCGATAACCTTAAAGTCTTTTTTATTTGGTAAAACACGAGAGCCACGACCAATCATCTGAAAGTACAGAGTTAAGGATCTAGTTGCTCTATTTAGCATAATAGTTTCTACAGTAGGTTCATCAAAACCAGTAGTTAGGATACTTACAGAAGTTAAAATGGCATCTGGGGTTTTAGAAAACCATTCTAAAATTTCTTTCCTTTCGGTGGCGTTGTTCTTATTATCTAGATGCCTAATATTATACCCAGCCTTTTTAAAGGTCTCGTACACATATCTAGAGGTACTAATACCATTATTAAAAATAAGAGTTTTGGTACCTTTAGCAACCTCTGTATACCCGGTTAAAAGCTTGGTCAGCATATTTTGATTACCATAAAGCTCATCCGAAGACTTTACGGTATAATCTCCGTTTATTCCCAGTTTTAGATTCTGCAGACTAACATCGTAATTATAGACATCTGCTTTCGCTAAGAATTTTTTATCTATCAAAGAAGTAATAGACTCTCCAACAATTAACTTGCTGTAGTTGTCCTTCATTGGTAGCTTTATATTAGAGCTTAAAGGGGTTGCTGTAACTCCGAGGATTATAGCATGATCAAAATACTTAAAGAGTTTTCTAAAGGAATTGTAATGGGCTTCATCTATAATAACTAAGCCAATATTATTAATTTCAACTTTTTCTTCTTGTAGTCTATTGTTAAGGGTTTCTACCATGGCGACATAACACATTACATCGTCTTCATCTTTAACCTCTTTTACTTCGCTATTAATGACTTTGTTTTTTACTCCAAAACCAGTTAGCATGTTAGAGGTTTGGGAACTTAACTCTATTCTATGCGTTAAAACAACTACCTTTTTCTTAATTTCCTTAATGTATCTCTTTGTAATTTCCGAGAAAACAACAGTTTTACCACCACCAGTAGGTAACTGGTATAGCAAATTAGCATTATCCTTAGCATTTTTTAAGTGCTCGAAAATGCTATTTAAATCCTCTATTTGATAATCGTAAAGATTTTTTTCTTTAGTATGTTTTTGATCCTCCAAAGGAATGCTACTAGTTTTAAAAGTTTAAAATACTAAAATGCCAATCTTACAAAACTATACGTTTTTTGTACTTAAAAGAAATATTACATGTAAAATGAAGATTTTTTTTTCTATTGTCACAAATATACTGTAAGTCAGATACTTATAATTTATTTTTAATCCATTAAATCTAATGCTTGGGAAAAATCCTCTCCATATATCCAATTATTATCTTGTGTAAGGTTATAAATAGTTACAATTCGGTCTTTATAATCGAGAAGGACTCCATGTAAAGAAATATATTGTAAAGCCTCTTTAAAAGAGTTTAACATACTCTTATAAAAAGAATCTGCTACATTTTTTTCTAAGGAAAAAGATTGTGCTATTTCTAAATTAAATAACATAACATCCGCAATAAGAGTTGGTTCTACTCCTAGTTTTATAAAATGCTTAATATACTTTTGAGCGACGGATCTTCGGGCTTTAGGTTTTCTTCTTTTTACAGGGAAGTACTCGTTCGCTATTTTGGTTTTAGCTTCTTGTATGAGTTTATCCTCTTTGGGATTAAAAACAAAATCGTAATATTCTTTTACAGCCGGAAAACGCGTATATAAGTCTACTAGTTGCTCTTCTAGTTCTTTTTTCTTTAAACTCGATAAATAGGATGTTAAGGCTCTTTTACTCATTTTTTACTTTGTGATATCAAAAATAGAATAAGGATCTTAAATTATTACAGATTCTTACAGGGATTTCTAAAATTGTAATAAAATTTGTATAAGTATATCTCTATCTCTTTGGAAAAGAGATAATAAAAATGTATTATGAGTACTTGTAAAACGACTAAACAAAATACGAATATATGAGGCAACTAAAAATTATCAAGCAGGTTACTAATCGTGAATCAAAATCCTTAGATAAGTACTTGCAAGATATTAGTAAGATTGATTTGATAAGTGCTAATGAAGAAGTAGAATTAGCCCAATTAATTCGTACCAATGATCAAGTCGCATTAGAAAAATTAGTCAATGCCAATTTAAGATTTGTAGTTTCTGTTGCTAAACAATATCAAAATCAAGGATTAAAACTTCCTGATTTAATTAACGAAGGTAATGTTGGCTTAGTAAAAGCAGCAAAGCGTTTTGATGAAACTAGAGGATTTAAATTTATTTCCTACGCCGTATGGTGGATTAGACAATCTATTTTACAGGCCTTAGCAGAACAATCTAGAGTAGTTAGATTACCATTAAATAAAATTGGTTCTATAAATAAAATTAAAAAGGCATTTTCATATCTAGAACAATCTAATGAAAGGCCACCTTCTCCGGATGAAATTGCTAGAGAATTAGAAATGACTGTTAATGAGGTCAAAGAATCCTTAAAAAACACAGGAAGACATGTTTCTATGGATGCTCCTTTAAGAGAAGGAGAAGATTCTAATTTATACGATGTAATAAGAGCTGGGGAGTCTCCTAGACCAGATACTTTGTTAATGCAACAATCTTTAAATACAGAAATAAATAGAGCATTAGAAACACTTTCTCCTAGAGAAGCAGATGTTGTAAAGTTATATTATGGTATTGGAGATCAACAATCTATGACACTTGCTGAAATTGGGCAAACCTTTGATTTAACACGGGAACGTGTTAGGCAGATTAGAGAAAAGGCTATAAGAAAACTTAGACATGCCTCCAGAAGTAAACTTTTAAAGACATACTTAGGATAAAAAAAGACCGCTATTTAAAAATATAGCGGTCTTTTTTTTACAATTTATTCTAAAACTAGAATTTATTTCTAACGTCTTTAAATTTACCTTCTACAGTTACATTACCAGACTTTTTAACTTTACCAAAAATATTTACTACAGAATCATCTCCGACAAACTCAATAGTAGCACCATCATTAAGTACTAAATCCCCGTAGATTGTTAAATTACCCTCTACTCTTAAAGTAGCCCCAGAGTCTATGGTAATATTTTTCTTTCTATTATTTCTACCAACAACAAATGTTCCATTCATCTCAAACAAAGCATCTGCATTAATACTTACTCCGTTTCTCACAGTCCATGATCCACACAAAAGTAAATCTCCTCCAATAGTTACACTTTTAAATCTTTTAGCTCCTCTATAAGCTAATGTCTGGTTTGCATTAACATTTAAGTTTGAACTGCCCGAATAAGCAGACAACTGAGCACAACGTGTAGCTAAACTTTCATCTGGTCTATTTAGTTTTATTATTTGCAAGCCTTCTTTTCCTGAAGCAGCAAAAATATAATCTCCTTTTGTTGCTACATAATTTACAGAACCTTCTAACTGAATAATGCCAACTAAATCGGTACTACTACTTTGCTCTTCAGACAAACATAAACCTGCACCGCCATTTGCCATTAACAAAACGTCATCATTAACAGCTACTGCATTTGTTACTACATCACTAATCGAAACTTCGGTTGGATTTAAAAGTATAGGAATATATTCTAGCAAAGCCCCTGTTGCAATACTATACACTCCAGCTCCTTTAGAACCTTCAGCTACTACAATATTATCTCCTGCAAAATCTAATGTTCTTTTCGTATTCACACCAAAATCACTATCAATTGCAATTGCCTTTATAACATTTAAATTTTCATCTAATACATGAACACCTTGACTTGCATCTAAAACAGCGATGCTGTTCGCCTGTACAGCTACAGAACGTAAATCCATAAAAGGGGCTTCATTCTCTACCTCCAAAGTATTTGCATTATAAACAGATAATGTTCCTTCCTGACCACTTGTTACTAATATGGAATTTCCATTAACCGTCACATCGGTTGCATTATACCCTTCTTGAAAAGCATAATTTATACCTGAATTCATATTAAATCTACCACTAGATGCCGGTATTTTTCCTAAAAAGGAATTACTTGTAGCTCTTACAGATGTTTCCGAATCAACACCTCCAACAAAATACACATATCCATTTGAATATTGTAAGGAATTTATATCTGCATTAGAATAATACAATCTAGAAGTTACTCTAGGAGAATGCGGATTACTAACATCAATAATATCCATTGCTCCAGCATAGCCGTCTTCAACCGTATTATAAGAAACATAAGCATAATCTCCGTCTAAATACACATGAGATGCTGTTAAATTTCTTGCACTACTATAAGATGGCACATCTACTTGAGCAACAAGGGTAAGTGGATAATCTCCTGCCAAATCAGCTTTAGCAGATAAGCTAGATTTTCCAGACAAAGTACTTTCATCCATAATATCCAGAACACCTGCATTGTCATAAACAATACTATTTTCCAAAGCTTGCTCGCTCTTTTCTATTGAAATATCATCTTGAGTTTCGCTATATACAGTAGTTTCATCTGTACACGCAGTCATTAGACCTAAAAAGGCTAAGACGTAAAGGGGGGTCTTTTTCATAAAAATAGGTTATATATCGTTAGATTTGGGTTCTAACTCAACGGTAAAAATACTCTTTAGGTATAAAGACCTATTTATTTTTCGATGAAATGCACTTTACACTAGTTTTCATGTACATTACTTTAGTTTTCAGGATATAAGAAAACCCTAAAAGAGTTTTTAATTTATATTTTCCCTCTTTTTCCCATTATAAATAAAATGATAATAGGTACAGCCAAAAGAATAACCATTAAAGTTTCTGTAAATATTAAATCTGGAGCAAATAGCAAAGTAGTTACATAACCTCCTATTGCACCACCAAAGTGCGCTGTATGGCCAATATTCCCCACTCTATTTTTCATTCCATAAATAGAATACAACAAATACCCTATTCCAAAAATATATGCAGGTATTGGAATAATAAACATAAGTCCCAACATCATATTAGGTTGCAAAAGAATAGCTGCATACAAAACACCTGTTACAGCTCCACTTGCTCCCACTGCAGAATAATAAGGCTCATCCTTATGAAAAAAGAAAGCCAATAAACTTCCTGCAAATAGACTTATAAAATATAATAACACAAACTTACTTGGTCCAAAATAAGATATTACCACATTCGCAAAAAAATATAACGTAAGCATATTCATTAAAAGATGACTAACATCTACATGCAAAAAACCAGAGGTAACCATACGTTCTTTTTGCCCCGCCTTTATTGAGCCGACACCAAACTTATAACGTTGAAAAAATTGCGAATCCCCAAAACCTTTGAAAGACACTATAATATTAGCTACCACAATTGCAATGGTTGCCAAATGAAGATTGTTCATATAGCATATAATTTAATATACCTTTCAAATATAACTATATTTGCTCATTATAATATAGAATATGCAATTCCTTGTTTTCATTTTAGCCTACCCACTTTTATGGATAATTTCTAGGCTTCCGTATAAAATTTTTTATTTCTTTTCTGATGTAGTTTATGTTATTGTATATAGAATATTTGGGTATCGGAAAAAAGTAGTACACGCAAACTTAACATTAGTTTTCCCAAAAAAATCAGAGATAGAACTAAAGCGGATAGAAAAGAGTTTTTACAAACACATGTGCGATATGTTTTTAGAAATGGTAAAAACAATGAACCTTTCTAAAGAAGAAGTAAAAAAGAGATACCATGTTACCAACCTACAAGTTTTACAAGACATCTTAAAAGATAAAAGTATAATAGTAGTATGTGCTCATTACGCTAATTGGGAATGGAATGTAAGTATGAACAATTATATTGATGATAAAGGGTATGCTGTTTATCAAAAAATAAGCAATCCCTATTTCGATTCCTGGATAAAAAGAACAAGAGCTCGTTGGAACACTACTTTAATAACCCAATCCGAAACCATTAAAACAATTATATCTAACACAAAAAATAATGTAAAATCTGTTTATGGAATGGTAAGCGACCAATCTCCTATGGTTCGTAAAGTACAATACTGGTCAGAATTCATGGATATTAAAGTCCCAGTTTTTAACGGAGCAGAAAATATGGCCAGAAAATTAGACCTTGCTGTTGTTTTTTTAAAAGTAACCAAAGTAAAGAGAGGTTATTATAGCGCCGAATTTATTCCAATTACAAAAAACGGAAAAGAAACGGAAAAGAACGAAATCACAGACCAATTCTTAAGACTTACCGAACAACAAATAAGAGAAAAACCAGAACACTATCTTTGGACACACAGAAGATGGAAACATAGAGATCGAGTTCCAAAAGAATTTTTATAAAGCACAAAAGCCTAACACTATTCGTATTAGGCTTTTGCTATTACTTGTAGAAATAACTATATCCCAGCAACTTCTTTAATTTCTGCAATTATTTTATCCGCTAATCCATCTGCCTCCGTTTGGCTTTTAGCTTCTGTATATATTCTAATAATTGGCTCTGTGTTAGATTTACGTAAGTGTACCCAATTCTCTGCAAAATCTATCTTAACCCCATCTATTGTAGAAATTTCTTCCCCTTCATATTTCTTTGTCATTGCTACCAAAATACCATCCACATCTAAACCAGGTGTCAATTGTATTTTCTTTTTACTCATAAAATAGCTAGGATAACTGGCTCTTAACTCAGCAACCGTACCACCTTTTTCTGCCATATGCATTAAAAATAGAGCTGTACCAACTAAAGAATCTCTACCATAATGACTTTCAGGGTAAATAATACCTCCGTTACCTTCGCCACCAATAATAGCATTGTTAGCTTTCATTTTTGTTACTACGTTTACTTCTCCTACTGCTGCAGCCTCGTATGTACCGCCATGCTTCTGAGTAATATCTCTTAATGCTCTAGAAGAAGATAAATTAGACACTGTATTACCTTTTGTTTTTCCTAAAACATAATCCGCACAAGCAACCAAAGTATACTCTTCTCCAAACATCTCACCATCATCACTTATAAAAGCCAAACGATCTACATCTGGATCTACTACAATTCCAAAATCTGCTTTTTCCTTAAGAACTAAATCACATATATCTCCTAAATGTTCTTTTAATGGTTCTGGATTATGTGGAAAATGACCTGTTGGGTCACAATATAACTTAACAACTTCTACACCCAAAGCATCTAGTAACTTAGGAATAGCAATACCTCCTGTAGAATTAACACCATCTACAACAACCTTGAACTTGGCTTTTTTAATCGTTTCTGCATCTACCAATGGTAAATCTAAAACTTCATCAATATGTATATCTATATAAGCATCATTCCTAACAATAGTACCCAAATCATCTACTTCAGAAAAATTAAATTCTTCTTTTTCTGCCAGCTCTAAGATAACTGCTCCTTGTGCAGCATCTAAAAACTCTCCTTTCTCATTCAAAAGTTTTAGAGCATTCCATTGCTTTGGATTGTGGCTAGCAGTTAAAATAATTCCACCATCCGCTTTCTCCATAGGAACAGCTATTTCTACCGTTGGCGTAGTAGACAAATCTAAATCGATTACATCTATTCCCAAACCTGTAAGCGTAGAAACCACTAAATTCTGAATCATTTCTCCAGACAACCTAGCATCTCTACCTATAACTACTTTTAATTTTTCTTTTTTTGAATACCCTTTTAACCAAGTACCGTAAGCTGCTGCAAATTTTACAGCATCAATAGGTGTTAAGTTATCCCCTGGTTGCCCGCCAATAGTTCCACGGATTCCTGATATTGATTTTATTAGTGTCATAAGCTTTATAAAAGTTTTTGCAAATATACAAGACTATTTTCTATCTTAAGTTTTACAATTTGTAAATTCGACCTTAAGAAAACTTCCATCGTCCTATGAACTTTTTAGCTCACATCTATCTATCTTTTGGTGATAACGAAATAACTCTTGGTAATTTTATAGCGGATAGCATTAGAGGAAACAAGTTCCATCATCTACCAGAAAAGGTACAACAAGGTATTAAGCTACACCGTTTTATTGATACTTTTACAGACACCCATACAATTCCTAAAATTAGCAGTAAAAGGCTTCATAAAAATTACAGTCATTACAGTAGGGTAATTGTAGATATTTTTTATGACCACTTTTTAGCTAAGAATTGGAAAAAATATTCCGACACCCCTTTAGATATTTTTGTTGAAAATTTTTACGACTTGCTAGAGGATAATTATGAAATATTACCCGATGGCGTAAAACGAATGATGCCCTATATGATAAGTGATAATTGGATTTATAACTACTCCAAAATGGAAGGTATAGACCGTGTTTTAAATGGCATGAACAGACGCACAAAAAATAAGTCCAAAATGAACTTTGCAATTTTAGATTTAGAAGAACACTATGATAAGTTCGAAGAGGAGTTCACTGCTTTTTTTGAAGAACTAATTACTTTTTCCAAACAAAAATTTGTTTCTTTATAACACCATCAAACAAAAAAAACCCTTTAATTAAACTCCTTACTATTTTGAAAAAATTACTATTCCTTTTTATTGTTACACTATTTATAAATTGTAAAAAATCAGCTCCTACTCCTACCGGTCTAGTTACCGATGAAGCTATGGTTGTTTCTGCCCGAGAAGAAGCCTCTAAAATTGGTTCCGAAATACTAAAAAAAGGCGGAAATGCTTTTGATGCTATGGTAGCTACACAATTTGCTCTTGCTGTTGCTCATCCTTCTGCCGGTAATATTGGTGGAGGTGGTTTTATGGTTTACAGAAAAAATGATGGTGATGTTGGCGGATTAGATTTTAGAGAAAAAGCACCATTATCTGCACACAAAGACATGTATTTAGATTCTCTCGGAAATGTCATTCCAGATATGAGCACCAAAGGCGCAACCTCTGTAGGAGTTCCTGGTTCAGTTGCAGGAGCCCTGGAAGTACATAAAAAATTTGGAAAACTTAAATTATCAGACATTCTAAAACCTGTAATT
>NZ_JADGES010000025.1 GCF_016744255.1 Maribacter sp.
TCGCTTTTTTCAAGCAAGTTTTGATCCAGATGAAAAGGGAACCGTACTTTCTGTGAATCATGATTTTTGGGGTACTTGGATAACATATATTGGCTATACCTTGCTTTATATTGGCTTGTTAGGGATTATGTTTTTTGGCAAAACACGATTTAGAGATTTAACACAGAGTTTAGATAAACTAAAAGCAAAAAAAGCGCTTCTGTCCATGCTATTGCTTTTAGGGGGCACAATATCAGCCATAAGTCAAGAACATACTGTGGGTGATGGTCATAACCATAATGCAGCTCCAACAGCCAAACAGGTAGACTCTGTATTAATGGCTACCATGGTTTCTAAAGAACATGCAGCTAAATTTGGGAAACTGGTTATACAGGATGAGAGTGGAAGAATGAAACCTATAAATACTTTTTCATCGGAACTTCTACGTAAGTTAAGCCTAAAAGATAATTATGGAGATTTAAATGCAGACCAAGTATTTTTATCTATGATGATGAATCCTGCTATTTGGTATAATACCGAGTTTATAGCGGTTGATAAGAAAAAACAAAACGATAGTATTCGTAAAACTATAGGCGTAGAAAAAGGAAAGGCTTATGTAAAAGCAACTGCTTTTTTCGATGCTGAAGGGAATTATAAATTAGAACCTTTTTTAGCCGATGCAACTTCTACAAATAACCCCAATAAATTTCAGCAAGATATAAAAGATGCTAATATTAGGTTGAGTTTATTAAACCAAGCATTAAGTGGGCAAATTGTTAAAATATTTCCTCTTCTAAAAGATGAAAATAATAAGTGGATTTCAGCAGTAGAATATAGGGGAGGGCAGTACCATGTAACAGATTCTTTGTATGCTAATTTTATTAAAAATGCAGTGCCCTATTATTTAATGACGCTTTCAAAAGCTAAAAAAACAGGAGACTATACGGAAGCAGATAAATTATTAAAAGCATTTAAACAGAATCAAAATAATCATGGCGCGGAAGTTTTGCCGTCAGAAGAAAAAGTAAATACCGAAGTTATTTATAATAAACTCGATATTTTCAATAGACTTTATGAGTATTATGCTTTAATAGGAATACTAATGTTTTTGGCATTGATATTTCAAATTTTTAAAGACCGTGAGTTATGGCGAATAGCTATTTACACTTTTAAAGGAATTATAATAATTTTCTTTTTGTGGCATACAGCAGGTTTAGCATTACGTTGGTACATTTCTGGTCATGCTCCTTGGAGTGATGCTTATGAAAGTATATTGTATGTTTCTTGGGCAACTATGGGCATGGGACTTTTACTAGGAAGAAAAAGTGATATGACTATTGCTGCTTCTGCCTTTGTTACGGCGATGTTACTTTGGATAGCGCACCAGAGTTGGGTAGATCCTGCTATTGCTAATTTAGTACCTGTTTTAGATAGTTATTGGTTAATGATACATGTTGCTGTAATTGTTGGTAGTTATGGTCCTTTAACCGTTGGTATGATATTAGGTGTTGTGTCTTTGATTCTTATAATTTTAACCAATAGTAAGAATAAAAAAAGAATGGAAATCAATTTAAAAGAATTGACCATTATTAATGAACTGGCTTTAACCACTGGTTTAGTAATGCTTACTATAGGTAACTTTTTAGGAGGACAATGGGCAAATGAAAGTTGGGGTCGCTATTGGGGCTGGGACCCTAAAGAAACATGGGCATTAGTATCTATAATGGTATATGCTTTTGTAATTCACACAAGATTAGTTCCAGGTCTACGAGGTAAATGGACCTTTAGCTTTTTAAGTGTAGTTGCTTTTGCAAGTATAATGATGACTTACTTTGGTGTGAATTTTTATTTAGTAGGACTTCATAGTTATGCCAGCGGAGGCCAAGTGATTACACCTGTTTTTATTTATTATACAGTATTTGGTGTGTTTGTTCTTGGTGGAATAAGTTATTGGAGATATACCATTAATTATTCTAAAAAAAATTAGATTAATGAAATTAGATATATTAGTTTTTGGTGCGCATCCTGATGATGCAGAACTAGGTGCAGGAGGAACGATAGCCAAAGCCATAGCGAATGGAAAAAAAGTTGGAATAGTAGATCTTACACGAGGAGAATTAGGAACAAGAGGATCCGCGGAGATAAGAGATAAAGAAGCGACTAATGCCGGAGATATTTTAGGAGTCTCGGTACGTAATAATTTAGGGTTTGCAGATGGTTTTTTTGTTAATGATAAAAAACACCAACTAGAAATAATAAAACAAATAAGAACCTATAAACCAGATATAGTATTGTGTAATGCTATAGAAGATAGGCATATAGATCACGGAAAGGGTAGTAGCTTGGTTAGTGATGCTTGCTTTTTAAGTGGTCTTATAAAGATAGAAACTAGCTCAGAAGCAGAAAGCAAGCTTCAGGAAGCTTGGCGACCAAAAAATGTATACCATTATATTCAATGGAAAAATTTAGAACCCGATTTTGCTATAGATATTTCAGGATTTGTAGATCAAAAGATGGATGCCATTAGAGCGTATGCTTCTCAATTTCACGATCCAAATAGTAAAGAACCAGAAACGCCGATTACCAGTAAAAACTTCTTTGATAGTGTTGATTACAGAGCCAGAGATTTAGGAAGATTAATAGGAGTAAGCCATGCAGAAGGATTTACAGTAGAAAGAGTAATAGGAGTAAACCAGCTAGGAGATATTATTTAGGCAGTTTGTTTGTATTTTTTTTTGGCTTTAGGGACAGTAAAGTAGAAGCAAGAACCTTTATCTAATTTACTGCTTACCCATATTTTACCATTGTTTTTTTCTACCATTTCTTTACATAATGATAAACCTAAACCTGTTCCTTTTTCATTATTTGTTCCGTAGGTTGTTAAATTAGAATTTTCAGTGAAAACTTGCTTCTGTACATCTATACTCATTCCAACCCCAGTATCTTTCACAAAAACTTCCCAATGGTTATTTTTTTCTACTGCGCCAATAATTATACTTCCATTTTCAGGAGTAAACTTTAGAGCATTGCTAATTAAATTACGAATAACAATGTCTATTTGATTAGCATCTGCCCATGACAATGTATTTTTAGGTATTTGGTTTGTTAGTGTAATAGATTTATTTATTGCAGTTTCAGTTAAAAGATTAAAATTTTCTTTTACTAAATTGTCTAAAGGCGTAACAGAAGGCTTTATTACCGCGCCATTCATTTGGCTTTGTCCCCAGCTTAAAAGATTGTTTAATGTAAAAGAGATATGATCAATATCTGACATTAGTTTAGGAACAAAACCTAAAAATTCTTCTTGGCCTATTTCACCATTTTTAAACAATTTTAGTAGCCCCTGAAATGCTCCAATTGGTCCCCTTAAATCATGGCCAATAATAGAAAATAGTTTGTCTTTTGTCGTGTTTATTTCTCTTAAATCAATTTCGCTTTTCTCTAAATCTAGTTTTTTTGTATTCAATTCAATATTTAAATTTTTCTGGATTCTTTCATTTCTGCGTACTAAGAAGGTTATAACAATGAATATTAACAAAATAAACAAGGCACTATATACATAGTTTTTTTGCTGAGAAAGAGCTTTTTTATTTGTCTCTATAAGTTCTTCTTTTTGTCTTTCGTGCTCAATTTTTGTTTTAAGCATCGTTAAACCTTTCTGGTTTTCACTAGTAGATAAAGTATCAGAAATTTTTTGATATAGTTCGTGGTATAACAAAGCAGTAGCAAAATCTTTTTTGTTTTTATTTACTTTATATAATGTCTTTGCACATTTTTGAATTCCCTCTTTAGATTTAAGTTGTGATGATAGTTTAAATGCAGCTAATGCGTATTTTTGAGAAATACTGTCTTTTTTTTGACCCAAATAGGCTTCAGACATACCATTAAATAAGTCAATTTTACCGCGATCATCTTGCAAAGTCTTATGTAACATTTCACTTTGGCTGTACCAGTATAAAGACCATGTATATTTTTTCTGCTTTAAATATATTTTACCTTTTATTTCATATGCAAAAGCAAGCCAATCCATGATTTTTTCTTTTTCAAAAATAGAAATACTTGCATTGATATTAAACATGGCATAGTCTAATTTTCCCATATCGGCATAAGTAGAAGCCATATTGCTCATAGTTTCGGCAGAGTATACAGGATTGTTTATTTTCTCATTAATTTTTTTAACTTTTTTATAAAAGTGTAATCCTTGTTCGTAGTCCTTTTGACTTACATATAAACTGGCTATGTTTTCATTTAAAATTGAAAGCATTAACTGATCATTAGTTATAGTGGCATATTCAATAGCATCAAGATAACCTCTTAAAGCCTTTGCGTAATTCCCTAAGTAACTATATTCTACAGAGATACTATTCTTAGATCTTAATATTTGTTTTTTATTTTCTGTTCTTTTTGAAATAACAAGCGCCTTTTCAAAAAAATTAATCCCTTTTTTATGTTTTCCGTGGTCAGAATAATATGTGCCTATACCAATTAGAGCATCAATTTCACCGTTTTTGTAATTAGATTCTTTACTGTAGTTTAAAGCTTTAGTGGATAAAGAAAGAAGCTTCTCCGTATTATAGTATCTAAACTCTAACGCTAAATTTATTAGATTCTTAATATAGGTTGTATCTTTTATGTTTAAGGTAGATATACCTTCTAGATTACGTATTTCTTTTTCTAAACTATCTCTTTTAGAATTTTGGGCAGATAAAATTATGCTACAAAGAAGCACAGACGTAATAATTAAATTACGTATTATTTGTGTTAATAAACTGTATGCAGTATTGGTACAGTTTTGGTGCATGGATTTTTAATAATATTTGAAAAATAAAATTAAATCAATAGCAAGGGGTATGCTAATATATGTTGTGAAAGAGCAATTATTGTGTGTTTTGTCCTAAAAAAAATGTATTTCATCGATAAAATAGAAAAACATTAGAAATTAAGAGCTTTGCTTCTTTTTGAATTTAGGAAAGCTAAAAGAAAAAGTACTTCCCGAATTTTCTTCACTTATTACCCAAATACTTCCATTGTTTAATTTAACCATTTCTTGACATAACGAAAGACCTAAGCCTGTTCCTTTTTCATTGAAAGTCCCATAAGTACTATAATGAGTAGTTTCATTAAATAATTTATCTATATTTTCTTTTTTAATACCTAGTCCATTGTCTTTCACAGAGCAAACAACTATATCATCTTTTATAGTAGCAGTAATAATTATTTTCCCTTTTTCTGGAGTAAATTTAATAGCATTACTAATTAAGTTTCTTAAAATTAAATCTATATGGTTAGTATCTGCAAGAACCGATGTGTTTTCTTCAATTAACAACTGAAATTCAATTTTTTTATTTTCGATGGATTTACTAAAAAGGTTCCTGTTGTTCTGTGAAATTTCTCTTAGCCTAACTTCTTCTATATTTGTTGTAGCACCCTTCATTTGTGTTTGCCCCCACGAAAGTAAGTTGTCTAATGTAAATTGAATATGTTCCACTTGCGTTTTTAATTTTGGTATAAAACGCTTAAATATGGTATCCTCCTCTAGGCTTAGGTTTAATAATTCTTTTAAGGATAGTATTGGGCTTCTTAAATCGTGCCCAATAATAGAGAATAGTTTGTCTTTTGTAGAATTTATAGTTTTTAATTTATTTTCATTAGCGGCTAAAATTTCATTTTTTATTTTTAATGCCGTACTCATATCTTTTTGAGTATTTAAATTTTTTCTAATTAAAAAAGCAATAGCACTTAAGCTAAGTAAAGAAGCTAAACTAACATATAAGAGTTGTTTTTGTTTGTATAATTTGGTGTTATTCTGGTTAATTAATTCATATTGTTCGTTTTGGTGCGTTCTTTCTATATCTAAAAAAGCCATGCTAATTAATTGTTCGTTTTTAGATAACGAATCGGACATTTTTTTAAATAACTTATGATACTTTAAGGAATTAACAGGCTCTTTTAATTTTTCATAAATTAAAGACAAGTTTTCTGCAGATGTAGCGATGCCTCTAGGGTAGCGTATTTCATTTGCAAGATTGCTAGCTTTTATTGCGAACATTTTACCTAATGCCAAATCATTCTTTTGAATATATACCTTAGAAATGGAATTATATAAATCCATTACGCCTATATCATAATTTGTAGAAAGCTGTATGGGCTCGCTTTTATTATACCAAACTATGGCTTCATCATATTTTTTTTGATTTAGAAAAATATCACCCTTAAGCATATAAGCATACCCAAGCCATCCATTTACTTTATATTTTTCAAAAATTTTAATACTTTGGTCTGATTCCTTGGTTGCAAGTTCTAAATCATTTAAACTAATATGTACCTTTGTCATATTACACAAAGTAGAACCTATTAGAATACTATCATTTATTTTTACGGCTAACTCATTTGCTTTTCCAAAATACTTGAGTGCTCTTTGGTACATTTTTTTATGACTATAGGTAACTGCCATATTTTCATAAATGGTAAGTAAATATAATTTGTTCGCTATTTTTGATGCTAATTTTTCCGATTTTAAATATTCCTTTAAAGATTTGTCACTGTGCCCTATATGATTATATTCTATTGCTGACAAATTACTCACATCTAATAATAAAATAGTGTCTTTTGTTTGTATCCCAATTCTCTTAGCTTTTTCTAAATGACTAAATACTAAAGAATCATTACCTTTCTCTAAGAAATAAGAAGTAAGTCCAAGATACGCTTGGCCAATACCTTTTGCATACCCCGCTTTGGTGCTATAATCTAAAATGCTATTAGATAAAATGTATAGTGAATCTGATGTAGAAAAGGTGTATTCTAAAGCCAATTCATTTAATAAATTTATATAAGTAGTATCTTTAGTAGAGAAATAGTCGGCGTTTTCTTTTTTCTTAATTAATTTTATAAGGCTATCTTTTTTTTGTGGCCTTTGCTGCGAATAAAATGTGATTGGGTATATAAAAAAAAGAAATAAAAAAAAAGCCGTTTGTAAGAGGGAGCCATACTTAAAAAAATTATTTAAGTGCTTCATTTTAAGATTTTTGGGAAGTAGGTTATTTAATTTACTAGAAATATCTTTTTTGTTTGCTTATAAATATTAAGTCTATTTCCTACAAGTTAAATAATATTATTGACTAGCACTAATACTTTTCTTGTTTTTTTAGGTAGTTTATTTTGATAGATTAAATAAAAAAAATTACATTTGCCATCGCTTACAAATGGTGGTTGTAGCTCAGTTGGTTAGAGCATCGGTTTGTGGTACCGAGGGTCGCGGGTTCGAATCCCGTCTTCCACCCAAAAAGCAAAGCCTTATCATTAATGATAAGGCTTTTTTGTTTGTATAAAATAACGAAAAATTACTTTGCTGTGTCTACAATAATACGTTGATCTCTATTTGCTATTTCCCAAGCGGTATAGAAAATAAGTCTAGTTCTGTTTTCTAATAAATCGTAATTAATTTTATCTGGAGTATCGGTTGGCTTATGATAGTCATCGTGAGTTCCGTTAAAATAAAATATTATAGGAATATTGTTTTTTGCAAAGTTGTAATGGTCACTTCTATAATAAAAACGGTTGGGGTCATTTTCATCATTATATTTGTAGTCAAATTCAATATTAGTGTATTTCTTATTCACATTTTCAGATAAGATATGCAAGTCTTTACTCAATTTATCGGAACCTATTAGGTATAAATAATTGCGATCTCCTTTTCTTTTGGGGTCAATCCTCCCAATCATATCTATATTTAAATTCGCTACGGTATTTTTTAAAGGAAATATAGGTTCTATATCTGCATAGTACTGAGAACCTAAAAGACCTTTCTCTTCTCCTGTTACATGTAAGAATACAATAGAGCGTTTTGGACCTCTGCCTGCATCGGAAGCTTTTTTAAAGGCTTCAGCTATTTCTAATAAGGCTACTGTACCTGATCCGTCATCATCTGCTCCATTATTGATATCCCCATTAGCGGTTATTCCTATATGGTCGAGGTGTGATGAAATAATAACATACTCTTCTGGTTTTTCAGAGCCTTTTAGAACAGCTACAACATTTTCAGAAGTTAATTCATTGTTAGCACTTTCTATTTGTAGTGAAATAGGATTGTTTATTATAGTTGGAGTATGTTCTTTTTCAATTTCTGGAAGAAGTACTTTTGCCAAATGGCCATCAACATACAGACTAATAAAATTATCTTCATTAGTTTCTTTAACCTCCATACGTCCACTATTATTTTGTTTCATGTAGTTGAACCTGCTCTTGAAACGGCTAAAGTTTGCAGGGTCATAATATAAAATGCCAACAGCACCATTGTCTTTAGCTATTTTAATTCGTTTTCCTAAAGATTCGGACATATTGCTCCAAATAGATTTTTCTTTGGATCCAGAGAGAATGTAATTGCCATCTGTATTCTGTGGTTCACCAGATTTCACCAACACAATTTTTCCTTTTACATCTATGGTACTATAGTCGGAATATTGTCCTTCTTCAATTCCGTAACCTACATACGCTATAGATTCGTAATTTCCATTGCTAGAATTGAATGTTAAAATATGATTACCAACAGGGTATTTAATATCCTTATAACTTAAAATCCCTTCGGGAACTTTCTTTAAAGATAAAGGAACTTCTTGAAAATAATCTCCATCTTTTTTAGCTGCAGGGATTCCTAATTTTTTATATTCTTTCTTAATATAGTCAGAAGCTTTTTTTTGTCCTGGTTGCCCAGTTTCTCTTCCTTCAAAAGCATCGGAAGCATAAATATAAAGATGTTCCTTAAGTTCTGCTTCTGTAATAGAAGAAGCAATTTTTGTTACATCAATTTCTTTACTGACAATTGGCTTCTCTTCTGTTTCTAAAACTGTTTTTTGAGAAGAGTTACACGCAAGACAAAAACCTAATACGCCAAAAAGTATTTTTTTCATATAGTTATTTTAAGTTCTAAATTATTTCAAAAGTAAACAAAACCACACAATTCTACCAAAAGCAATTTTCTTCTCGAGGAGATACATTATAATTGGTTTTTTAGTTTATCTACAGTATCATTATAGTGTATGTTTTTTATGTTTAACTACTTAGAAAAGCTGTTTCATATCTTAAGGTTTTGATGTTTCTTCTTTTAGAATGGCTTTAGCTTTTCTAACATCTATCTTTTTTGTTAGCCATTCTGGGTATTCCTTAGAATCTTCAGCATCATAAATTCTTAATTTTTGGTCGGGTAGAGGGTTTCTTAATTCATCAGCATCACAATTTAGTATAATACTAGCTGTTTCTACACCAGAATGGGCGGCTCCAGCAACACCATGGGATAAAACACTAGCTCCACAGAGATATAGATTAGTAATCTCACTTTTAGCTTTATATGCAAACGGCCCAATATGCTTAAAACTCTTTTCTGTACCGTATACGCTACCTCTGGTAGAATTTACATAATATTCATTTGTTAAAGGTGTTCCTAAATCTTTATGGATAATATGCTCCCTAATATTTGGTATAACTTTCTCTAAACCATTAAGCATTTTATGGGTTAGGTTTTCCTTAAAATCTAAATAGGCTTTTGATCGTTGCTCTTTTTCATTTTCAAATTGCTTAAAAGCATCGTAATTAATGAAAGTAATAACCTCTAATGAATGGTTTTTTCCATCGTAACTAGAAGGGTCTTTTAAAGTAGTACAGCTAATAAACATGCCCTCAAACGTATCTCCTTCTAATAAGTTGGTAGTCATTAAATCATCATAACATTCATCAGCGTCTTTATCTGGCATCAGCCAAATATTACCAGAATCCAGGCCTGCTTTTCTTACATCTAAATCAACAGTTAAAAATAGCATTAAAGAGGTGCAAGAGTATTTTGTTTTACTTAGTTTTTTGTATAATTTATCGCTTATGTTTTCTTTACCAATTAAGTTTAAATATGTAATTCCAGGGTCTGCATTGGATATTATATTCTTCGCAAAAAGTTGTTGCCCATTCTCTAACTCTACACCAATTGCAGTTTTTTTAGTGTCTCCGTCTAAAAGTATTTTTTTTACAGGCGTACTTGTCGAAACGGTACCATTATACTTTTTAATAGCATTTGTTTTTGCTTTAATTAAAGCTCCACCACCACCCATGGGGTAATAACTACCATTAAAATAATGGCTCATTAAAGCACAATGCAATGGGAAAGGGGCTTTGTTAGGTTGTAAACCATGATCTCCACACTGTATATTAAGGATGTTTTTTAATAAAGGGTCTTTTATATGCCAGTCAATAACTCTTTTAAGGCTAAATAAACCGTATTTGCCCATATGTCTGGTTCTATATGGTATGGTTAGCTTCTGCCAGAACCCTTTAATGTATGGCAAAGAATATATTTGTGTACTTACATTTTTTATCAATGTAAGATATTTTTCAATATTCTTTTTTTCTTTAGGAAATCTTTCGGATAAGCGTATAGAAAGTTCTTCTAAATTAGATGGGTAATCGAACTTTTCATCACCAATCCAACAATGCTCGTAAGCATCCTTATTCATTCTAAAAAAAACAAGGTCATTTGCAATCCCTAAACCTTTATACAAGTCACTAGTAGATTCTCCTTCCCCGAGCAATCCAACGTAATGAACTCCAGGCGTAAATCTATGTCCGTTTAAATAAAAACTATGACACCAGCCTCCAGGGACATCATGTTTTTCTAATACAAGAACTTTTTGCCCTGCTCTGGATAAACATATTGCTGTTGCTAATCCACCTGCACCGGACCCAATAATTATAGAGTCCCAATTTTTTTCTATTTCTTTCAAAGGATAGTTTTAATTTTTTAAAGCTTTTTCAATAGCTTTTTCTACTAATGGTTCCATAACAGCGTAACCCTCTTCTGTTGGGTGTACTTCGTCATTAGCATATTTTTTAGGCAAACCATTTCTGTCATCTACCATTGCCGAAAAATAATCTAAATAGATGCAATTGTTTTCAGAGGCATATTCTTTAATCATTTTATTTAAAGCTATTATTTTTTCAGCAGGTTTTATTTCGGGTTTCCACAGATATTTATAAGCCGGTAGGGTAGAGGATAATATTACTTTTATTCCATTTGCTTTTGCAATTTCTACCATTCCTTTTATATTATCAACAATCATAGTTAAAGAGGAAGGGCCTGTGTTCCCAGCTATATCGTTAGTGCCTGCTAAAATAACAACAATTTTGGGGTGTAATGCTACTACATCTTGTCTAAAACGAATTAGCATTTGCGGTGTTGTTTGTCCACTAATACCTCTATTTATGTACGGTTTGTTCTTAAAAAAATCAGGACGTGTTTGCGACCATCCAATAGTAATAGAGTTTCCCATGAAGACCACTCTATTTTCGCTTTCGGAAGGTGCAGTAATAGTTGCATTTTCTTTTTGAAAATGTTGTAAATCTGCCCAATCTTGGGCGTTAGATTTTGATATTCCTAGAAGAGCAAGCATTATAAATATGATTTTACTTATTTTTTGCATTTTGTAATTGTTGTATTTCATCTGAATGCAGAGCTAGTTCTGTTTTAATTTTATCTAACGATGGTTTTTGGACGTATAAATAAGCTATAAGACAAACAGCAATGACTAATGGCAGCGCATTATTAGTAGTATAAAAAGCATAAATAGAAACTAAAGCAGGTATTTCTATTAGGAAAAATTTAATATGAGAAGCCGACTTATACTTTTTAAGTTTTTCTTCTAAAGTAGTATTCAATTTAATAGTGAGTAACATTTTTTTAAAAACAAATTGACTTCCAAAGTAACCAATGATAGCCACAATAGGAACCAAGTATAAAAAGAAACTTTTTGGTGCAGGCTCTACCGTAATACTATTACTTTGAGAATATGCTATGCCAGCGAAAAGTATCAATCCAATAACTAAAGAAAGATGTAAAAAAGAGAGTGTTTTTAAAAAAGATTTTGGTTGCATGATTAAAGTTAGAATATTAATAGAATACGCCTCTAAGATAGCCTATATTTTTAATTGATTCTTCTAGTTTTAAAATCTTTAGGATAAAAAAAAATCGGGCTGCATTGTCATTATCTCTAAGTTTTTATAAAATTTACCCACATGTTTACCATCTACTAAAGCATGATGTACTTGAACGGATATTGGCATTACCAACTTCCCATTATTGTCAAAAAATTTTCCCCAACTTATTCTTGGAACACTATCAGAGGGGTGGTAATGCATGGCATGTTGCATGCTAGTAAAACTAACCCATGGGAATGCAGATAAAAACAAATAATCATCTTTTCCTTCTTCATCCTCCAAGCGTGGATTTGTTTTCATAGACTCACTAATACTTTTTGCATCTTTTAAAAATATAGAGGGGTTAGCGTTATAATTAACAGTACAAAAACTAAAAACATCGGAAGTATCTGTATTTACGGTAAATGAAGGTTGTACGGATTCATGTTCTATAACATCTGCTCCTCTAATGCGCCATTTAAATTCAGTAATTTCATTCGCAGTTTTTGCAATTAAAAAAACAATGGAGTGCGTTATCGATAGCTGATGATTTTTACAATATGTAATTAATGGTTCAATTTCCACATTAGCCGTAATATTAAAATGGGGGTGATTCATTCCATTAAAAAACTCAAAATGCTTTTTTCTATGTTCGTTTTGAAAAGTAATATTTTTCAACTGTGTAATTTTAAAATATGAAACAAAAAGTGAATTTAGAAGGAATGCCTAAATGTTATTTATATCGGGCACTTTTTCCTTTAGATATGGTTCTAAGAATGAAGTTTCTAATGTCATCATTTGCATTTTTTAAATCTTCTCTTCTTAAATACATCATATGACCAGAACGATAGCCTTTAAAACTAAAACGATCATTCATTTTACCACTTGGGTCTATTTGCCACATGGTATATTTGGCATTGAAGTACGTTGTGGCGCCATCATAATAGCCAGATTGTATCATAACATTAAGATAGGGATTTTGCGCCATTGCTTGTCTTAAATTGTCCCTTGTGTTATCCTTTTCATTGTTCCATGGATGAACAGGGCCGAACATATTATACTTAATATCCGTTTTAAAGTTTAATTCCTCTTGTAAATAGTAATTTATAGCAGGGGTAAAACTATGTAGCCATGAAGCTAATTCGGCACTATAATCTGGTTTACTTCCGGATAATTGACGGTCGATTCCTAAATACCTAGAATCTAATCTTCCTATGGTATAGCCACTTTTGTTTTTTAATAAATTTTTCCAAAAATACTGCGTTGGTACAACCAAGTTTTGGTCTAGAATTTCTTTTTCTGATAAACCGGAATAATAGGCTATTTTTTTGGCTGCAGCTTTTTTTTCGATATCATTTATAAATCCACCTTTGGCTAAAGAAGGAATTAAAGAATGGATGGTGTATTCCTCAGCTTCGGGTAATATTTCTTCTAAATCTTTATTTTGTAGCTCTGGATCTAGGGCATTATGGTGCCAAGCGGCAGCTGTATAATAGGGTAAATTTAGTGCATCGGATACTGGGCCACCAGTTCTTATTACTTTGTAATCTGCAGGGCTTACCATAATTACCCCATTTAAGTACATCCATTGTTGGTTTTGGAGAGCAAGCGATAATCCCATTACTCTAGTGCCTCCATAACTTTCTCCTATAATATATTTTGGAGAACTCCATCTATTATTCCTTGTAACAAATGTGTTTAACCATTCGGCTAAATATTTTATATCGGCATTAATCCCAAAGAATTTTTCTCTATCGACTTCCTTTCCAGTTTCAGGGATAGTTCTTGAATATCCGGTATTAGCAGGGTTTACATATACAATGTCGGTAACATCAAGGACAGAAAATGGGTTTTGTTTAACGCCATATGGTTGCACGGGGTATCCTTCGTCATCTATTTTCAATACTCTGGGGCCTGTATAAGCCAAATGCATCCAAACAGAGCCAGAACCGGGTCCACCATTAAACGAAATTAGTAAAGGTCTAGAAGCTCTATCTTTTACATTGTTTTTGGTATAGTAAGTATAATGTAATGCCGCAATGGGGTCTCCTTTATCATCCCAAACTGGTTGTGTACCTGTCTTGGCGGTGTAATTAATTGAAGTGCCGTTAATAGTAACACTATGCTGCGTAGAAACAATAGTATCTAGAGGTAATTTTCTTTTTTGGGCGCTCAGGTTTATCATTCCTGAAATGCAAATAATAGAGAGTAGTAACTTTTTCATTTTTAGTGATTGTATTAGTCTCTCTAAAAATAAGTAATTAGAATGATAAATAATAGTCTCGTAAGAAAACATAACTAATAATAGATTCAGATGGTATTTAACTAAGTGTTTGTTACCTCTAGAATAGTTATTAAAAAAATCTTTTTTGTATATAAAATGATTGGAAACAAGAAAGATTAAAACTTCTCAAAAACACCTAATCCAAATAAAGCAAAATCATATTTAACAGGATCCTTAGCATCTAAAGAGCGTAAATTAGTATCTAATTCTAACAAAGCTTTGGCGTCGTTTTGTTTCCGGTTTAATAAACCCAGTTTACGAGCTACATTACCAGAATGTACATCTAAAGGGCAGGATAGTTGCGCAGGGGAGATTTTGCTCCATAAACCAAAATCTACTCCAGTAGAATTATCTCTTACCATCCAACGTAGAAACATATTAATTCTTTTGGCAGCCGAACCTTTCATAGGATCCGATATATGTTTAGTTGTCCTGGTTTTATGTGGAATTTCAAAAAAAATCTTCTTAAACTCAGAAATACTATTTTGCATAGAATCGGCCTTTTTTCTAGGCGCAAAAACAGACTCTAAGCCATTATGATGGGTATATATGTTTTTTAAACTTTTTATAAAAAAAGATAAATCACCCGCATTAAAGGTTCTATGTACAAAACCAGAAAATTTTTCTAAATCGTCATCTTTATGGTTTAGAACAAAATCTAGTGGAGAGTTATCTAACAAAGCCATCATTTTAGTGGCGTTATTTAGGATGCTTTTTCTGTTTCCCCAAGCTATTGTTGCTGTAAGAAAAGCACTTATTTCAATATCTTCTTTTTTCGTGAAAGTATGGGGTATTCGTATTGGGTCACTCTCTAGAAAGTTTGGTCTATTATATTGTAAAACCTTGGCATCTAGAAATTCCTTTAATTCTTTTTGTGTCATTAATTAATTGAAAAATGAGTTATCTGTCTTCTAAGATCACCTCTTTTTGTGTAATATTTCCATCTACCATAACAAGCTTGCGATCTGCTAAATTGGCTAATTCTTTATTGTGTGTTACTATTACAAAAGTTTGTCCAAATTTTTCTCTAAGTTCAAAAAAGAGTTGGTGTAAATTATCTGCACTCTCAGAATCTAAATTTCCACTAGGTTCATCTGCATAGATGATAGAAGGATTATTAATTAAAGCTCTAGCAACAGCAACACGTTGTTGTTCACCACCAGATAATTCGGAAGGTTTGTGATTATATCTATGAGACAACCCTAAAAAATCTAAAAGTTCTTTAGCTCTTTTTTCGGCATCGTTTTTTGGTGTTTTCTTAATGTAAGCAGGGATGCATACATTTTCTAAGGCTGTAAATTCTGGTAATAATTGGTGAAACTGAAAAATAAAACCAATATGTTCGTTTCTGAATTTAGCAAGATTTTGATCCGATAAATTGGTAACTTCTAGATTGTTAATTTCTAGTTTACTGTCATCCTTATTAGTTTGCACATCTAAGGTTCCTAAAATCTGTAAAAGGGTTGTTTTTCCAGCACCGGAAGCACCAACAATAGAGATTATTTCTCCTTTTTTAATATGAAGGTCTACACCTTTTAAAACTTGAAGTTCACCGTAAAATTTTTGAATATTGGTGGCCTTTATCATCTATATAAAAATTTAAGTAGATGAAAGTAAACAATAGGAGGGACATGGCAAAATATAGTCAAAGTATAAAATAGGAATAGAACCTTGTAATTTCTTTTGTAACATGGAGACTACTATAAAAATAGCTTTTATTCTTAATTTTTAAGAATTATAGGTTTTAGAACATATATTTGTAGTTACAGTTTATAAAGAATTAAAACAATATGTCATCATATAAAAATTTAGAAGACTACAATCAAGAAATCACTAAAGAAGTAAAAGATAAATATACTTCTATATTAGGAGGAATTGGAGAAGATGTTACCAGAGAAGGGTTAGTGAAAACACCAGAAAGAGCCGCTAAGGCAATGATGTTTTTAACTCAGGGGTATGATTTGGACCCCGTTGAAATTTTGAAAGGAGCCATGTTTAAAGAAGATTATGATGATATGGTAATCATAAAAGATATTGAACTTTATTCTTTGTGTGAACACCATATGTTGCCATTTTTTGGCAAAGCACATATTGCATACATTCCCAACGGACATATTGTAGGCTTAAGTAAAATACCAAGAGTAGTCGATGTTTTTGCAAGACGTTTGCAAGTACAAGAGCGGTTGACCCATGATATTTTAGAATGTTTAAATGATACCTTGAAACCACAGGGAGTAGCTGTTGTTATTGAAGCTTCTCATATGTGTATGATGATGCGCGGTGTTCAAAAACAAAACTCCGTTACTACTACATCCGGATTTAGAGGGCAATTTGAAAAACAAGAAACCAGAAATGAATTTCTGAAACTAATCAGCTCAGACTTATCATAGAGAAGAAAGTAGGTAGAAATTTATTTCTTCTATTATGTTACATTTTCTATAAAAGATAATTTGGCATTCTTGTTGCTATCTATATCCATATAGATATATTACAATTATGACAAAAGAACAATCGGATAAAAAAATAAAAAACCTGTTATTAGGGTTGCTTTTTGATGGAATAGGGATGCTATCCTTTGCAATTCCATTTATCGGAGAATTTTCGGATATTATATGGGCACCCGTATCTGCCTGGTTAATGACTAGATTATATAAAGGCAAAGTTGGTAAAGTAGCAGGTTTAGTATCTTTTGTAGAAGAGTTAGTTCCTGGGTTAGATATTATACCAACGTTTACTATTATGTGGCTATATACTTATGTATTTAAAACTTCAAAATTTAAAAAAGGGATAGACATAGGTTAAAAACATATTTCAATTTCTCCTTATTTAAAATATACTTAGTTCTATATTTTCCTTTCAGTATTGTAGCAAATGTTACCAAAGAAAAGGTTCATAAATTGTAATTTTACAAGAAGCTAAATGGAGACCAAAAGGTATAAAATAACGAGATAAGTATTAAGATTTAGTATGAATATTTACATAGAAGCTTTTATAAATGCCTTTAAAGGAAGTTTAAATTGGACTTGGAAATCTATTTTATTTGATGTTCCATGGTACACCAATTATTTTTGGGGATTATTTATCATCTCCTTGTTCGTTTGGGGTTTAGAAGTAGTCTTTCCTTGGAGAAAGAACCAATCCATTTTTCGAAAAGATTTTTGGTTAGATGGCTTTTATATGTTTTTTAACTTTTTTGTTTTTTCCATTGTTATTAGTGGATTTTATAAAATAATGGAGCTATTGTTTTCTGAAATAGGAATTAGTATTAAAAGCTTATCTCTATTGAGTTTAGAGGTATTACCGGTTTGGTTACAATTGTTTTTATTTTTTATAATCTTAGATTTTGTACAATGGTTAACACATGTTATGCTCCATAAATTTTCTTTTTTGTGGCAGTTTCATAAAATACACCACAGTGTTAAAGAAATGGGTTTTGCGGCGCATTTGCGTTACCATTGGATGGAAAATATTATATACAAACCTTTAAAAACAATTGGCGTAATGCTGCTAGGTGGTTTTGAACCAGAACAAGCTTTTATGGTTCATTTTTTTGCAATCACTATTGGGCATTTAAACCATTCCAATATAAAAATTACTTGGGGACCATTGAAGTATATATTAAATAACCCTGTAATGCATTTATACCATCATGCATATACTATCCCTAAAGATAAATATGGGGTAAATTTTGGTATAAGCTTAAGTCTCTGGGATTATATTTTTAAAACAAATTATATCCCAGAGGAAAGCGGAACAATTACCTTAGGTTTTGAAGGGGATGCAGATGTTCCTTCCAGCTTTATTAAACAATTGTTTTATGGCTTTAAAAACCAAAAAAAATAGTTTCCCGTCGCCTATTTTAAAAGGACAGAGTGATTCCTAGATTTATGTTTCTGCCCATATTAGATACACCATCTCCCTTTAATCTAGATAGGTGAGATATATAATTTGTATTTAATAAATTATCTGCACTTAATCTTAGGTCTGTTTTTAATTTAAATATAGTAATAGAATTTCCTATACCAAGATTTAGAATGTTATAATTATCTGTAGGCGTTTCAAAATTACTCACTTTATCTTGTTTAAAATACGACTTAAGAGTAGCGAATACATAACCCTTTGTAATACCTAAAGCATCTTTATTCATTTCTACTCTTAAAGTATTGGTCCAATTATTAGCAGGAATCAAGGGTAGATTAGCATCATTACCGTCTTCACCTATAACAGAGGCATAACTACTTTCTATATGCAACCAATCTAATGGGTGTGGGTGTAAATGGAAACCTAGTTCTGCTCCATAAAGTGTAGCATCTTGTTGCAAATAAGTAAAAACATTATCCGAATCTATTACTTGCCCATTGGGAGCTAAGTAAATGTAATCTGCAATATTGTTGTAAAAACCATTGGCATAAAATTCTATATGCTTGTTTTTATATTCATACGCAATATCGACTTGTAAATTTTTCTCATTATTTAAAGTACTGTTCCCTACTTCGTATCTATTAGTACCCTCATGTACTCCATTAGAACTAAGTTCTGCTAAATTTGGGGCTCTAAAACCAGAAGCAAGATTAATACGTAAAATATTATTTTCTCCAAGATTAGTTTTATATCCTAATGAGGCATTAAAACTTGGGAAATCCTTATTTAAACCAGCAATGTACCCTTCTTCGCTTGGTATTCCATGGGTTTCACTACTTAAAGATCTATGGTCATAACGCACTCCCAACTGAATACCGTTAGTATTAAAATGAATATGAGAGGTTAATAAAATACCTATGTCATTAGTAATTGCATCTGGAATTAATATTTCTTCTCCAGAATTGGAGTTAGTCTGGTGCATTCCTTGGATACCAGCAATGGTCTCTACAATTCCTATATGCGGTAAATGGTATTGCAAATTATAGCTCCATGTTTCTAGATCCATCTCTAATGCGGTTTCTATTTCACCGTTTCCTTCATGGTCTTCAAATTCCTTTCTATTATTGGCTGTATAGCCTAAAATTGCTTCTAGACTAGAATTTTTAAAAAAGAAATTGTTCTTAGAACTTAAGATATGACTTGTAATTTCTTGGTACGGAGCATTGGCTTTTCTAGAGGTGCTTTGTTCTCCTATTTCTTCAGCTATTCCCAATTCGGATATATTATAGTTATATCTAAGCTCTGTTTTAAAGGTTCTATTTTGGTACCCTAATCCCGTTTTAATATCTTTTTCTTTAAAACGTGAATTTGTAACTCTATCTCCATCACCAGTTTTATAATCTATGTGAGAAGCAATACCTGCTCTAATTAAGAACTTAAGTTTATCACCAGATGTTTTTATTCCAATATTACTATTACTGCCTCTTGTATTTGTGTAATAGTTGTAATTAGCATTGCCAAAAGTTTTATTTTTAGCTGCAAATTTTTCTGGATTAATGTAAAGTACACCTCCTAGAGCATCCGAACCATAGAGTAGGGAGGCAGGGCCCTTTATAACTTCTACGCTTTCAATACCAGAATCACTAATACCTAACCCATGTTCATCACCAAATTGTTGATTTTCTAGGCGTATTCCCTGCGTATATACTAAAACTCTGTTAGAACTGAGCCCTCTAATTACGGGTTTGCCAATTCCTAGACCAGTAGATACAATTTCTACACCTGGAATACTCGTAATTCCTTGTGATAAGGTTACAGTTCCTTGCTCTTTCATTTTTTGAATGCTTTGCCGTTCAATTTTCATTACATTTTCACTCTGTAATTTATGAAAAGGAGTAGATACAATTACCTCTTCCATTTCTATGGCACTAGGAACCATATCCATATTTAAAGTTGTAATTGGGGTGTTGATAACGACTGTTTTTGTGATAGTCTGGAATCCTAAATAGGAAACTACCATAATGAATTTACCATTAGGTAGGTTGGTGAATTCATAAGAGCCATTTTCGTTACTGATTGTTCCTTTATCTAATTTAGAAATGTAAATGGAGACCTCCATTAGCGGGTCTTTATTCTCTGAATTGGTAATTATTCCCTTAAGGGTATTTTGGCTAAATGCACTAAAATATAGCATAGCCATTAACAATGAAAGTGTAATACGCTTCATTCTATTAATGATTTAAATTAAATAATAAATTTGATTTTAATTCGAAAATAAAACTACGCGCAAGGTGGCCCTCTAAGGGAAAAATGAAGTTTTTGGTATTTACTTAAAAAAGAATATTGATTTTTGTATTTTTTCTTAACAGTAAGAAAAGAAAAGGTGGGAACCTCTATAAATGGAGGCTGAAACTGTACTGTAACTTTATATTTTTGAAAATCACAATCTAATTCTACTTTGTGTATATGAAGTTTTCCAAAACTATGGCAAACTAATTCTTCATGATCCGTAAACGCATGAGAAATTTTTACTGCGGATGGAGCAAGCAGACTTGTTACAAATAATATTGTAAAAAGAGTATTAAGGATATTTTTTCTACAAAACTTCACGTCACTAATTTACTCAAAAAAGAAAGGTAATAGTAATATGCGGGAAGATTACTTTAATAAAAACCCTAAACCTAATCTATGAATCATTTTCTTTTCAAAATTCCAAAAGAATTTAAACTGACCAAATAGCCAACCAAATACCACCAATAAAACTTGATAAATAGGGAATATAACCAAGATTCTTAAGGTTACATATATAATACCTCCCCACCAATTTTCAGAAAAAGATTCTCTTACTAACCCAATAGAATTAAGGATTGGTTTTGCTAAAAAAACCGCAGCAGAACCTGTTACTGAGAAAACAATAAGTATTAAAATTATTTGAAAATTAGAGTCTACACCCCAACGTTGTTTCAATTTTTCCATGAATAGAATTAAAATATGGTCTGCAAATATACTTTTTAAATACGAGGCAGAAAAGCTCCTAATCGCTGATTGTATTTTCTTTGGAAATAGATAAAATAATTATACAATTTATAATTTACATCATATCCATAATCTATATGTGCTTGGTAATCTATTTGCAATTCGTATAAATTAGAGTCGTACACTTGAGGCTGTAAAACACGTCTATTCCACTCTGCAACATAAATTTGGTTTCTATTCTCCATATAAGATTGGGAATAGTAGCCTTTTGCTTTGGCTGTGCTTTGTAACCAGAAATTATATCCAGATTCAATTATGGTTATTTCATACTCTGTTTTATCACTACTAATAGTTATGGTATCTCCTTTGGTTTGTGTAAAAGCCGTTTTCTCTTTGTCCGAAATAGAAATAGCTTTGCTAGTACTATTGCAACTCCAAATTAGGAAGGATATAAGCCCAATAACAATGGTGTATAATATGTTTTTTTTCATCTTTACAGTGGCGTAATAGAGTTTGTGAAACTATAAGGTACAAAAAAAAGCTGTTCGATTTTCACAAACAGCCTTTCTTAGTATACTGTACTACGATTTTATTTACCAAATAAACCTCCTAAAAGGCCACCAAGTCCGCCAGCGCTTTTGTTTCCGCCAAGAACCATACCTGCAACATCATCTAAAATACTACCATCACCATCCGAATCAAGGAAAGACTCAATTAATGATTGTTGTTGACCAGCATTATTGCCGCCACCTAACAATCCACCAAGAACATCACCAATACCATTGGCATCGCTAACATTTTGTTGTTTTGCTTGTTTTCCTAGAAGACCCATTAAAAGAGGGGCAGCTACTTTTAATATTGTAGCAACACTACCAGCATCCATACCAGATTTTTGGCTTAGTGCATTTTGTACTTGTGGTTGTTTATTTCCTAGAACGTGACCTAGAATTCCGGCGCCATCATCCATTACAGATTGATCAACACCACCACCAAAGAAACCTCCAAGGTTATCTAAGATACCGCCATCATGTTTACTAGAAAGTGCAGACATAAGTCCTTGAGCTCCTTCTGGAGTAGCTGCATTTCTTTTCATTGCTCCCATAAGAACTGGCATTGCCATGCTCAATAATCCAGCAGTTCCACTTTCCGATTGTCCTGTTTGTCCAGCAACGCCGCTGATTAATTGTTTGCCCATTGGGCTGTTTAATAAGTCTAATAATCCTGACATGTTATAGTTAATTTAATTAATGTTCTAATGTTTTAAATTTAAAGCATTTTTAAATATTATGCTTTAAAAATATCTATTATTTGCGTTGCAAGTTCCATGCCAATTCTATTTTGCGCTTCAACAGTAGAAGCACCAATATGTGGACTCAACGAAATATTAGGGTGCATTAATATTCTTATTTCAGGTTTTGGCTCCGACTCAAACACATCTAAGCCAGCAAAAGAAACTTTTCCATTATCTAATTCTTCAACTAAAGCAACTTCATCAATCGCTCCACCTCTTGCTGTATTTATGATTCCCACACCATTTTTCATTACAGTAAAATCTTTTTTATTAATAGTATATGCTTTTTGTGCAGGGACGTGTAATGTAATATAATCGGAAGATTTTAATACTTCTTCTTTAGATTGACTTTCAAAATTAAAGGTAACCGATTGTCCATCAAAAAAGGATAATTCAATACTGGCTTTATCTAAAGCAGGGTCATGGTAAACCACATTCATTCCAAAACCAAGTGCTATTTTTGCTGTTTCTTGACCTATTCTACCAAAACCTATTATTCCTAGCGTTTTATTCCGTAATTCTATACCACCAGAATAACTTTTTTTAAGCTTTTTAAATTGACTATCGCCATCTAAAGGCATATTACGGTTTGCATCATATAAAAAGCGAACACCGCTAAGTAAATGAGCAAAAGCAAGTTCTGCTACAGAAGACGAAGAAGCCTCGGGTGTATTAATTACTTTAATTCCTTTTTTCTCGGCATAAGAAACATCAATATTATCTAGCCCTATACCACCGCGACCAATTAATTTTAGACCAGAACACTGGTCTATAAGTTCTTTGGTTACTTTAGTAGCACTACGAACAAGTAGAACTGAAACTTTTTTCTCATTTATATAGTTAGCCAATTGTTCTTGGGCTACAGTAGTGGTCAAAACATTAAAACCTTTAGATTCTAAAGTAGAAACACCTATGGCAGAAATGCCATCATTTGCTAAAATTGTCATGTATAACTTTTAAATTATGTAGTAGGGGGTTTGTATTTAATTTTCCTGTTATCCTTTTCTTTCCATTTCGCTCATTACATCTACCAACACGCCTACGCTATCTAAAGAAAGGGCATTGTACATAGAAGCTCTATAGCCACCAACGGAACGGTGACCGCTTAGACCACTTATACCTGCTTCTTGAAGCATAGTCTCAAAAGAGCCTTTTAATTTGTCATCGGAGAGATTAAAGGTGGCATTCATATTAGAACGGTCCGCTTTATTTGCATAACCTTTAAATACAGGGTTTAGTTCAATTTCTGAATATAGCAATCGAGCTTTTTTATCATTAATCTCTTCGATAGCAGAAATTCCGCCTAAATTTTTGAGCCAGTCTAAAGTTAACATAGAAGTATATACGGCAAAGACAGAAGGAGTGTTAAACATACTTTCTTTATTAATATGTACTTGATAATCTAACATAGAGGGAATAGTACGAGATACTTTTCCTAAAATATCTTGTTTTACAATAACTAAAGTAGTTCCTGCTGGACCCATATTTTTTTGCGCACCAGCATAGATTAAATCAAACTGAGAAAAATCTAGTTGTCTAGAAAAAATATCAGAACTCATGTCACAAACTAAAGGAGCATCCGTTTTTGGGAATTTTTTTATTTGGGTTCCAAAAATAGTATTGTTTGATGTAAGGTGTAAATAATCTAAACCTTTAGGAATTGTATATCCTTTAGGGATGTATTTAAAATTTTCATCTTTAGAAGAGCCAACTTCCATAACGTCTCCAAAAATTTTAGCTTCTTTAATGGCTTTGTCACTCCAAGTTCCGGTATTTAAATAACCAGCTTTGTTTTCTAATAGGTTATAAGCAACCATTAAAAATTCTAGACTTGCACCACCTTGTAAAAAAAGCGCTTCATAACCCTGTCCTTCTAATCCTAATAATTCTAAAGCAAGGGATCTTGCTTTTTCCATTACAGCAACAAAATCTTTACTTCTATGCGATATTTCTACTAAGGATAACCCAGAACCATTAAAATCCATTACTGCTTCTGATGCTTGAAGTAAAACTTCTTTAGGCAGTATACAAGGCCCTGCACTAAAATTATGTTTTTTCATATATAATATTTTTATTTAGATATCTGATTTAGTAAATTTTAAGAGCCTGTAAAAATACTAAGAATCTAGCTTATGAGCGCAACCCTTATAACTCTATATTGTAATTAGAAATGAAACCGTATCTATATGGTCTGCATATTCCGATAGTTGGGGCTTTTGTGTTTTTCCAAAAGTAATTTCATCTTTCGTGAAATTACGAGACACAATACATTGTAATTTTTCTTCGTCGGTTTTCAATGTCTTTTTTAATTCTTCCAAAGAGTTATATTCTTCGTAAAATAAAGTTGCGATAGGAGACCCATAACTAGTATCTTCTTTTAGCATTAAAAAACCATTATCTAATATTTTAAACTCACTCATTAAATAAACAGCCTTGTTATAGTCGTAATTATTGGCATATTTATTTTGATTTATAATAGGATGATTTTCATAAATAGATTTATAAAAGGTATCGAAATTATATCCTTTAGGGACAAATAATTTAGAAACACTTCTACAGCCTAAGCCGTAGTACATAAAAATATCATCTCCCAAAGCTTTTAGTTCTTCTTTGGTTTCATTGCCTGTTAAAACAGCTACAGAATATCTATTCTTTCTTATAATGTTAGGCCCTTTACTAAAATAATGCTCAAAATAACGTGCGGTGTTATTGCTTCCAGTGGCAATAACCGCGTCGAAATTTTCTAATTTACCTTCTGTAAAAACTATTTCCTCTTTTAAGGTAGGTTCTACAAATACTAAATACTTGGCAATAAAAGGAAATATTATTTTGTCATTAGAAGACAGTCTAACCAGCGCTTTGTTACCAGTAATGAGGACTGTTAAAAAATCATGAAAGCCAACCAGGGGAATGTTTCCTGCCAATATTAAAGCAACCTTCTTTTCTTTGTTAGTACTTAAATCATAGTTTTTTAACCATGTGTTTAAATTTTCTTCTGTTAAAAGATTACCCCAGCTCTCTATACTAAGTAGTACATTTTCTTTAGTAAACCAACCATTATGATGTTTGGCTGATTCTACTATTTCTAAAAAATCTTCTTTCCATGATATATCATTTTTTGAAGAATTAGCGTTATTATTTGCATATTGACAAAACTCTTGGAAGAATGCTCCAAGTTTAACAAAAGCGGTTAATCTTAACTTATGGTGTATCATTATATTTGTAAAAGATTTTATTTGGCATTAACTTTGCGCAAAAGTATTGATACTGTAATCTTGAAACAAGTTAAGAGCAAGTAAATTCAGTAGTAAAGAAAAACAAAATTATGGCGATTATTATAACAGATGAGTGTATAAATTGTGGGGCTTGTGAGCCCGAATGCCCAAATACAGCTATTTATGAGGGGGCAGACGAATGGCGTTATAATGATGGTACCTCTTTAAAAGGGAATATTGTCTTGCCAAATGGTAAAGAGGTAAACGCAGATGACGTACAAGAACCAATCAGTGATGAAGTGTATTATATCTCTCCAGATAAGTGTACGGAATGTATGGGTTTCCATGAAGAGCCACAGTGTGCTGCAGTTTGTCCTGTAGATTGCTGTGTTCCGGATGAAGACCATCAAGAAACAGAAGAAGAGTTGTTAGGAAAGCAAAAATTTATGCATCCTGATGGATAAGAATTAAAAACTCCTTAGATACTATATAAAAACCCGAACTAAATTTTAGTTCGGGTTTTTTGTTCTATTTTTTTAAGAAAATATGTAGCTTATCTTTTTTAAAGTAAGAGCAGCTATCCAAAGGGATAGCCACCCCGTCTACTAATTAAAAATAAACTGAAACTTTAAATCTTAAAATTTATAGTTTAATGATAAATTAAACATAGTTCCTAACTGACTAAAATGGTAACCATCATAAGTCATTTGAGAATATCTTTGATTAAATGTAATTAAGTTAGATTGGTTTTTAACCTGAGCTGCGTCTGCTAAAATAGCATCACCTGCTGCATTTTTAGATTTAAAATTCCATTCTGGTAATACATCTAATATGTTGTTGATATTTAATGCTATCGTGAATTTATCCGTTGCATTGAAATTAACACCTAAATCTGTAACAATTTTTGGAGTAAACTCAGTAAATAAATTAGCATCTAAACCTTGTTGTTGGAATGTTGTTTTTCCGAAATAGGTATTGTTCAAAGAAAAGCCAAATTTATTAATGTCGTAATTAGCTCCTAAAATCCATTTTGTCTTAGGACGAGATGTAAAGAACAGAGCCTCTTGAGTATCATTAACTACAGACTGACCAGCTTCTTCAATTAAGGTAGGGTTCTTTACTGCACCATCACGTTCGTTTTGAATAGTATAGTTTCCAGATAAATTTAAATCTAGACTACCTGCTCCAAGATTAATGCCTTTGTAAGCAAGTACAACATCAATACCAGAAGTTTTAGTGTCTATGGCATTTGAAAAGAAACTTACATCACTTAAGTTGTTGTTAGTTAAAAGAATATCTAATGCATTTGTTGGGTCGCCACTTGGCCCAATCTCCGTTCCTAATACAATTCTATCTTTTACAGCAATATTATAGTAATCAAAAGTATAGCTAAATTTATTTGCGATTTTGCCACCAAAACCTATTGTAAAGTTAGTAGAGGTTTCTGCATCTAATTGATCAATACCTAATAATTTAGCCTGAGTTGAAACGTTATTTATTAAGCCACCTACTTGTATACCTTGTCCTGGCACAAAACTATATTGTGCTTTTTGTGTATAAATTTGGTGTAGAGTAGGGGCTCTGAAACCAGAAGAAATAGAGCCTCTTAATGTAAAGGCATCACTAACTTTGTATCTTGTACTAAATTTGTAAACAAAAGCATTTCCAAAATCAGAGTAATTTTCTGATCTAATTGTACCGCTTAATAAAAAAGCATCCGATACATCGTAATCTAAACTTAAATAGCCGCCGATATTGTATCTGTTAAATTTACCTGCGTTTTGAGGGGAAGCACCAGCAAATGAATCGGCACCACCACCATCGTAAGAAGCTAGTTCTCCCTCAATAACCTCAAAAGTTTCTGTTCTAAACTCAGCACCAATACCAATACTTACTTTATCTGAAAGTAATCTTGAGATATCAATGTTACCAACATTATGAGAAAATTTAGTCCCACCCGGATCAAAAGATTGCTGACTATTCTCTCTGTATAGTTCAGAACCTTCAGTGATTTCTCCATCATCAACGGAACCATTACCATTCGCATCTATAAAAGTAGATGGAGAATAGACTACATTTCTATTATGAGTTTGATTCACCTTGTATGTTTGAAGGTTTCCACCAGTAGTAAAACTCGCATCAACATTCCAATCATTTATGGTAGATTTAAAACCAACCGTACCATTGTAATCACTTAATAATCCTTCAAAGGTAGGAACGTACCCATCATAACCCCCAGGATTAGTAGGATGGTCACCAGGGAAAAAATCTGCTAAATATGGAAAGTCACCTGCTGTTCTCCAGTAAGGCGTTCTGTAATTTGCAAAACTATTTACAGCTTTATAAACGTAAGCAGCATTTGCATACAAAGAGGTATTATCACTTAAGTCATAACCAAAGTTTACAGAGAATTTTGCTGCTGCAGTTTCGGGGGAACCATTAATATTTCCTGCATCAGGTCTTCTCGATAAGAACTCTTGTACATCCGCAATGTTTGCACCAAAATCACCAGCATCTCCAGCTGCGTCGACAGTTCCTGGTCTATTAGATTGGTTTACTTTGGATAAATCAACAGTATAATTAACAAATCCTTTATCCTCACCGATAGAAGAACCATTATTAACAGCTACGCCAAACATTTCACCATCACCTTCAGAAGTAATACCAGTTCTAATTGTAGCAGAACCTTCATTTGGCCTGTCTTTTAAGATAATATTCATTACCCCTGCAATGGCATCTGAACCATATTGAGCAGAAGCACCATCACGTAAAATCTCAACCCTCTTTATTGCGTCGGTTGGTATTGCAGATATATCTGCACCTGTTTCTCCTCTACCAGGAGATGTTTGGGTATACAATAAAGCACTTAAGTTTTTACGTTTACCGTTAATTAATATTAATGTTCTACTAGGCCCCATATTTCTAATTTCATAAGGGTCTAATAAAGAAGTTGCATCATTCACAGGAGTTTGTACTGTGTTAAATGATGGAATTCTATATTGTAGCGCTTTGTCAAAGCTAGCTTGGCCTGTAGATAATAATTCTTTTACACCAACCACATCTACTGGTAAAGGTGTATCGGTATTACTTCTTGGAGCTGTACGTGATCCTACTACAATGAATTCATCCAATTCCATTCCTTCCGATAACTGGACGTTTATAGTGTTTTTACCAGCAGTAGATACTTCTTGAGTAGCAAAACCTATGTAACTAAAAACTAACTTTGTATCGTCGGTAACGTTAATGGAATAATTACCATCAAAATCGGATGTAGTACCGTTGGTTGTTCCTTTTTCAACAATATTAACTCCAGCTAAAGCTACACCACTTTCATCGGTAACTGTTCCTGTAATTGTATTTTGTTCTTCTACTCGAGTTTTAGTAGCCGAGTTATCAATCTCGCTGCCAATGGTGGCAGATTGGGCGTTGGTTGCTCCTAATAGAAGAACAACTAATACTAATTTGTTCATTTTGTTTTTAATGTTCATAAAATATAGTTTTGAGTTTAATTAGTTATACTACTATAATTGAGTTCTTACTTATTTGTGCATTAAATTCTAAAAAAATGGTTGTAGAATTTTGCAAAAATTCCACAACCATTCTCAAAAATATCCTAAGCCAATTAAGTATAGGCGTTTAATAAATATGTAAATTTTGGTAGGTTTTAGTCTCATCTTCATAGATAAAGAGACTGTATTGTTGTTATATACCCTATTTTTTTGTTAATTTTTTTAACAATATAGAAGTGAGGGGCTTATTCTTATGGTAGAAAGAATTGGTTTTAGTTTAAAGTAAGCTTCACCAATTAGTAATATGTCTTTTGCGTTTTTTTGAATAGGAAATTTTTGAATTTCCGTTTAACATTACCTTTTTACATTAGGTAAGCTTATCTATAATCTCTCCATACGCTATTTTATGGGTAACAAAAAGAATGATAACTAAGTAATAACCTTTCTAATTAATAAAAAAGATAAATATTACAACAGTAATAGCAGCTATTCTCTATGGTTTGTAATATTGTATTTTCTTTTAGGCTTGTTAGGAATCTTATTAATTGACAGAAGAATGTCATTTAATAAGAGTTGTATACCCTAATTTATTTTTTTAAATAAAAAAGACTGCTCATTAGAACAGTCTTAGTATTATAACTTTTGTAAATAGGGTTTATTTAAGAGTTAAACTTACTCTAGCGAATAAAAACCTACCACCAATTCCGAATTGTTGGGCTCTTCGAGACCAATCAAAACGACCACCACTACGGTTACCAAAAGCATCTTCTGCTCTGTCTGGGTAAACATCTAATAAGTTGTTTGCACCAACCGTAAATGTTAAAGCATCTGTTGCTTTGTAACCTACAGATAAATCTGTCACTATTTTAGTTCCGAATACTTGCTGATTAGCTACTGTAGTAGTTGCTTCCGTAACTTCTCCAAAATATACATTTCTTAAAAAGACGATGAATTTGTCTGATGTTAAGCTGTTTGATAAATTAATTTTTGTTCTAGGAACAGCTTCCTCTAAGTACACACGACTATCTTCAGGAAAATAGGTATTTATAAGTCCAGCATTTCTTAAAACATCAGAGGCATTAATATCTCCTACTTGCTTTGTTTTTGAAAAGGTTCCAGATAGATCAGATTTTAATCTCCAATTATCTCCTAAAGATGCCTTGTGAGTAATAACCACATCTAAACCTTTAGATTCTGTATCTATAGCGTTCGCAAAAAACGATGCAGCTGTTGCGTTAGCTTGACTTAGTAAGTTATCCAATTCGGAATCAGTTCCAGGTCCTTTAAACTGTCCTGTGTAGACTACTCTATCATTAATCTTAACGAAATAACCATCTACAGTAATGGTTAAATTAGCATCCGGAAATTTTGCTGTTAACCCTAAACTAACACTACTAGATGTTTCTTCTTTTAATTGTGGAATACCTAACAAACTAGCAGCTCTACTATCATTAGCAAAAGTGCCAACTTCTTGAGGGTTTCCATTCTGATCAAAAATAGTAGATGTTGAGTTAAAATTAAGTTGGTGTAAAGATGGTGCTCTAAAACCAGTATTTAACGCTCCTCTAATATTAAGATTGTCTGAAACCTTATAACGTGTTGCAAGCTTAAAGTTAATGGTAGATCCAAAATCACTATAATCTTCAAAACGGGCAGCAAAACTTGCTAAAAACTTTTCAGAGAAATCTGCTTCGACATCAAAATAACCAGCGACACTACTTCTTCCTCTAGAAAGTTCATTGTTAGGACTAAAACCAGGGAAAACTTGTGACCCACCAGGTCTTGAAGCTCCAAAAAAGTCTTGAGATGGTTGCTGTGATGCTAAAGTAATTCTTTGTCCTTCAGCAGTATATTGACTATAGGAAGCTTCTTCCCCTGCTAATATATCATAATTTTCAACACGATACTCTCCACCAAAAGCAATATTTAATCCAGAAAGTACACTGTCGTAGAATTGGGATATGTCTAAGTTTGCTGTGTTTTGTGCAAAAGAAAATCCACCGGCATCAAAAACAGTGGGAGAGGAGCTTTGTAAGGAGGCATTGAAGGTATTACCTATGTTGTATAGGAATGAGTTTTTACCGTAGGTATTGCTAAAGTCTACGTTCCAATCTCCTACTTTTCCTTTAATACCAGCAGAAATAGATTGATCTTTAATCGTAGAATTTATTTCTGGTAAAAAGCCATTTATATAAGCAGGAGTAAAGGTTCTACTCTGATTAGGTAGTCTGTAAAAACCAGCTGAATTTCCTGTTCTAGAACTAATACCTGTAAAAGCATATAATGTAGTTCCGTTGTCATCTAGTGGTAAAGAGAAGTTGGCAAAGAAACGTCCTCCTCTTAACGCAGATTGACCAACGCGCATATTGTAATCGCTTCTAGATTGTCCTCTTGCAGCCAATTCTGATACTGTTGCATCTTCCGATAATACAGTTCTTAAATCTTCTTTTGTAGTAGCTCCATTTAGATTTATTCCAGCACTATTAGCATAGGTAATTACATCAGCTACATCGTCATCTAATAAATCTACAAGATTATAACCATCTGCATTTGCAACTCGTTCTACTGTATTATAACCGTTGAAGATATTTCCTTCCCATTCTTTCATACGGCTATATTCTTGACGAACATCAAAATCTCCAGAAAAGTTAACAAACCCTCCTTTGTCTCCTAGTGGTACGCCATAACTTGCAGAAAAATTGGTTGTAGCTCCATCAACACCACCAGTTTGGTTATTTGCGTTTTTTGCAAAATTTGCACCAGTAGTTACCGTTGTAGTAAGTTCATTGACACTCGTATTAAGTACAATGTTGATTACTCCAGCAATGGCGTCTGAACCATATTGCGCTGCTGCACCATCTCTTAAAACTTCTATACGCTTAATAGCAGCAGCAGGAATAGCATTTAAATCTGTTCCAACACTACCACGGCCAAATGTACCGTTAACATTAACTAATGAAGAAGTATGTCTTCTTTTACCATTAATAAGTACTAAAACTTGATCAGGACCTAAACCTCTTAATGATGCCGGATCAATATGATCTGTTCCGTCAGAGATTGTTTGAGTGTTAGAGGTAAAAGAAGGAGCAACATAATTAAGTATTTGGTTTAAGTTTACTTGCGGTGCAATGTTATTTAGTTCTTTTATATCTATAACATCTACCGGTACGGAACTTTCAGTCGCCGTTCTGTTTGGGTTTCTTGAGCCAATAACAATAGCTTCTGTTAATTCTAGCCCAGCAATTAGGGTAACATTGGTTGTTGCATTTTTAACAACTACTTGCTTACTAGTAAAACCTATATAAGAAATTACTAAAGTGTCTCCTATATCTGCATTTATAGCATAATTACCATCAAAATCTGTGGTAGTACCTTGTGTTGTTCCTTTTACAACAATAGAAGCCCCTATTAGTGGGTCTCCCGATTCGTCAGTTATTATTCCCTGTATGGAATTTTGTTCTAGTTTTAGATTGTTAAGAACTTTGCTGTTAACCATACTGTCACTTAATACAGCATGTGCTTTAGTTGCTCCTAATAGTAGTGCAACCAGTACTAGTTTTCGAGTTAGATTTCTAATTTTCATATACTTAATTTTAATTTGAGTTCTCCTTTTGTAAAATGAGCTGACGATATTACAGCATCTTTTTGGGAATAAATTTTATGAATATTCATGACTTTAAAAGGGTTCTTCTTAAGTAGCTATTACAATATAAATATCTCTTTAATTTGAAACTATAAAGTATTATACTTTTCCCTTTTTTTTATAAAGAGTATTGATTAAAAAAATATACCCTATTTTTTTGTTAATTTTTTTAACAATATAGAAGTGAGGGGCTTATTCTTGAACTTTGAATTATTTTTTAGAAGAAGTGTTATCTAATTTTAAAATTAAACCTGGCAAAAAGGAAACGGCCACTATACCCAAATTGAGATACCCTTCTGGAGTAGATAAATTGATTACTAGAGGTTAAGTAGCTTGGTAATTCATCTGGGTATATATCTAATAAATTATTAGCGCCTATTGTAAAATCTAATGCTTTGCTGAGTTGGTAAGAAGCACTTAGATCCGTAATTATTTTACCTCCTATTATAGGATGCTTTGGATTACCTTGGTTATCCCATATTTTAATTCCTTGATTATTTTTAAGAATACCGGTGTCTTCTACCGATCCAAAGTATGCATTTCTCAGAAAGAAGTTTAATTTTCCTATGTTTAAATTATTTGCAAGATTCATTTTTACTCTAGGGAGTGCTCTTTCTAGGTATATTCTTGCCGTTTCACTAAAATACACATCTGTTAATCCAGCACTTTCCAAAAGGGGACTACTTTTCGTAGCGCCATTTTTTTCTGTTTTTGAGAATGTTGCAGCAAAATTAGAAATGATACTTATAGATTTTCCAATCTTATATTTATGGGTAACTACGACATCTACCCCCTTTGTTTTTGTATTTATAGAATTTGCAAAAAATGCTGCCCTACCAATATCTAAATCCGTAAATATTGTATTAATAGATTCTTGAGCTTGATTGCTAGGTTCTATAAACGTAGTAAAATCCCCAGTGTAAGTAATTCTATCCGATATTTTTATATAATAACCATCTATGGTTATATAGAGATTTGCTTTAGGGATTTTAGCAGTAAAACCAAGGCTAGAATTAAAGGATGTTTCTTCTTTTAATTCTGGAATTCCAAATAATTTAGCAATCTTGGAGTTGTTAGTAAATGACCCCACTTCATATGCTATTCCATCATCATCAAATAATGTGTTAGATTTGTTGTAATACTGTTGGTGTAAAGAGGGCGCTCTAAACCCGGTACTTATTGCTCCTCTTATATTAATGTTATTTGTAGCTTTTAATCGTGTAGCAATTTTATAATTTAGAGAGTTTCCAAAATCGCTAAAATCTTCAAAACGTAGCGCGCTATTAACTAAAAATTTGTCGGTAATATCAGCTTCAATATCCCAATAGAAAGCAAAACTATTTCTCTTAGCGTCTACTACATTTTTAGGAGTAAATCCAGAAAATACTTGTGCACCTGCTGTTGGCTGGTTTCCGAAAAAATCGACTACTTGTAAAGAAGGATCTATAGAGCTGACATACGTTTCTACTTCTCCATTAATATCATATTTTGCATAAGAAGATTCTTCTCCTGCTTCTATAAAATAATTATCGATTCTGTATTCTGCCCCTAATGCAATATTTAATCCAGAGAAAATAGTATTATAATATCTTGATAGGTCTAAATTAACGGTGTTTTGTTTAAAACCATTTAAGCCTGAATAAAATTCGGAAGGAGCTCCAGATTGAAGATAAAAATTAGATGTGTTTGAAATGTTGTATTTAAATACGTTTTTTCCGAATGTATGGGATAGATCAGCATCCCATTCTTTTATTTTACCCTTAATTCCAAATGCAAAAGAGTTATCCAAAATATCGGATTCAATATTGGGTAAAAAACCATTAATATATGCCAAAGTATTACCTCTCCCTGTAGGGTGTCCTGGTGTTCTATAAAAACCGGCAGCATCCCCACGTCTATAAGATGTTCCTCCAAAAGCATATACCTTCACATTATTTTTTCCAATAGGAAATTCTAAATTACCCATTAGTTGTCCCTGCGTTAATCCAGATTGACCAACACTCATGTTAAAATCCCCTCTTTTTAAATCTCTTCGTTTCAGTTCATTATCCGTAACATCAAAATTCAATATATTCTGTAATTCATTAATAGATACTGCATTTCCAATTTCTTGTTGCTTAGTAAGACTAAAATATGGTACTTGCGTAGCGTAATTTTGAATTTGTTCTACATTGGTTTTTAAATCTGTTAGACTATAGCCTTGGTTATAAGCTCCCCATTCTATGGCGTTATAAGCATGAAATATTTCGTCATTTCTATCGCGTGCTCTAGAGGTTCTTTGTCGTTTGGTAAGGGAGCCTGTAACGTTTATATAACCTCCTTTATAGCCTAAAGGAAGACCATAGTTTAAGTCTACCTGAAATTTTTTACCATCTATTCCTGCTGTATGGTTGTTACTGTTTTTAGAAAAATTAGCACCACTAGTAAGGTAAATAGTAAATTCATTTGTTATGTCTTTCAGAACAATATTAATAACACCAGCAATGGCATCTGATCCATATTGAGCAGATGCACCGTCTCTTAACACTTCTATTCTTTTAATTGCTGCTGCAGGGATGGTATTTAAATCTGTACCTACACTTCCTCTTCCAGGTGTTCCATTTACATTTACTAAAGAAGAAGTATGTCTTCTTTTTCCATTTATAAGTACTAAAACCTGATCAGGACCTAAACCACGTAATTGAGCAGGGTCAATATGATCGGTACCGTCAGAAACTGTTTGTGAATTAGAACTGAATGAAGGTGCTGTATAATTTAATATTTGCGTAATAGAGATTTGTGGGCCAGCAATTGCTAATTCAGCAATATCAATAATATCGACCGGAATTGCAGTGTCTAGAGCAGTTCTGTTAGGATTTCTAGAGCCAATTACTACTGCCTCGGACAGTTTTAGGCCTGGAATTAATGAAGTGTTAAAATTGGCATTGTTTATTGTAATTTCTTTACTTGTAAAACCAATGTATGAAATCAGTAACGTATCTCCAATATTGGCAACTATCTTGTAATTACCATTAAAATCGGTAGTCGTACCATTATTACTTCCTTTAACAATAATAGAGGCTCCTGGAAGAGGATCATTGTTATCATCCGTTATTTTACCCGATATAAATTGTTGTAGTTCTATATTAGCTAATGGACTGTAGCTTGTTATATCTACTTTTTTATCCTTGTCTGTTTCTTTTTTTGGATAAATTACATAGTATCTGTTTCCTAGATATTCAAAATCAAACCCTGTTTTGTTTTCAAGTTTTTCTACAATTTTAGGTAATGTTTCTAAATTGTAATTTTGCAAAAATATTTTCTCTCCAGATAACAAATTAGGGCTATATGTGAAAAAAACATTCTGTTTTTTACTTAAATTATCTAAATACTTAACAAGTAAAATAGAATCATTTTGGACTGTATCTGAAGTATTTTGAGCAGAAGTCTTAGCTACATAAAAAAAAATAGCAAAAATTACAAAGAACAATTGCTTTTTACTCATGAATTTTGAGTTTAGTTATCTTTCTTTAAATTGATAATTAGTAACTTATTGTCTTTTTTAATGATTTTTGTGTCTGTAGATTTTTCTATAGCAGAAAGACAGATTTTTAAATTTTTATTAGGTATTCCTCCGCTAATAATCTTTGTTTTTGTTTTTTGGTCAATGAACTCAGAAGGCAAACCGTAAGATTCTTCGATGTTTTTCATTACTTCTTCCAAGCTAATATTATTAAAAATATAAGTACCTTCTCTCCAAAGGGAATAAGAATCTTTTTTTGAATTGCTGGTGTGAATAATTTTTTTATCAATTCTTGAAAAAGAAATAAATTCTCCTGGGTTCATTATTTTAGCTTTTCCGCCATTTAGTTCTAATTCTATAGACCCTTCGTCTAAAGCAACATCGGTTTTTTGGTTATGTGCGTTAACATGAAACTTAGTTCCATATACCGATACCTTTAAATCTTTAGTGCTTACCCAAAATTTTGCATTGGTAGAAAGGATAGGTTTTACTTTAAAATATGCTTCTCCATCTAAAGAAACATCTCGTGGGTTTTCTTTAGAATAACTTATTTTAGAATTTCCATTTAAAATTACAGAAGTTCCATCTGGTAAGGTTAAATTAATAATTTCTCCATAAGAGGTTTGGTGCTCTACTAACGAGTTATTAAGAATATCCGAAGAAGTATAAACAAAAATAAATAGTACAGCTATTGTAGCAGCAATAGCATACGGAGAAAAATTAAATTTCTTTTTAAGTTTTGTTTTCTTAGTATAGTTTTTAGGTTTAGAAGAAATAATACTAAGAACGTTATCTAATTGAGAATCTACTTTACTATCGCTTAAAGGAGCTTCATTAAACTGTATGCCAAGAGTTATAGACTTAGCCATTTCTATAGTCTCAATCTTAGATTCATTATTAGAAATCCAATTATTCCAATAGTGAATATCATTTCTATTATTCTTTTTCGCCCAATTTATAAAAGAAATATCTTCTAATAAATTTTCTAAAAGTTCTTGGTCAATGTTGTTCATTAAAATAGGTATTCAGTACTGAAGAGATATATAAGTAGTAAATATACCCTAAAAAAATGAATTTTAACTATTCTGTAGTATATGGTGGAGTGCGTCAGATTCCGATTTATCTCTAAGTTTAGTAAAAGCTTTTTGTAATGTGTTTTGAACACTTTGGTAAGATATACCCATAATTTCGGATATTTCCTGTGTTTTTAAGTTACTGTAATACTTAAGGTAAATAGCCTCTTTTTCTCTTGTTGATAAAGAATTAAGAATTTTAATAAGAGCAGTCGATTTAAGTTTTATTGTTTCTTGCTTAGAACTAAGCTCCTCTTTGGAAAAGACAAACCCCATATTGTTTTCCATAGTCTCATTGAATGTAGAGTATAATCTTTCTTTTTTTAAAACTTTCAATAACGCTCTTCTGTAAGAAATAAATAAGTACGATTTTACATGGGTTACTTCTCCAATTTTATCTTTATTGTCATGTAAGTAGATAAAGAAGCTTTGTAAACAATCTTCTGTTAATTCTGTATTTCCAGAAATCTTCATTCCGTAGCCATGTAGCATAGGGTAGAAATGCTTAAACAAACTAGAAAATGCGTTTAAGTCTCCCTTAATAAACATAAACCATAAAGATTTTTCTGGTGAAATTTCCATGTTATTTTTAAGTTAGATACTAACAAATATATAATTTTTATAGTAAAAATTTGCATAATTCATAATTTAAAGCTGTTTTTAGTTGAAAATTCAATAATTTATTATCCATATTAGGTACTTCTTAAATACTCCTTAATCTATAATTTAAAATTCTTAATACAGAACTAT
>NZ_JADGES010000135.1 GCF_016744255.1 Maribacter sp.
GCTAATGGTTTATTAACTGCCGCTAAAAGTGGGTTTACAGATATTGTTTTAAACCCAAGCTCTACCCCTGTTCCAGATAGTAGTTCTGATATTGTTTTTCTAAAGAATGCTGCTCAAAATAACAGTGTTAATTTACATCCTCTTGGATGTTTAACCAACCTAGCAAAAGGAGAAGCATTAGCCGAGCTGTTTGATATGCAAAACTCTGGAGCTGTAGGGTTTTACGATTCTAAAAAAGCAATAAAGAATCCTAATCTTTTAAAAATTGCTTTACAATATACAGACAGCTTTGATGGACTTGTATATTCTTTTCCCTTAGACACTAAGATTGCAGGAAAAGGACAAGTAAACGAAGGCCCTGTAAGTACTAGACTTGGATTAAAAGGAATACCTGCACTAGCAGAAGAATTACAAATAGTACGCGATTTATTTATATTGGAATACGCTGGTGGAAAATTACATATACCAACCATATCTACAGCCAACGCTGTAAAACTAATTGCTGAAGCTAAGAAAAAAGGTCTTAATGTTACTTGTAGCGTAGCCATACATAATCTTATTTTTAGTGATGATGTATTGCATGATTTTGATACTAATTACAAGGTATTACCGCCCTTAAGAACATCTAAGGACATAAAAGCATTAATTAAAGGTGTTATAGATGGTGTTATAGATTTTGTAACATCGGACCATACACCTATAAACATTGAAAACAAAAAAGTAGAGTTTGACAATGCCTCCTATGGTACCATTGGTTTAGAAAGCGCTTTTGGAATATTAAACTTAATCTTCAACACAGAAAAAACAATTGCTCTTTTAACCAAAGGAAGAGAAAGATATGGCTTAGAAACACCGGTATTAAAAGAAGGACAAAAAGCATGTCTTACGCTTTTTAACCCCGAAGAAACTTTTAAGCTAAAAATAGAAGGCAGTGTTTCTACAAGTAAGAACTCTGTTTATATAGAAAAAGAGCATAAAGGAAAAGTATATGGTATTATTGCTAATAATGATATTCAATTTTAATTATCTTTATCTTTTTTAACCAACTAATAAAACTAAAAATATTATGGATCAAAGTACAAAAGAACAAGGTAAAACAATGGCTATTGTTAGCTATATTACAGTTATCGGATTACTAATAGCTTATTTTTCTACCAGAGGTGATAAAGAAAATGAATTTGTAACTTTTCATATTGGACAATCTTTAAGAATTTTTATTCTGGGAGTCATAATTTCTGTATCCGTAGGAATTCTTGTATCTGTTACAGGTATAGCTTTATTAAGCTACCTATCTTATATACCCTTAGTTCTTATGGTATTAGGAGCTATGAATGCAAATAATCTTAAAGACGAAAAATTACCAGTTATTGGTAATATTGGTTAAAATTATTTTAACTGTTTAGAAAATAAAAAAAGAGGTGCTGATTGCTCCTCTTTTTTTGTATCAAAATTTATACCTTGCCAAAAATTACTAGAATGCCAGAAGGAAAAAACACCGCCATAACCGCATATTTTACAATTGTTGGAGCTTTAATTGCTCTAAGCATGAATATGGAGCCTAAACACGAATTTGCTAGATTCCATACCAGACAAGCTTTTGGGCTACATATAACATTTTTAGGTTTTGCTTTATTTTTAAGCCAATGGTTTAATGAATATGCTTGGTATGGCCTTTATGTATTTTATATTGTTCTATGGGGATATGGTTTTATAGGCGCTATTACAGACAAAAAACAATCGGTTCCTGTATTGGGGCCTTACTTTCAAAAATGGTTCACTTTTATTCAATAATATGACAACTGCTCCGCTTTCTTTAGAACATATAATAAAACCATCCTCATTAACGGGAGGAAAAATTCCTGTTCTTTTTATGTTCCACGGTTATGGTAGTAATGAAGAAGATTTATTTTCTTTTGCTCCTGAATTACCCGAACAACTTTGTATCATATCTGTTAGAGCTCCCTACCCTATGCCACCCCAAGGTAATGCTTGGTATGCTATTAATTTTGATGCAGAAAAAGGAAAATGGAGTGATGATGAACAAGCAAAGGAATCTAGAGAAAAAATAGTACATTTTATTGATGAAGCTTGTAAAACATACCATTTAGATACAGACAACATAACACTTTTAGGTTTTAGTCAAGGTACAATACTTAGCTACGCCGTTGCATTATCTTATCCTGAAAAGATAAAAAATGTAATTGCTTTAAGTGGTTATATTAATGAATCTATTCTAAAAGAAAATTATAATAAAAAGGATCATACCTCTTTAAATATTTATGCTTCTCATGGATCTGTAGATCAGGTTATTCCTTTGGAATGGGCTCAAAAAACCCCAGCTTTTCTAGATAAAATAGGCATTAACCATGCATACGAAGAGTTTCCTGTTGGTCATGGAGTTGCTCCACAAAACTTTTACTCTTTTAAAAAGTGGCTAACGGATAAAATTTAATTACTGCGGGTATATAAGAGATGATCTATTAGAGAAAAGTCTACCCCTAGATCGTCTTTGAGCTCATATTTTATTAAAACTTCTCCCCAGTATTTTCCATCCGAAAAGTCTGCAATAATCCATTTATGGTTTAAAATTTTAATTTTGTTTATTTTAAAATCACTTTCCATTCCCTCATAAGGAACTAATGGATTGTTTCCTTTAGACTCATTAGTTTCTAATAATTTGTCGGCAATATAGCTCGAAGGGTCTTTTACACCTAAATGATCATAATAAGCCAAAGCATCATCATTATTTTCTAAAGAAAAATACTGCATTTCTAATGCCTTAAGTGTGGTAGTTTGTACGGAATCCTTTAGTTGTTCTACAATACTTTCTTGTTTTTTAATTTTATCCTCATACGAATCTGCCATTTTATCGCCACTAACAAATAGATATAAAGCTATTAATGCAAAGAATATAGAAGAGTATAGGATGAGTTTATTTTTCATAAAACAAATTTATTAAATGCTTATTACAAGGTTATCGTACGCCAAATGTACATTTTTTGGTAATTTTTTTTCCACTTCTTCATAAAAACCTAACAAGTGGCTAATATGGGTAATATATGCCTTTTCGGGTTTTACCTTATCTATAAAGGCCAATGCTTCCTCTAAGTTAAAATGAGAATGATGTGCTTCTTCCCGTAAAGCATTAATTACTAAAACTTTACTTCCTTTAATTTTTTCTATTTCTTGCTCTGTTATCGATTTAACATCCGTTAAATAGGTGAAATCTCTAAATCTGTACCCAAAAACTTGCAATCTGTTATGATATGCTTCTACAGGAACAATACGTAAGTTACCTAGAGTAAAAGGAATGTTATTTACAACTTTATTTACAGTTACAGCAGGCGCTCCTGGATACTTGTTTTCATTAGCAAAAATATAATCGAACCTTTTTTCTAAGGCCTTAACAACCCTTTCATGGGCGTAAATAGGAATATCTCCTTGTCTAAAAAAAAATGGTCGTATATCATCTAATCCAGCTATATGATCCGAATGTTCATGCGTAAACAATACCGCATCTAATTTAGAAATAGGATTGGTAAGCATTTGTTGTCTAAAATCTGGCCCGCAATCTACCACAACATTATAGTCATCCCAGGAAACTAATACCGAAACTCGTAATCTTTTATCTTTTGGGTTGCTACTTAAGCATACCGGATGTGTACTCCCTATAACAGGAATTCCCTGTGATGTTCCCGTGCCCAAAAAAGTGATTTTCAATATATCTTGTATTTATTTCAAATTTATAACATATTTATTTAATAGATTACCCAATCTTTCTAACTTTGCCAAAACTAAAACAACAAAATGGCTTCAGTTCTTAAAAGGGATAATGCTTTTGAAAATATTCCTTCTACCAAAGCAAAAACTTTGCGTATAAACCTTAATCCAGACATTTACGGAACCTTTGCAGAGATTGGAGCTGGCCAAGAGACTGCCAGACATTTCTTTAGATCAGGTGGCGCCTCTGGTACCATTGCAAAAGCAATGAGTGCTTACGACAAGGATTTTAGTGATGCTATTTATGGTGTTGAACAAGACGGAAGATACGTTTCGCAACCACGGTTAAAAACTATGTTGAATAGTGAAATGCGTTTAATGGAAGAACGTATTAGTAGAGAAAATCATCCCGAGCGTTTGTTTTTCTCTTATGCGAATACCGTTGCTACTATAGATTTTTCTAAACGCTATAAAGGTCATGGTTGGGTTGGAATTCGTTTTCAACTAGATCCTGAACAAAAAGAATTCGATGAAATTATACTACATGTTCGTTTTAAACAAAATGAAGCCCGTTTACAACAAGAAACATTAGGAACTCTAGGAGTTAATTTAATTTATGGTGCTTTTTACAAATATGATAAGCCAAAAAAAATATTAAAATATTTATACGACCATATAGATAAGGACACCATAGAGATTGATATGATTAATTTCTCTGGTCCAAACTTTAAAAATGTAGATAACCGCTTAATGAGCTTGCAGCTTATTAAAAACGACATGACAGATGCTGTTATGTTCGGCCCTGATGGAAATAACTTATTGCCAGCCGCTATTCTATACAAAAAGAATATTCTTGCCCTTAGAGGTAGCTTTAGACCTGTAACCAAGGTTAACGAGGATATGTTTAAAAAATCGTATGACATTTTTATACGAGATAAAATGGTCAACGAAGAAAAGACCATCGTAATTTTTGAAATTACACTATCCAACTTAAAAGCTTCTGGAGAAATAGATGAGCAAGATTTTATGGATAGAGCGCAATTACTTTGTTCTTTAGGGCATACCGTAATGATATCTAAATTCCAAGAATATTACCGTCTGGTAGAATATTTTAATAATTATACTAAGGCAAGAATTGGCCTTACAATGGGGGTTAATAACCTAGTTGATATTTTTGATGAAAAATACTATAGACACCTAAGTGGTGGTATTTTAGAAGCCTTTGGTAAATTATTCTTTAAAGACTTACAAGTGTATTTGTACCCTATGAAAAACACAGAGACTGGACAGATTATGACCAGTAACAATGTTAAGGTACACCCAAGAATGAAAGAGCTATACAAGTTCTTTAAGTACAATGGGAAAGTAATGGATATTTTTGATTACGACCCAGAAATTATGGATATTTTCTCTAGAGACGTACTTAAAAAAATTATAAACAATGAAGAAGGTTGGGAAGAAATGCTACCTGCCGGTTTACCTGAAATTATAAAAGAAAAACAGCTTTTTCAACGTAAGGATAACCCAGAAGAAAAGGAATAAAAATAAGTTTCTCTTACGTACAATAAAAAAGCATCAGAAAATTCTGATGCTTTTTTATTATTTTACATATCTAAGAGCTGAGCAGCATGATCTTTAGTTTTCACTTTATCAATTACTAAAGTAACTTCTCCTTTTTCATCTATTTTAAAAGTCTTACGGTGAATACCATCATACACACGTCCCATAAATTTTTTAGGTCCCCAAACTCCAAAAGCATTAATTACCGTATGGTCTTCATCTGCTAGTAGCGGAAAAGGAAATTCATATTTATCTTTAAACTTGGCTTGTCTTTTTTCCGAATCCGCGCTTACTCCTAACAACTCATACCCCTGCCCTTGCAATTCGGCATAGTTATCTCTTAAATTACACGCCTCTGCAGTACATCCTGGTGTACTTGCCTTAGGGTAAAAAAAGACGATTAGTTTCTTCCCTATATAATCGGATAAATTAATCGTATTTCCATCTTGATCCTTAGAAGAAAAACTTGGAACTTTATCTCCTACTTTTAATGTTTTCATACACAATTTTAATTAGTTTTATATCCATAGATATTTGCATAAAAATAAACCAATTATGACAATAAAGGAAAAGGTTCCGTTTGTAATTAACACGCTAAAAGAATTATATCCCACTATTCCTATACCATTAGACCATAAAGACCCATATACGCTATTAATTGCCGTGCTTATGTCTGCACAAAGTACCGATGTAAGAGTTAATAAAATTACACCCTTACTTTTTGCAAAAGCCGACAATCCGTATGATATGATAAAATTATCGGTGGAAGAAATAAGAGAAATTATAAAACCTGTTGGCCTCTCCCCTATGAAAGCAAAAGGAATTTTTGGGCTTTCTAAAATGCTAGTAGAGAATCATAATGGTATTGTTCCTAAAGAACTAGAAATACTAGAAACATTCCCTGCTGTTGGTCATAAAACGGCTAGTGTAGTAGTGTCGCAAGCGTTCGGAATCCCTGCTTTTCCTGTAGATACACATATTCACAGACTTATGTATCGATGGGGATTAACTAACGGAAAAAATGTAGTGCAAACAGAAAAAGATGCTAGGCGCTTATTCCCTAAAGAAATTTGGAACGATTTACACCTGCAAATTATTTGGTATGGTCGAGAATATAGCCCAGCCAGAGGGTGGAATTTAGAAAAAGATATAATTACTAAAACTATTGGAAGAAAAACGGTTCTAAACGAATATATGAAAAATAAAAAAGCCCGTAAATAACGGGCTTTGTATTTTAGTTTAAGATGATATTAAACTTTAAATCATCATGTTTTACCGTATAAAGTGCTCTAGAATAACTTATTAGAAATTCTATAGTTTCTGTACTTGCCTTTACCGGACTGAATTTTTTTTGGTACTCAAAGTAAATTTTTTCCATATTTCTAATATTGTTATACAGGGATAACGCTACTAAATTAGAAATATTGTTTATTCACTTTGGCAAATGTTACGCCGTAAGTACTATATTATTTTTCTCTATTATTTTTCTAAGGTTAATTAATGCATAACGCATTCTTCCTAGAGCAGTGTTTATGCTCACTCCAGTGTTCTCTGAAATTTCTTTAAAGCTCATATCCTTATAGATACGCATTAATAAAACTTCTTTTTGATCGTCTGGTAATTCTTCTACTAATATTCTTAAATCGGAATTAATCTGATCTTTTATAAGTTGTTTTTCTGCATTTAACTTGTCGTCCCCAATAACAGAAAAGATATTAAAATCATCACTCCCCTCGAACATTGGCATTCTTTTGTTCTTTCTAAAGTGATCTATTATTAAGTTATGGGATATACGCATAACCCATGGTAAAAATTTACCCTCTTCACTATATGTACCTTTTTTTAATGTTTTAATTACTTTAATAAAGGTATCTTGAAATATATCTTCTGTAATATCTCTATCTAATACTTTAGAATAGATAAAACTAGTAATACGTTGATTGTGTCTATTGATTAATACTTCTAGTGCTTTTTCATCGCCACTAATATAATCTCTTACTAATTCTGAATCTTCAATTTGTACTGACATATGATTTTTTTGTTTTTAAGATCAGGGGGCTTTTCTTAGTTAATGGTTTGTATTTAATAGTTAATCTAAAATCAATGTGATTTCTTAATTATAGTCTAAAACT